>JADFAK010000131.1 GCA_015665315.1 Flavobacteriales bacterium | reverse complement strand
TAAAACCCTTTTTTGATTCGTAACATCTTGCATCAAAGAATAGTAGCCTAGGTTGCTGTAGAGCTGACTTTGATAGTCGTACGTGTCGGCACTTTTCAATAGGATTTCCGTCTTTGCCGCGTAAATATTAGGCAAGGTATGCGTGTACCAATAGGCAAGCACCATGGCCGCCATGGGGAACAAAAGCAAGAGGTACCAATTCTTTCCCAGGAATTTGAAAATGGGCCTGAGATCTTCAGGATCAATGAGGTTACTTGGTTTTTGTGACATTGTCGCGATTTACGGAAGCGAAGTGCAAATATAGTATTCTGCCGATTCAACTGGCGTAAATGATATTTTGATGTGATGTTCGCAGTGTTTTGAAAATGTCGTAGCTTTGTCGATGTACGCTCAGTAACCAGATTAACATGAAAAAAATCATCTCTTGGGGCATCGTTTGTGCCTGGCTCGCATTACCAATGATCGTTGGGGCTCAGCCTTTTCCAGAAGATAATCCACCACCTTGCGACGGTCCTTTTGGCGGTCCTTGTCCTATTGATGGCGGACTAGGTTTCCTTATTGCTGCTGGCATTGCCTATGGTGGTAAGAAAGCCCATGATCTCACGCGTAAAGGGTGAGATGAAGCTTTCGTTCTCGAATCCTTTTATTCGATTTATTGTTATTGCTCCGGGGGTCTACTTATTGTGGTACCTCCTTTACGAGTTTTACCTGCAGCCTCATACCAATTTCGATCATTTCATTATTGATAACTTGGTGTGGCTTACCGAGAGCATTCTCAATATTCTAGGCTACGAATTGCGGCCTCATGTGGGAGAATTTGCCAATTTCGTTGGAATAGTCGACTCGCACTGGATCGAAATTGGTGCGCCGTGTGACGGAATTACCCTGTTGTCATTGTTGGCAGTTTTTGTCATGGCTTTCCCGGGCCCAATCAAACATAAACTGTGGTTTTTACCACTGGGTTTGTTGTGTGTCCATCTAATCAACGCCTTGCGCATAGTTGCCCTGGTGATCATCGTCTCTGTGAGCCCCGAGTCCCTGCAATTTCATCATGATTATACCTTTACAGTATTGGTGTACTTGTTCGTTTTCGGATTGTGGTATTTTTGGATCAATCGACTTTCAGATGTCGGCCTAAAAGAGGCAAAGCCCAACGATGAAAAATAAAGCCCTTGCCTTCCTGCTCGTTTTTGTCGGAATTGTATTCGGCTTTTTTCAAGAACGTGTAAAGATTGAAACCAATTTCATCCTAGAACAGGCGGTAAATATTCAGGGCTACGCCCAAATGTCTGGTCCAGAGCGAGTGGCTGCATTGCAGATGTTTAGAAAAGACCATCCCTTTGATTACTATTTTAACCACGAGCCCGTTGAGGTGCTGATGCGACTGGATGAGGGGCAGTTAGTCGTATTGAAATGGATGGCCGCCTTGGTTTTCTTGGTTTTGAATGCGGCAATAGTGATCAAAGCGTTTTCCCTGTGGACGGGGAGCAAAAACTTAACGAGGCAGATTGTCGTGGCTTATCTTGGCTTTTTACTAGTTGCTGTTGCGGTTTTTACCGTTTCCAGGTTCTTTGGCCACGGTACCGAAGGGTATGGCTTTGCTAGAAAGATTCTCGGAGCCTTGCAGTCTCCAGTCCCTTTGATGATCTTGGTGCCCGCTTATTCACTTTTAATCAATACCACAGCAAATGAAACTTGACTTTTCCACCATGCCCGACCATTCCAGAATTTGGGTCTACCAATGTTCTCGTGAGTTGTCTGATCAAGAAATAGAACTTATAACAAAGAAATGTGATGAGTTTACGGACTCATGGTCTGCGCATGGTAGCCCGCTACAAGCCTCCTATGCACTGGAACGCAAGAGGTTTCTGGTATTTGCCGTCGACGAAGAGGCGAGTGGTGTTACGGGATGTTCGATTGATGCGAGTGTGGCCTTGGTGCGAGAGCTGGGTGAATTACTGTCGGTCGACTTCTTTGATCGTATGGCCATAGCTTGGATAAAGGAGGGGGGATTAGCGATAACGCAAATGCATGAGTTCTGGGCTATGCGCAAGGCTGGTCTTATTACAGATGAGACACGGGTGTTCAATAATTTGGTCAAAACGAAAGGTGAGCTGCGCGAAGGATGGCTTGTGCCATTCGCTCAAAGTTGGCATGCCGAAATGTGGTAGTCGTATTCTATTGAATGGTTTGCCGAATATTTCCAATTTGGTTGGGCTGACATGGCAAAAAAAGTTTTTTTTAGAACTAATTTTACGCGAAATGCAATTTCTTGCATTTAAGTCATTTTGCACCTGTGGACATAGAAGTCTATATTCTCAGACTAAAAAAAAAACTTTGATAAAAAATAGTCGGCATGCATCCTTGTTGCCTGATTTACTGGGGGTTCTGGGCTTTTGTGTCGAATTGGGAAGAATTTCAATTTTGAGTTGATCGGTATTGATTCTTTCTTATATTTGTCATCCTCGTTCTGAAAATTGAGGTAGGATATCGCTGATAATCATGTCGGTAGACTGCTTAACTTGGGACGAAGAGCATATTTTGCTCGATCAGTTTTAGGAAAAACGGGATTAAATGCATAATTTTGAAATGCTGAACGGTTTTTGTGCCCGAAAGCGAACAACCTTTACCTTGACTTACCTCACTTGCTCCATTCAACACCTTGTAGGAATAGGCACTTATGTGCCAGTATATAATTAATGAACAGTATTGATCATGTCGAAATTGTGCGTAGGATTATTTTGTGATGAAGATTTCGGCTCACTTACATTTGGAAACAATTTAACTATCGGGGTTATCCCGACAATATTTTTTTAAGTATTAACCAAAAACCAAGACAAAATGAAGAAAGCTTTTACGAAGTTAGCTTCGGTCCTCTTCTTAGGCTGTTTAGCCTTTTGGACCATTGACGCGCAAGCTGGGTGTAATGACACTGCAGCTTGTAACTATGTATCTACGGACGTAGATGCACTGGATTGTTGTTACGACAACTGTGTCCAGATTTCAATTACGTCAGGATCTTTCGATTCTGAGATTTCGTGGAATTTGTATGATGGAGCCGCTGGTTTAGTAGCTTCGGGTGGTGCGCCTTCAGTAACTGATCTATGTTTAGTAGATGACTGTTACGTGTTTGAAGGACTTGATTCATTCGGTGACGGATGGAATGGTGCTACATATGTAATTACACGCAATGGTGCAGCTATTGCATCTGGAACATTCACTGGTACAGGTGGAACAGTTACAATTTTTGTATCTGCCAATCCAACTTCATTGCCATGTTTCGTTGCGGGTTGTACAGATCCGATTGCTTGTAACTACGACTCAACAGCCAACTTTGAAGATGGTTCTTGTGAGTATTTAACATGTGCTGGATGTACTGATCCAGGTGCATGTAACTTTGATTCTCTAGCAACGCTTGAGGATGGTTCATGTGATTATTCATGTATCGGTTGTATCACAACTACCGCTTGTAACTATGGTGGTGCTGGTATTACAATTGACGATGGATCTTGTTGTTTCGACAACTGCTTGTCTGTTGACATGATCGACTCATTCGGTGACGGATGGAACGGTGCTTCATACACTATTACTGATATGAACACTTTGTTGGTTGTTACAACTGGAACATTTACTACTGGATTTTCAGCGACTGACGAATTATGTCTTGCGACTGGATGCTACGGTATCTCTGTAGGTGGTGGATCATTTGATTCTGAAATTTCTTGGGTATTGAATGGTGCTGACAACCCACAGTCGGGTGTTGCTGATTTAATCAATCACGTATTCCAAGTAAACGGTGGTGCATGCCCTCCAGGATGTACTGATACGACTGCTTGTAACTATGACTCATTGGCAGCTGCTGATGACGGTTCTTGCTGTTATGACACATGTGTTACTCTATCTGTAGGTGGTGGATTGTTCGATTCTGAGCTTGGATTCACTTTCTCTGATGACTTGGGTAACGTAATCGCTTCTGGCGGTGCTCCATTTAACGATACTTTCTGTCTGCTTGACGGTTGCTACAACATGGAAATGACTGATTCATTCGGTGACGGATGGGACAACGCTACATGGTCTGCAACTGACGAACTAGGAAACGTAATTGCTTCAGGTACATTGGCTGCTGGTGCAGGTCCTGAGGTTATTGGATTTGCATTGGGTGGAACTGTAGGTTGTACTGATACTGCTGCAAATAACTACGATCCTTCGGCAATCTGTGACGATGGTTCATGTGTTACTTGTGATCCAAGTGAGCAATTGATGTCTATGATTATGACTGATTCATTCGGTGACGGATGGAACGGTGCTACTTACCAGATTTCTGATCTTGTAACTGCTGCTGTTATTGCTTCAGGTACGATTGTAGCTGGAGATGCTCAAACAGATTTCATCTGTATGGCTGATGGTTGCTACTCTCTATCTGTAGGTGGTGGAACTTTCGACGGAGAGATTGGTTTCTCTTTCGAAGATCAACTAGGTAACGTTATTTTCGCTGGTGGTGCTCCATTCGGTCCTTCTGGATTCCCAATTGGTGGTGCTGTTTGTGCTATTGATGGTTGTACTGATGCAGTTTGCTTGAACTTCAACCCTTATGCAAACAATGACGATGGTTCATGTGTATGTCCTCCGGACAACAACGACTGCTCGAATGCTGAGCTTGTTACTTGTGGTATTCAGGTTGCAGGAACTTCTATCAACTCTCAAGATAATGAGTTGTTGACTGGAACTAACTGTGGAACTGCAGTAGATGGTCCTGGTGTTTGGTATGTATTTGATGGAACAGGTGACCAAGTTTTCTTGTCTACTTGTAACACAACTTCTGGATTTGATACACGTATCTCTGTATACGAAGCAGCTCCTGATTGTTCTAACCTACTTTGTCTAGGTGGTAACGATGACAGCCCGAACTGTACTGGTTTCTTGTCTGAGTTTGTATTCAATACGACTCCAGGTGTAGATTACTACATTTTGGTTCACGGATTCGGTGGTGCAACTGGTGACTTCCTATTGGATGTTAACTGTGTTGACTGTACTGGTTCAACTTCGATTAACGATGATTGTGCTGATGCTATCTTCCAGCCTTATGGTGTAACCTTCCCAGGTAACCTATGTTGTGTTGGTCCTGATGCACCAGATGCATGTACTCCTGCTTTCGCAACTCCTTACGGTGTTTGGTTCTACCAAAACTCTGGTACTTGTGATACATTTAACTTCAACGTTACTAACATCTCTGGTGGTACTGTAGGTATGACTGTTTATGAAGATCTTGGTAACCTAGGATGTGGAAACATCGTTGAGATTGCTTGTTGTCCTCTAGTAACTGGTACTTGTGCTGGTGACTTGTCTGCGTTCTTTACGTTGACAGCTAACACTGACTACTACTTCTTCGTTTACACAACTGATCCAATCAACTGTGGTGAGTTTGAGTTCACTACTGATTGTGGTATCTTGGGTTGTACTGATCCATTTGCAACTAACTACGATGTACCTGCAGGTGCAAACATCGACGATGGTTCATGTGTATACGATTGTATCGGAGATCCTTTGACTAACGATGACTGTTTGAACGCTACTGCACTTCCTTGTGGTACTGTTGACTTAGCTGGTTCATTGGCTTGTGCTACTGCAGCTGACGCTCCACTACTTGTAGCTGGATGTAACGGTTCTCCTGGAATCGGTGCTTGGTATTCATTCGTTGGAACAGGTGACCTACATACTATCCGTACGTGTGACGGTGGTTCAGGTGAGTACTCTGTATCTGACACGCAAATGGATATCTACACTTCTTCTGATCAGACTTGTGCTGGAACATTCTCATGTTTCGCTAGTGAGGTTGATGACAACCAAGCTGGTGCAGACTGTGGATTCTTCCAATCTGATGACGTATGGTTGCAATTTGTTTCTGTAGTTGGCGAGGTTTACTTCGTTTACGTAAGTGGAACTCCACAAGGATACACTATCTCTCACGAGTGTGAGGTTGTTGTTCCTGGTTGTATGGGAACTGCTGCTTGTAACTACGATTCAACTGCAAACGTTGATGACGGTTCATGTGACTACTTCTCTTGTCTATGTGCTGCTTGCGTTCCTGGACCAGGATACGGATTCAACATGGATATGGTTGATACATTCGGTGACGGATGGAACGGAGCTACTTACTCTATCACTGATGGTTTAGGTAACGTTGTTGCTTCTGGTGACATCGATACTGCTCAAGAAGGTTCTGACACAGACAACTTTGCTGGAAACGAGCTTGGAGATGACTACTTCTGTATTTGTGATGATGGCTGCTATACATTGACTGTTGGTGGTGGATCATTTGATTCTGAAGTTGGATTCAACTTGTTTGATGACCTAGGCAACGCTGTTGCTGCTGGTGGTGCTGGAGTTTACACGTTCGTATTGGGCGGAGGCATTTGTGGTTGTACTGACCCAATCGCTTGTAACTTCGATTCACTTGCTGATACTGAAGATGGATCATGTGAGTACTTGACTTGTGCTGGTTGTACTGACACAACTGCTTGTAACTTCACTCCTGGTGCGACTATCGACGACGGATCATGCTGTTTCGACAACTGTGTAACAATTCAGTTGAACGATGCATTCGGTGACGGATGGAACGGAGCAACTTACGAAGTGTTTGATGCAACGTCTGGCGTTTCACAAGGTTCTGGAACTCTAGCCGCTGGTGCATTCCAAGCTGATGTTCTTTGTCTACTTGATGGATGTTACTATATCAACGTTGGTGGTGGATCATTCGATTCTGAAATCTCATGGTTGATTGTTGGTGCTTCTTCACCTGCTTCAGGTGGTGCTCCAGTTTCTAACGTTTACTTCTCTGTAGGTGCTGGTACATGTTTCGCATGTCAAGAGCCAACAGCTTGTAACTATGATGCTGTTCCTCCATTGAGTGATTGTACGCTTTGTGAGTATACTTCTTGTGCTGGATGTACATATCCAGATGCAGATAACTATACTTCAGATCCAACGATCACGAATGATGATGGTTCTTGTACGTTCACACTTGGTAGCGCATGTCCTACTGACTTGAACGACGATGGAATCACTAACACGCAAGACCTTCTACTGTTCCTTGGACAGTTTGGTGTAGCTTGTTAATATTATCGTAAAGATTAACCAAAAGAGTAGGGCCGGTTTCGGTCGGCCCTACTTTTATTTAAATAGCTAGTGTTTAACTATATATCTTAATCATTATGAGAAAACTCTTAACGTTTTTGATCGCATGCGCCACATTGGGTGGCTCATTAACTGCGCAGGTGACCTCGGTGTATCACACCGTTCATGCTGTGGATCAGGCTGGTCCTGGTCTAACAACCTACCGAATCTTTGCCGATTTGCAAGATGCAGATGACTTCTTGTCTTCTGTTTATGCTGCAAGTAACGATTACTTGGAATTGGGTGGAGACGGTAACGTCGTTGTAAACAATGCCTCTGGTTCTACTACTGGAGATGGATTGGCTACAGGTTTCTGTGGATTTGTTCCACCTTTGTGTTTCGAATCATTCGTTACAATTGGTTGGTATGGAACTACGGCCTATGATGGAAGCCCTATTGCTTGTGGTCAAGCGACTACAACAATTTCTTCTTTGCCAAACGCATCTGTAATTGGTGCTACTTTTGGAACCAATCCTGCAGCTCCTAGTTTGGTGATGCAAGATGGTGCTTGGTTTACTACAAACCTTGCTGGTTGTAACGACAACGGTTTCGGTATCGGTGTGAATAACACAGTATTGATCGCTCAAGTTACTATTCCTTCTACGGATGACTTGGCTTACAACTTGAACATCCAAATCTTTGATGCTGCAGATGGTAGTGCTCCTATCTTGACGATTGGTGACTGTAATACTGTAGATCCAGGTGAGGTTGATGGTTCTGGTCTAGGACTTCACTATCCTGCTGATCCAGGTTGTAGTGTTGCTGTTGACGGTTGTACTGATACAACTGCTTGTAACTACGATTCAGCTGCTACAAATGACGATGGTTCTTGTGAATTCTTGTCTTGCGCTGGTTGTACTGATACAGCTGCTTGTAACTACGATTCTACTGCAACTTTAGATGATAGCTCATGTTGTTTTGACAACTGTGTTGTTATTGACATCACTGCAGGAAGTTTCGAATCTGAAATTACTTGGGATCTTGTTGACGGACTTGGAAACATTCTTTATTCAGGTATTGCTCCTGAAACTGCAGGAATGTTTTGTCTAGTTGATGATTGTTACGCTTTACTATTGCATGATTCATTCGGTGACGGATGGAACGGTGCTACGTATACAGTGTCTGATAATGACGGAAACGTACTTTACACAGGTACGCACGCTGGTGGATTCGAAGATGTTGCTAACATCGGCCTTCCAGGACAATGTGGATGTACTGATACAACTGCATGTAACTATGACTCAGGTGCTGTTCTAGACAACGGAACTTGTATTCTTCCTGAAGCTAACGATGACTGCGCTAACGCAATTGGTCTGGCTGTTGACGGTGTTGCTACTTTGGTAACAAACAACTGTTCTACTGCCGACGGTGCTGCAGGTGCTTCATGGTTCGATGGAACTGTTGAGAACGATGTTTGGTATAGCTTTACTGCTCCTTCTTCAGGTGGTGTATTGACTATCGAAACTTCTGACGACGGTACTACATCATTCAACGATACACAGCTTGCTGTGTATGATGCATGTGGTGGAACTATCTTGGCTGATGACGATGATTCAGGTGCTTCATTGTACTCATTGTTGACATTCGATTGTGACGGTGGAACTGGTCTAGTTGGTGGAAACACTTACGTGATTCAAGTTGACGGATACAACGGTGACGCTGGTACATGTAACATCACTTTGACGTTTACAGATAAGGATGGTTGTACTGATTCAACTTTCGCTAACTACGATCCATGTGCGTCTAACGACGATGGTTCTTGTACAAACGGAGTTCCTGGATGTACTGACACAGGTGCTTGTAACTTTGATTCAGCTGCAACAAACGACGATGGTTCTTGCGAGTACTTGACTTGTGCTGGTTGTACTGATACTACTGCTTGTAACTTTGATTCAACTGCGTCTATCTCAGATCCAGCTGCTTGTTGTTTTGACAACTGTGTAACTGTAACTGTAGGTGGTGGATCATTTGATTCTGAGATTACTTGGGAACTATATGATGGTCTAGGTGGCCTAGTTGCTTCAGGTATTGCAGAAGTTGCTGAGTTGTGTCTGTTGACTGATTGTTACACGTTCGTAGCTATTGATTCATTCGGTGACGGATGGAACGGTGCTTCATGGACTGTAGATGACAACAACGGAAATGTTTCAACTGGTGGTCTAGGTACTGGCTTGTTCACGGAGTCTACTCCTGGAGTAAGCGTAGGTCAAAACTGTGACCCAGGTTGTACTGATTCAGCTGCTTGTAACTATGATTCTTCAGTTTCTGTTGATGACGGTTCTTGCTGTTATGACAACTGCTTGTCAATTGACTTGATCGATTCATTCGGTGACGGATGGAACGGTGCTTCTTATGACATCGTTGATGCTGCTACTTTACTTTCTGTAGCTTCAGGTACAATGGCTGATGGATTCGCACAAACTGACGGTCTTTGTCTGCTTGATGGTTGCTATATGGTAACTGTTGGTGGTGGATCATTTGATTCTGAGATTTCATGGGCTGTTAACGGTGCTGATGAAGCTGCCGGTGGTACAGCTGGATCTGGATCATTCTCAGTGAATACTGCATCTTGTTTCGGTTGTATGGATTCTACTGCTTGTAACTATGACGCTGCAGCAATGTATGACGATGGTTCTTGTACGTTCGCTCCATGTATTCCTAACGATGAGCCAGCTGGTGCAACTGCACTTTCGTTGACTGTATTGGGAACTTGTTCGACTATTTCAGACGATTTGAGCCTTGCTCAATCTGATAACATCGAAGGTACTGCATTCACGTTGGGAGCTTCGGCTGACCTTTGGTATGAGTTCACTGCTGTTACAGCTGGTGTACGTATCGAGGTTTCTTCTGCTGGTGGTTTCGACGCTGTTGTTGAGCTTCTTGATGCAAGTAACAACTCAGTTGATACTGAGGACGTTTCTTTCGGAACTGATGAGTGGTTGAACGTAGGTGATTTGACTCCTGGTGACACATACAGAATTTCTGTTTGTGCTTACGACGGAACTCCAGCTTCTGGAGACGGAGACTTCACTATCTGTGTTCAGTATCTTCCTGAAACTACATGTGATTATGGATCAGGTCCATACAATCTATGTGATATGTTTAAGGCTGACTGGGTAGGACCTGCAGTTTACACATTCAACTTTACTGCTGTTTCTGATGGTCAGGTTTACACTGCTGATGGAGATCCATGGGATTTCATCCAGTTGTTTGATGTTCCTTCACTTCCTTGGGGTGATGATTACACTGTTCTAATCGACGTTAAGCACATGCTTACAAACGTTAACGGAACGGATGAACTTCCAAACGTACCTGGTACTGTTTCTTGTCCTATTACTGTTAATGCTCCTCCATCTTCTGTGGTTAAGCCAGCTGATAACTGTACTAACTTCGGTCCTAAGTGGATGGGTCAGTACATCGGCTCGACTCCATGGGTTTGTGGTGCTGCTGATTGGGAATGGGAATTCACAAGAACTGATGTTCCTGAGCTTCCGATCAACTTTGTATCTGGAACTGCTGTTAACTTCGTACGTCTTTCATGGGTACCTGGCCTTGTAGAAGGTGGTGTTTATGATGTACGTGTTCGTCCAATCTTCGCCAACGGTGCCCTAGGTGCCTTCGGTGCTGCTGATTGTGTTTCAATTGTTGGCCCTATTGGTCTACCTAGCGTAGATGGTCCTTCTGTTGACTTGCTTGACGAGGAGAAAGACTTGTCTGATGCTGCTGTAGCTCCTGAAGCTGCGATTTATCCTAACCCTAACAACGGTCAGATCCTCAACGTTAACCTTTCAGGTGTTGAGTCTACTGTAGTTACTATGGATATCATCGACATGTTCGGTAAGACTGTTCAAGCTGAGCAGATTACTGTTGCAACAGGAAACGTAAATGAAGTAATCAACCTTAACGGTCTTGCTTCAGGTGTTTACAATGTGAGATTCACAATGAACAACACTACGCAGACTGAGCGACTTGTTATTGAGAAATAATAATTCTCTAGTATAATTGAAAAGAGCGTCTCCTTGGAGACGCTCTTTTTTTTTGCCCCATATTTTCGAAAGACTTATATTTAAGGTCAATGCGTTTGCCTTAAACTTGTGACAACACCCCTCCGCTGTTGCTACCATTGCCGTTTATCTACTTGTTAATCGAAGGATTCTATGAAAGCTCTATCATTGGGAATATGCCTATGCTTGTCTTGTGCCATTTGTATTCAAGGTCAGGTATCCTATATATCGCACTCCATTGTCGCCATAGACCAGGCCGCTCCTGGATTCACTACTTACCAGATTTTCGCCAATCTGCAAGATGCCGATGATATACTCGTAAGCGTTTATTCCAGCGATGATGACTACTTGGTTCTTGGAAGTCAGAATGAACAAGTATTCAACCAAGATCAAGGTTCAATTACTGGAGATCTTCTAACAACGGCCTTCTGCATGTTCAACCCCACTTTATGCTTCGATTCTTTTGTGACAGTCGGATGGGTAGGCAGCGACTTTTATGACGGCAGCTTTATCGAATGCGGTAATCCCGTAGACTATTCCTCAACCCTTCCAAGTGATACTAGTTTCGAAGAGTCCTTTCAAGGAGCTGGACTTACTCCCAATCTTACCATCACCGAAGGCAGCTGGTCTTCAATACCGGGTGAAAGTTGCAACAACAATGGACTCGGAATCGGCATGGACAATGCTGTGCTCATTGCTCAGATAACCATCGATTCAAATGATGAGCTGCTCTATAACTTGAATACCCTCGTTTTTGATGGGGGAGATCCCGAATCTCCTGTGTATCAAGTTGGAGATTGTCATTACGTGAATGGCGATGATCTCGACGGTTCTGGGATTGGATTTCACTTTCCAACAGATCCCTCATGTGCCCCGTGCATTCCAGGATGTACTGACTCCACAGCGGTCAACTTTGATCCGACAGCTGTATGTGATGATGGAAGCTGTTTCTACGTGCCCAGCAATGACCTCTGTGAAAATGCAATGCCACTTCCGACCGACGGCTCCTTGACCAATGTGACGAACTATTTAGCCACTCCCGACGGACCAGTCGGCTTGAGCTGGGCAGACAATTCGGTCGACAATGATGTGTGGTTCACCTTCGAAGCTCCTTCTTCAGGCGGCATCCTACGGATCGAAACTTGGAATGATGGATCAGGGTCGTTAACCGATACGCAGCTAGCCGTTTATGACGCTTGCGGAGGGCTCTTAATTCACGATGATGAGGATCTAGGACAAATGTTTCATGCTTGTGTCATCTTCAGTTGTGTGGCAGGTACATCGCTAGTTGGAGGTGAAACTTATTTTGTCCAATTAGACGGTAATGGGGCACAATGGGGTACATGCGATATAAGCATTACGCTATATGACAACCCAGGTTGCACCGATAGCCAAGCCTTGAATTTTGAAGAGTGTGCCACCATTGAAGATGGGAATTGCGTGTACCCTGAAATACTTGGTTGTACTGCAACCGACGCTTGCAACTTCAATCCCCTCGCGAATATAGAGGACATGTCGTGTTGTTACGACAATTGTATTTTCCTCGAAGTCGGAGGTGGTGACTACGATTCGGAAATTTCATGGGCCTTAGTGGACAGCAACGACGACATTGTTATGCAAGGTGGATCGAACGACAATGCACCGGTCACCTTGTGCGGCCTTAATGATTGCTACACTTTCATTATGTACGACGCTTTTGGAGATTCCTGGAATGGCGCTCAATATACTTTTATCAATGCCGACGGACTTGTCCTTGCTACCGGAACCCACACGAATGGACTGTCATCGTCGGTTTCCATTGGCCTACCCACAGCATGTGGATGTACGGATCCAACTGCGTACAATTACAACGAAGAAGCTGGAATTGACGACGGAACTTGCTTGTATTCTGCTGCCAATGATGGCTGCGGCGATGCCCTTCCCATCGAGTTTTTTGGTCAGCCCATCCCCGTCAACAACTTAGGCGCTACACCCGATGGAGGAGTCGGAGCTTCCTGGATTGACGCTTCTGTTGAAAATGACGTTTGGTTCAGCTTTATAGCCCCGTCCAACGGTGGGGCCATCGTCATCGAAACCAGCGATGATGGAACAGGAACTTTCAACGATACTCAAATCGCACTGTATGACGGCTGCTCTGGCACAATATTGAGCGACGACGATGATGGGGGAGTGAGTTTATATTCTCTGATAGACTATGATTGCAATGAAGGAAATGTGTTGGTTCAGGGACAAACTTACCTTATCCAAATTGATGGCTACAATGGAGATGAGGGCACCTGCTTGCTCACCGTTAGTTTTATTGAAGTTGAGGGTTGTACTGATCCCGAGGCGATGGATTTTGACCCTTGCGCTACAACTCCTTGGTGGGATTGCGATTTTGGTATCGTAGGTTGTACGGATTCCTCTGCGTGCAATTTCGATTCCTTGGCCACTTTGGACGACGGATCATGTGTTTTTCCACCTTGCTTTGATGGAAGTAATGTGGTTCAATTGGGATCAGCCGCTATGGATATCAATTTAGAAAGGCAGAGCAATACATTCGCTGGTGACAATAAAAACTTGAATTCCATGGGGATAGCTAGAGAAATCAGCGTCTATCCGAACCCCAATGAAGGACAGGTATTGTATATGCGCATTACTGGCGTTGAAGAAGACTATTTGGAAACCACAATCGTCGATTCCTACGGAAAAGTTGTCCTTAGCAATCGGCAAATGCTGGAAGATGAGAATGCCGAAATTGTGCTGCCCTTACCACAAATTGAACCTGGGATTTATTTCGTTATTTCTTCGAGTAGCAATTTCAATGAACTGTCGAGACTGGTCATTTTAAAATAGGGGATTTGACTACACCGAGAAAAGATGTAGGGAGAATCGGTACTCTTTTAATTTTAAGCTATTTTTGGAACAAATGTTGTAAGTATGCCAACCATGAAACGTATAATTTTTCTCCTCGCCGCGGTGGCCATTTCGTTCACTTGCCATGCCCAAAAAATTGCCGATAAAGCTCCAAGCACCCTTGAAGGTGAAACAGTTTATTTGGTGATAGACAATGGCAAAATCGCCAATCAAGTATTGGATTATTGTGGGAATACTTTTGCTAAAGCAGATTTAAAGGTGCTTTCTGTGACCGATTATTATCAGCAAGTAAAATCGGGTGAAGGATATGTTATCGTTCCAGTGAAAGAAAATGTTGGAGACAAAGCGAATTGTTGGCTTACACTTTACAAGTCCAGCGAAAAGGCAGTGATTAAAAAGCCAGACGCCTCAGGACTATTTGCCAAAGATCCTGCCCTCCCGCCCATTGCTGAATATCTTATTGATCAAAGCAAGCTAAAGAGTATTTATGCTGGTCTCTATGTGCGATCCTTGGAATTGTTAATTACCCAAATCGGCCCAATGTCACCCGAAAAACGAGAAGCAAAGCTCACAAGCAACACTTTGGTAGGAGAATTCGAAGTGTTGATGCTGGACTCCAAAGATGTCCAGCCCGAATTTAACCAGCCAACGAAAATTGCCGATATCCATCACGCAGCAACCATTAGTGATTTCACCGGAATTCAGCGTCGTATTGCTAAGAAAGAGGGCATGGTTGGAATTGTTGAAATGATGGCCGAATTCGACGAGTCCGGGTCCCACAATTATATTCGCATCTATAGCGGAAGTGGTAGTATTGCCAAACTCAAAGAAGTTGAAACCACAGACGGTCTCCCATTAATCAACCGAGCTATACTCGAAGGCCTAAAGACCGAAGCGCAACTCAAAAGCGCTGCAGGTAAATAAAAGAATTACCAACCCCGAGCATCAAGTAAGTACACCAAAGAAGCTATTGTCGCCGCCCCTAATTCCAACTCTCGTCGATTGACGTTTTCAAAGATGTCTTGATTCGAATGGTGGTAGTCGAAATAACGCTGTCCATCGGGAATCAAGCCGAATAGGGCAATGGTGTCGTTTTTGAGCGGACGAATATCTACACCACTGAATCCTCTTCTGAATTGATGTACTGAGTAGGGTTCAAATAAATTCTCCCAACTTTGAAATAGTTCGTATTGCTCGTCGTTTCCCTCGATGCGAAATCCTCGCGGACTAAATCCTCCGGCGTCTGATTCGATGGCTGCATAATGCTTCAATCCGAATTCTTCAACATTGGCCGCGTAGGTTTTTCCTCCGTTGTTGCCGTTTTCCTCATTGATGAATAATACAACGCGTAGGGTGCGTTTCAACGGAATGCCCAGGGCTTTGATCGCTCTCAAAACTTCAATGCTCTGCACAATACCAGCTCCGTCATCGTGCGCTCCTTCCCCAATGTCCCAACTGTCCAAATGTCCTCCTACTACAATGTATTCGTCAGGAAGTTCAGTCCCCCGAATCTCCCCAATCACATTGGCCTGTATAACATCATCGTAGAGCTTACACGATAAATTCATGGTGTAGGTGAGATTTGGATCCTTTTCCAAGGCATGGCTTAATTCCGAAGCGTGAACCGTACTTATCGCCAATGCGGGAATTTTTCCTATTCCCTCTTCGTAATACATTCCACCGGTGTGAGGGAAAGTATCAAGGGCATGTGTGAGCGAACGAACCAAGGCTCCAATCGCACCGTACTTAGCTGCTTCTGATGCTCCTCGACCTCGTTGGTTATTTGCTCCACCATAGGCTGCACCCGTGTTGATAAGAAGTGGGTCCATAGGCCGATTGAAAAGCACGATTTTCCCCTGAACCTTCTCCCTGCCGAGCACTTCCAATTCCTCAAAATTCTTTACTTCGATAACTTGTCCACTTATCTCACCTTGGCAGCCCACTGATCCGCCCAAAGCAGTCACATTGGTCGTGTACTTCACGCCTCCAGATTCATAATAGCCGTATTCCGTCGATCCACGTGTCCAATGGGGTACCAAGACTTCTTCGGTATGCACGTTTTCAAACCCATACGATTCAAGCAAGTCCTTCCCCCATGCAATCGCTTGGTCGGCTTCAGGAGAACCGCTTAGTCGAGCTCCAATGTCCTTGCATAAAACGCGCAAATTCCCATAACATTCACCATTGGCCAATACCTCCGAATAAATCGAACGAATGATAGTCGAGTCCGTTTGAAATTCAGTTTGTCCACTGCTTGCCACCGCCAGCAATCCACCTAAAGTCAGGAGTAAATATTTTTTCATGGGTTCAATTTAAACATTTTGAGATCTTTCTTCTAGCCTTCGGCAAATGCAAATGGTCAGTCCTACTCGCTTCACCATTTGCCTTGTGCTAAAATAATCTAGTTCATAAAAGCACCGTTGTTGATGTCGAAGGTCTGGCCGGTAAACGAGGTTTCTTCATTGGTCATAATGAAACTCACCAAGCGGGCGACTTCTTCGGGCTGACCCATCTTTCCTGCCGGGACGAAGGCCATTTGTTCCTGGAGTGCTTCTTCATACGTGCTGCCTGAGCGATCGGCGAGATTTTGAATTCCGGCTCGTGCCATTTCGGTTTCTATCCAGCCTGGGGCCAGGGCGTTGACCTTAATTTTATCATGGGCCAATTCAACTGCCAGTGCTTTTGTGAGCCCCAAAAGTCCTGCTTTGGAAGTGCAATAGGCGGTGTAGTTCGGCACGCCAAATCGAGCCAAACAACTCGAAGTAATCACAATGTTCTTGTATTCCTCATCGCTCGCTTTCAAGTAGGGGAGGGCCTCCATGATTGTTTGGTAGGTGCCCGTTAAGTTGATATCCAAGATTTGCTGCCATCGGTCCTCATCGCCGTATGCGTTTACACCACCTATGCCAGCATTTGCGAAGACGCCACATAGATTGAGGGACTCTGGTTTAAGTGCCTTGAAGTCGGCTGAAAAGGTCTTCTTTTTAGAAATGTCGGAAGCCAATAGAATGTGCCGCTCTGAATGCTCCATTTGGCCCCATGTTTCTTTCAAAGGAGCCTCGTTCCGTCCGTTCAGAATTAGGCGGATATCCTGCTTCGTACTGAGCTCAATCGCCGCGGCTCGCCCAATTCCTGAACCCGCGCCTGTAATTAAAATAGTTTTCATGAATCCTGTTTCTTCAACAATGATAAATAATTCCTTCTAAGCATGTTCAATCACGCCCCGCAGTTCTTTTCTCGCGTGTAAGCATGACTTCTACGTAGTATTTTCTTCGTACCGGGAGTCCTAAAAATCGCTCGGAATTGTAATAGGGAAAGTCTGTCTTGACCGACTCAACTATGGCCGCCCCTTTTCCCTGAACATCTCGAACCAAATGTACATCTTCCAATTCACCTTCTGGGCCAATAATGAGCGCTAGCAGCACATAGCTTGAGTCGGCAAAAGGCCTTTCGTCCATGTGCGGATGCCTGTACAATTCGAGTTCTAGGTCCTCATACGCGCTGGCAGGTACTCGCTCAAATTCAAATTGAAAAAGATCGGGATTGATGGTATGCACTCCTTCATGCCAAGGATGCGTGAGATCGACGCCAACGACATCTCGGTCGTACGTTTCCACCCATGTCGTCTTACCACGCATGTTGGATGAATGCCAATTGCCCGAACGTAAATTATAGCCGTAGTCCCCTTCCTTGAGCCGAACTCCCTGATTGAATTCGGCGTACAGTCCGTTCAAATATCCCTGGTCAAATGTCCGAATGAGAAGGGTGTCCCCCAGGAAATCCATATCTACCCAAGGCCCTTGCTTATCGCCGTCTACTTCCCAGCCCGAGCGCACGGCTTTGTTGGCATGGATCGTCTGCTCCACAAACACCGAATCGCCGTCGTAAAAAGTCATTCGCACACGGTTCGACGCATCTTCGAAGTAGCCCACCCAAACCGAATCGGGCCTACCTTCCTTGAAAACTGCTTTGAGGGAGATATTGCCATTGTCGTGGTATAAGGTGGCCTGACCTTCTAGCAGACCGTTCAAATAGTCGGCCTCGAATCGCGGTTTTTGATTTTCACCAAACTGCAACCAACGCCCAGTGCCTTCATGCCATTGACATCCAGGAATGGCATTGCCCCATAAATCGTGAGCACCGTAAATCCCCACTAGTTTGTTGTCGACGTACACCTGATGACTGGCCAACATGCCATTGGAATACCAGCGCTTGACGGGGCCATTCATTATCCAAACCTGGTCGTTGACATTCAAGTTGGACAGGGTTTTTGACTCAAGTAGCCAAGCCTCCATTCCCCCATTACGATGAATGACCTCGCGGGTATGAGGGTCTTTGAGATCGAGCTCACAACGAAATTCGTATTTCTGATTGCCTTTGACGTGAAAATTGCGCTCGTGGCAAAAGATCGTGCTGTCGTAGTATTCGAAGGTACGCGTCATGGCAACGGTTCCAGACAGATTGTAAATGGTGAAATCTGAAAAAGTTGAGTCGGTCAAGTAGGTGACTTCAATCGCGAGTTGTCCTGAGTAGTAAAATCCTTTCCACAAGCCGCGCCGCTTACCTAACACATATCCACCATAGGACGAAAGTTTGCCCTTCGTTGTATAATACTCCCACACGCCATGTTTTTGGTCGTTGACATATTTGCCTTGTGCGAAAAGAACCCCGTTGAGATGAAAGTAGGACCAGGTGTCTTGCCGACGAGATTTGTGGTAGTAGCCATCGATTACCAAAAGATCCTTGCACAACAAATTGTACACGCCATGTTTGAGATCCGGTCGGCCTTCTGGGGCTTCATATAACTCATAGAAGGACGACTCGAGCTCGTTGGAGAACACCTGCAACTTGTCGAAGTCTGCTGAATTTTGGGCAATAACATGGGCGGCAAACAGGAGGAGAAGTCCGCCAACGAAGAAGCGCATGAAATGACTAATTTTGCCCAGCATAAAGCAAATATACGATGGCACTGACACCAACTGTCCAAATCCCCTTGAAATTCGCCGCGCCGGATTTTCAACTTCCAGAACCTTTGAGTGGAAAGACGCGCTCTTGGCAAGACATTCGCGGACCGAAAGGCACCGTGGTGATGTTTATCTGCAACCATTGTCCTTTCGTGGTACACGTGATGGATGAGCTTGTAAGATTGGGGAATGATTACATGAATCAAGGCATTGGCTTTGTCGCCATATCGGCAAATGATATCACTACACATCCTCAAGATGGGCCTACGCACATGGCTGCATTGGCTGCGGAGAAGGAATTTCCTTTTATGTATTTATACGATGAATCGCAGGAGGTAGCCAAGGCATACGAGGCTGCTTGTACACCTGATTTTAGCATTTTTAGCCACGAGGGCAAATGTGTGTACCGCGGTCAATTGGATGGAAGTCGACCGGGAAATGAAATTCCGGTAGATGGGGCAGACATGCGTAAAGTGTTGGATTTATTGGTTAGAGGAGCAGCGGTTCCCGAAGAAAACCAAATCCCAAGTATTGGTTGTAACATCAAATGGAAGCAGGGATGAAGTATAACCTCAGTGAAATAAGTGAGCTTATTCGGGACAGACGAACAATCACACCAGAGCATTATTCAGATCGGGTAGTGCATGATGAGATTATTAAGAATGTATTGAATTCTGGCATTTGGGCTCCCAGTCACGGCATGACGCAGCCTTGGTTTTTCAAAGTGTTCAAAGGAGATGCTCGTTTGAGAATGAGCGAATTTATGTCGGCCCTCTACCGCAACCTCACACCAGCCGAAAAATTCATGCAGTCGAAGTTTGATAAAATTAAGTCAAGGCCTGAATTGTCAAGCGTTGTCATTGCTATATGCATGCGCCGTGATGAACAGCAAAAAATCCTGGAAATCGAAGAAATTGAGGCCGTAGCTTGTGCTGTCCAAAACGTGATGTTGCACAGTGTTGGATATGGTTTGGGGACTTTTTGGTCGACGCCTAAGTTGTGTTATACCGACGAAATGAAAGAATTTTTGGGATTAGGCGCTGCCGATAGGTGTTTGGGACTTTTGTACATGGGCTACCCTAAGGCCGATTGGCCCAAGTCGCACCGCAAGCCCCTGGAGTATGTCTCTGAATGGATTACCGAATGAAGTTCACGAATTATTATGAGCATGCGGGCGACACGCGTTTTATGGTCTACGAATTCTACGTCGTGGAGCGGGCCGACTATTTTGAGAATTTGTTGAAAGATAGACAGGTAGAATATGAACGTTTTTTCGACGAAGAATCCTCACCCCCTAAAACACTATTTGGAGTAAATAAGCGTAATCTTAAAGCGAGCAATAATTGTAATTTTCTTACCCACGCCCATTATCGATCTAGGTCCATTCCAAATAAAACTATGCAATGGGTTCTGCTTTTGTTCATGGGATTCATTGTAGCTTTGGCAATTATAGGATGGTTAAAAACACGCTAGGCATATTATTCACATTGGTAGTATTGTTCACGTCGATTGGCGCTGAAGCGCAAATGAATGTAACGACTTTTGGTATCCAACTCCGTCCGATTATCCCCAGTAAGTTTTTCAATTCGGGAACGGTCAACGTGTCGCAAGGTGAGTTAGACATGGTCCTTGATCCACGTGTGGGATACAATTTTGGTATGGTAATTCGCCGTGGATTTACCAAGTTTTTCTCAGTGGAGACCGGGATCAATATCGTTCGGAGGAATTATGATTTGAGTTTGACGCATACTACCTACGACAAAACGCTTTCCATTCGCCACGCATTTGTGGGCTATGAGTTGCCCATTCAAGGGCTCATTTACGTGCAGCTTGGTGACCATTTGTGGATGAATGCATCTGGAGGAGTTTCCTTGGATTTTTACCCGTCCAATACTTTTGAGCAAACGGATGATCAAAAGGATACCTTGGTTTTTGTGTTCGAGCAACGCACCAATCGATACAATTGGATGCAAGTTTCTTTGATTGCCAACTATGGCTTTGAATGGCGCACCAAGGAGAAGGGATATATCTATTTAGGCGCCAGTTATCACCGACCTTTTGGCCCGATCGCCAGCAGTAGATCTACATTCATCCTTTCAGGATACCCGGTGACCTTGGCTTCTGATTTATCGGGGAGTTACTTGACCGTGGACTTGCGCTACTACTTCCACGAGAATCCAGATCGAAAGAAGAAGATGAAAAAATCACCTTCCCGGAATTAAAAAATGGCATGCTGACAAACTTTCGTTCACCAGGCATGCCATTCTTATCAGGTTTATATATGGACTACAACGAAGCTACTATATGAAGCTTCATTTCTACGTCGTCGTAGATCACTTTGTCTCCCAAATCATCGAAAAACGAATCTGATCCGTAACGAATATCATATTTAGCGCGGTCGAAAGTTACGTCGGCATCAACGATTACCTCTTTATCAGTGATCTTTATACTTGCTGGAAAGGTAATGTCGTGCTTGATTCCTTTGATGCTCAAAGTTCCTGTTACAGTGTACTTTCCATCGCGGCCTTTTTCGAAGCTCTTCATCGTAAAGTTTGACGTAGGAAATTCAGCTGTGTTAAAGAAATCAGGTGACTGCAAATGGCCAATCAATTTTCCCTTGTACTCATCACCCATGTCATCCGTACACGTCATTGAGTTCATGTCAACTGATATATCGGCATGCTTCAATTCTCCGTTTTCAATCGAGATTACTCCTGTCTTCACGGAAATCATTCCACCGTGCTCACCTGTTACTTTCTTACCAAGCCAAGCGATCGTGCTTTTAGTTGTGTTGACGGTCATTCGTCCTGTTCCTTCTGTCGCGAAAGCAAAAGATGCTACCGCCAAGAACATCATTATTAGTCCTGTCTTTTTCATGTTTTTGTTTTTATGAAGTATGTGCGTAATTTGATTCATCTCTAAGTTTGTCCAGTAATCCATTCAATAAGCGCAAGTCCTCATCGGATAGTGTAATGAGTTCGCCATCGGCACGATGTGTGTCATTGTCAATTCGAGCCAGCAACTCAAGGCCTTCATTGGTAATCTTAAGGTCTACTGCTCGTCGGTCATCTTTGCATGTGGTGCGTTCGACCAAGTTTTTGATGCACAGCTTATCTACCAAGCGAGACGTATTGCTCATTCTGTCAATCATACGTTGCGACACAGAAGTAATTGGAATGGGCGTTCCCTTCTGACCTCTCAAGATGCGCAGCACGTTGTATTGTTGCGTACTCAAATCATATTTCTTGAAAAATCGCATTTGATAACCCTCTACCCAGCCACAAGTAAAAAGTAAGTTCACCAATAACTTCTCCCTCTCTGAAGCAAAACTCGCTTGCATTATTTCGTTTTCGATCGGCATAATAGATGTCTGTACAATTAATACAGGCAAATATATGTATTAACAATAGATGTAGGTACATTGAAATGTTAAATAGATGTAAAGAACTGCTTTAGCACAAGGCAAATGTTGTTCCACGTTTTCATAACTGTACCCCAATATGACTCAGCTTGAGCATGAGGCTTAAAGGAATAATATCCCTGAGAGCTTTGTCCAACGAAGAACCATTAAATTTGCGCCGATGAAATACAAATCGATCGATCATTTCAATGCGCGAAAAGCCATATTGCTTGAAGCACTGGCTAAAGTAAAAAAGCAAATTGCCATCAACGTCACCTTGCGATTGATCGCCTTTGTAGCTGTTTTTTTGGTCTTTTATTGGACACAAGATGTGAGTATGGGATTGGCCATTGGGCTTACTCTGGTCGCAATTGCGCTTTTTCTTGCTGTTGTTAGGCGATCGTCCAAGTTGAGTAGGGAAAAGAATTTTATTGCAGCCCGACTGTTCTATGTTGAGCAGCAAATAAGTGTCATTGCAGGTAAGATGCCCGATGTCGACACGGGATCCGAGTTCACCAATTCCGATCACGATTTTTCACATGACCTGGATCTTTTTGGACCAAGCTCCGTTTTTCACCTACTCAATCGCACAACTTTGAGCCATGGAGCAAGTGCCTTGGCCGAAGCCTTATCGGCCAACACCACCGATATCGACGAATTAGAAAGTCGGCAAGTCGCCGTAGCCGAGCTCACAGAAAAAATAGACTGGTGCGAAGAATTGTATGGACATGGCCGACTGGTAAATGAAGAGAAAGCGCAGGTCAATCAACTTGTCGCTTGGAGCAAGACAGGCCCCGAATTGGTTATTTCTGCTTTGCTCAAGGCTTTCATTTATATCGTCCCCGTGTACCAACTTCTCCTGTGTACTGCGTATGGAATGGATTTAATTGGCTCTGGATTATTCACCATTATGCTTTTGGCCCCTTTGTCGATTGTGGGCAGTAATTTAAAACAGATTAATGCAGATTATGCGCAGTTGGGAAAACAGCATGCAGCTTTGGCCAGTTATGGCAGCATGTTGGAGAAAATAGATAGCACCGATTTTAAGTCGGCCAGACTCACAACTCTCCAAAAGCCTTGTCAAGATGCGGCCAATGCATTTCGCAAGTTGTCAAAGATCATGAGTGCCTTCGATAACAGGAACAATATGTTGATGGGGGTAGTGTTAAACATGTTCTTGCTCTGGGACATTCTCTGCATTTTCCGCTTGCGCAAATGGCATGCTGTCTACGGCCCATCCATCAAGTCGTGGTTGGAAACGCTTGGTCAATGGGAACGAAGTTCGTCTATGGCCCTGTACTCATTCACATTTGCGGAATCGCTAGTGACACCAATTTTTGAGAAGAACTGCGACCTCAAAGCAGTAGACTTGGGCCATCCTTTGATGCTCACTAAACCGCGAGTCGATAATTCGATTGAGTTGGGAATCCATGATTTTGCGATCATAACGGGGGCGAATATGGCGGGAAAGAGCACTTTCCTTCGAACACTTGGGGTAAACATGGTCATGGCCATGGCTGGCGCTCAAGTAGTGGCTAAGTCTATGAAAATGGAAGCACGCCAATTGTATTCTTCCATGCGTACGTCTGACAGTTTACAAAGCGACGAGAGTTACTTTTACAACGAGTTGAAGCGATTGCATTTGCTTATAAATTCACTCGAAGAGAAGAAATCACGATTTATTATTCTCGACGAGATTCTCAAAGGAACCAATTCGAAAGACAAGGCCGAAGGATCGTTTCGTTTTGTTGAAAAGCTATTGGGATACGACGTAAGTGGGGTAGTCGCGACACACGATTTATCGCTCTGCGAGATTCAATCGAAATACCCCGATCGCATTCAGAACTTGTACTTCGACGTGGAAATATCCAATGACGATCTGTCTTTCGACTATACTTTGCGCCCGGGAGTTTGTTCCAACATGAATGCAACTTTCCTCATGGAGAAGATGGGGATCGTTTAGATTGTCGACTAACGAAGCTTGTTAAATATCTCCCGCTTCATACTATTTGGCATGGGGTGTTGTTATAGGTTTAACTCCAATCAGTTTCCAAAACCACATTTTCTTGCAGACTACGACGTTCAAACATTTGCGCGCATGCGCCGATCAAGAACCGCGTAAATGAAACCGTGAATAGTATAAATCAAATTACACGCACCATGAATTTACTGGGCTTTTTAGCTTTGTCTTGGTCTGCACTCTACTTGATTAATAAATTTCAAAAGCAAACGAAGAAATGAATATTTGGGTCAGATTTTACGGGAAAATATCCATGTAGATTGACCTTTTTCCTATCTATGCAGCATGCTGTATTTCTGGCTATTTGTTTTAGGCTTTGCCGCTTTTACCATTTCAACTGTTTCTGGAGGTGGAGGCGCGATGATTCTTGTTCCTGCTGTGAATTTTTTTGTTTCCAAAACTGAAGTAGCACCGCTTGTGCACCTAGGGAATTTCGTGGGGCGGCCTACGAGACTAATTCTATTCTGGAAGTTCATCCGATGGGACATTGTAAAGGCCTATCTACCAGCGGCAATGGTCGGTGGATTTCTGGGCGCTTGGTTATTTGCCAGTATCCGAATGGAGTGGATGCAGATAATCATTGGTGTGTTTTTGCTGACCAGCGTATGGCAATTTCAATTCGGGAAGAAGAAGTCTACTTTTCCCATGCGTAAATCTTACTTTGCCCCCTTGGGCTTTGCTGTGTGCTTTTTTAGTTCCTTGGTGGGGGCGACAGGTGCGGTGCTGAATCCTTTTTATTTGAACTACGGCGTGGTGAAGGAGGAACTGATAGCCACCAAAGCGGTAAACTCTTTTTTTGTGGCCATTATTCAGA
Source organism: Flavobacteriales bacterium (assembly GCA_015665315.1). Classification (GTDB taxonomy): domain Bacteria; phylum Bacteroidota; class Bacteroidia; order Flavobacteriales_D; family Sanyastnellaceae; genus JADFAK01. The sequence goes on along the minus strand of JADFAK010000131.1, from coordinate 17,349 downwards.
TCAGTACTTATGCTGCTTTAGGCAGATTGGTGGGTGAGTTGTGGGGATATGGTTTGGCTATTGGACTAGGAGCAGCCGTTGGAAATTTTTTGGGCAAGCGGCTTTTAAAATCAATGAGTAACGATCTTTTTATGAAGCTAGTTCTCATTATGATGTTGATTGCCGGTGTTGTGATTCTCTACCAACAGTTATCGACCTTTCTATTCTAAATCGAATGGATCGGTAGATATTTCATTTTTGTCCTACATGTTTCCGAACTAAATGGCAAGGTATGAGTATAAGGAAACAGCTCACTAAACGTCACATGTACAAACTTCGACCATACATAGTACTCCCCTTGCTTTTGATCTGTTGGATCAGTGGTATGTCGCAAGAGAAAGGCATGTATTTATACGGGCGCACTTTGGAGCTAAATTTACTCGACTCGTCTGAGTCTAAAGTAGGACAAATCCCACTTTCCGTTTTTATTGGGGACAGTATTTTTCTTGTAACTGAGAGCAGTACTTCAGGTAAATACAGTTGTTTTCTTCCTTTTGGAGAGGTGTACATTGTTCAATATGGAGAGGCTCCTTTTGTGCCGAAACGCATAGAGTTTGACTTGACCAATGTAGGAGGTAAAACAGTTCGAAAAGGATTTAGCTTAGATCTGGATATGTCTGTCTTTCGTTCAGAAGATCCATTGTTGGTACTTCTGCATACAGAGCCGGTCGCTCGTGCAGCCTATTCAAAAAAGCCAGACCTTATTGTTTTTGACCCTACATATTCCAACCAACATAGTGAAGGAGTGCGAAAAGCGATCTTAGTAGTGCGTCAGAATTCACGGTGATACGCTTGTCGGCGTAACCTTACACGTCCTAGTACGTATAGATTAGAGAACGACTAACCTAACGACTATGACTTCAACGATATTCACATTGGCTCTAGCCGCCATGACCGCCTTTTCAGGTGGTACTAAACCAGTAGATTCCAATCATTTTCTTCTTCACGGAAAGATTCTAGAAATAGACCTTGCTGCTATGCAGGAGATTGCCGTTTCAAATTCACAGGTAATTGTCATGCAAGACGGAGAGATCTATGTAGCTTTCAATGCAGATGATAAGGGCAAGTATGAGTTTAATTTGCCTGTTGACCACCAATACACGATCATTTACGGTTCGCAAAATTATGTCAACAAGAAAGTAGAAATCAATGCATACGATTTAGGCAAGAGCAGATATGGCCACGACGTAAAGCTTGATTTGGGACTTTTTAAATCGGTAGAGGGGGTTGATTTCAGCTTTTTGGAAATGCCCATTGCCAAGATTCAATTTGCACCGGAATACGGCAAGCTTGCTCCAGACGAAGAGTATAGCATGCGTATGGCCAAGCAAATGAGAAAGTGCTTCAAAAAAATTGTAAAGAATTCTGGATCTTAGTTAAAACACTACCAGAGTATTCCATCAGAGATAAAGCCACGGTGATTCAGCACTGTGGCTTTTTTTATGCAAGTGCTTCTTTGACAAATTGGGATACGAGCTTTCCATCGGCACGACCGGCCATTTCTTTTGTTGCAGCACCCATCACTTTACCCATATCGGCCATTGAGCTTGCACCCATTTGTTCAACGATACGAGCGACAGTAGCTTTGATGTCGGCCTCAGATAGTGCTTCAGGTAAGTAGGCTTTTATAACGGCAGCTTGATCAATCTCATCTTGGTACAAGTCCGGACGATCCTGAGCTTTATACACTTCAGCAGCCTCGGCACGTTGCTTGTAAAGCTTGTTCAAGATCTTCAATCCGGTCGCTTCGTCGATTCCGGCATCGCTGCCACCTTTGGTCATTTCCAACAGAATCTTAGACTTGATATCGCGCAATGCGGCAAGTTTTTTCTGATCTCTGGCGCGCATGGCGTCTTTGATGTCATTGTTGATCTGTTCAGTGAGATTCATGGAGTAGATTTTTTTCAAAGCTAAGGAACACAAATGAAAAAGCTGTCCTAATCAAACCCTCGATCTCGACAAAGACGGTTTAGATTTGGACAGCTCTTTTTCTCTTAGCGGTTTATTCTTATATCAGTCTACATTGTCATGTAGAAACGGATTGTTGTCTTTTAATTTTATTTCTTTTCGGCCGTTCTCGTCAACTTCTTCCGAAAGCGTAAAGCGCGATACTTTAGACTGATCTGAAGTTGGCGTATCATCCAGCTGCACGTTGCGTCTTCTATATGCTGGCTCAGATTCTAAATCGGCCAATCCAGAAGGAGTCTTGAGCTTGAGCGTCAGATCCTTGATGGTCAGCTCGCGCTCGCGGTTTCTAGCCACTAGCTTCTCTCTGGACGGGCGTTCTTCAAATCCTGTTTCATCTTCGGATGCGATCTGAAGTGTTCCAAGCTCTGGGGTAGGCGCAGAATCGAGGACATCGGCATCGAGGTTGTAGTATTTGATAGAGTTATCATCTTGGGCTGAAGGCGCACTCTTTTCCATTTCTGGAGTGGCATTGGTTTCTTCCTCCTTTGTTTCTTCTTCGTCAGACTTTTCGTCAACTGGAGTAGCAAACAAATTCGGTTGTAAGTCGAAGTTTATGGTTGTTTCTTCTTCTGTCTCAGAAGAATCAGCCGTCTCCGTCTCGTCATTTGCCGAAGGCGCATCCTCATCGACAAAAGACTCACCTAATTGTTCAATTGTAGCTTCTTCTTCAGTTGTGGACTCGATCGTTTCTTTCTCTTCATGCTCAACCGATGCCTCCACTTTATTCTCAGTGGCATTCGTCTCTACAACCGGCTTATCCTGTGCTGGTTCTTCTTTGCGCATCAGGTAAGGCTCTTCGATGCTAGGAGGCGCCACGTCAACCTGAGAAGACTTCACCTCGTTGGTTTGTGTTGGCTTAGTTACCTTATTGGTAATCTCTTTGAGTTCATCTTGTCCTAAGACGTATACTTCCTTTTTAGGAGCTTCTTTAGGCAGACCGGCGTCAACTTCGTGCGACTGGAATCCAGTGGCGATGACGGTCACGCATAGATCATCTTCTAATGTGCTGTCGGGTCCATAGCCCCAAATCACCTCGGCGCTCATGCCTGCTTTTTCTTGAATGTGATCGGTGATTTCCATGATCTCATCCATCAGCACATCCTGTGCACCGTATGTGATGTTCAAGAGTACGAAATTGGCACCTTGGATGTCGTTATCGTTCAATAGAGGTGATTCAAGCGCTTGGGTAACGGCACGCATAGCTCGGTTTTCACCTTGAGCACGTCCAGAACCCATAATAGCAACACCGCTGCTTCTCATGACCGTATTTACATCGTTCATGTCCACATTGATTTCACCCGTAAGTGTAATCACTTCAGCAATACCTTTGGCGGCAGTACATAGCACTTCATCGGCATGTGAAAACGCCCCTTTGAGGGTTAGATTTCCATACAATTCGCGCAATTTGTCGTTTCGGATAATCAACAAAGTATCAACGGCATCACGCATTTCTTGCAAACCGATTTCGGCTTGTGTCATTCGCTTGCGCCCTTCAAAGTTGAAAGGAACAGTTACAATACCCACAGTCAAAATGCCCAATTCTTTGGCCGCTCGCGCGATAATTGGAGCAGCACCGGTTCCGGTTCCGCCTCCCATTCCGGCAGTGACAAAAACCATGGTCGTGTTTGTGGCAAGTAATTCTCGGATCTCTTCCAGCGTCTCAACAGCTGCATTTTTCCCTACTTCTGGAACCGAGCCAGCGCCCCTTCCTTCTGTAAGTGTTGCACCTAGTTGTACCTTCAATGGCACCGGGCTGCTATCTAGGGCCTGCTCATCTGTGTTACACACGATGAAGTCTACACCTTTGATACCTTGCTCGTACATGTAGTTCACGGCATTGCTGCCGCCACCACCTACGCCGATGACCTTGATGATAGATGAATAGTCTTTTGGCAGATTGAACCGCATCATGTCTGTTGAGTTATCGTCCATTGTCTTTCCGTTTTACCTTAATTATCAAGGGGTTAACCTTGAGTTACTTTGTTTGTTCCCGATCTGCTAATAAAAGCAATTGGTGTATTTTATATTCAACTAGTTTTCCATACCGTTCACCGGCATTTGTTAATAGTTAATCTTCATCAAACCACATTTTAATCTTATTGATAAAGTTGGCTGCACCCTTGTTGGTTTGATCGTGAGCAACTTCAGAATAGCTGCTGCTACCGTGGTTGAGCAGACTGTCATATCCTTTGATTACAAGACCCACACCCGTTGAGTAAGAAGGTGAAATAATATCTTCTGATGGAGCTTTGGCCAGGTGTTCGTTAGGATATCCAATGCGGCAATCCATGCCTGTGATGTATTCGAATAGCTGCGGGATATGTCTCAGTTGAGAGCCACCACCGGTTACTACTATTCCGCCTATCATATGCTTTTCAAATCCGCTGTTCTTGATTTCGTAGTACACGTGCTCTACGATTTCTTCCATTCGGGCTTGGATGATATTGGCCAAGTTTTTCAACGAGATTTCTTTTGGTTCCCTTCCGCGTAATCCCGGGATACAAACAACTTCATTGTCTTTGTTTTCACCACCTAGCGCCGAGCCAAATTTGATTTTGAGCAATTCAGCTTGGTTGCGCATGATGGTACAACCTGTTTTGATATCATCTGTAATGACGTTTCCACCAAATGGAATAACGGCAGTATGACGAATGATTCCATCTTGGAAGATGGCAATGTCAGTTGTTCCACCACCGATGTCGACCAGCACTACACCAGCTTCTTTCTCCTCAGCGCTTAACACAGCCTCTGAACTGGCCAAAGGCTCAAGAATGAGCTGATCCACTTCTAAGTTGGCCTTTGAAACACATTTGTAGATATTCTTGGCGGCGGCAATTTGTCCGGTGATGATATGGAAATTTGCTTCCAATCGCACTCCAGACATTCCTATTGGATCTTTAATGCCTTGTTCATTATCAACCGTAAATTCCTGCGGAAGAACATGGATAATCTCCTCACCTGGAAGCATAACGAGTTTGTGCATATCCTCGATCAATGCTTCGATATCTGAAACAGTAATCTCGTCCTCGTAAGAGTCTCTTGTATGGATGCCTCGGTGTTGCAGACTTTTAATGTGCTGACCGGCGATGCCGACATTCACTACACGAATATCAACTCCCGATGCTTGCTCAGCTTGCCTCACGGCTTCCTGAATTGCTCCTACCGTTTTTTCGATATTGGACACAACTCCTCGATTGACGCCCAGCGAGTCGGTTTTACCCATTCCCAAGATTTCAATTTTGCCGTGTTCGTTCTTTCTACCTACCAAGCACGCGATTTTGGTGGTACCAATGTCAAGACCTACGATAATCTCCTGTTCCATGTGTGTATTGTCTTATCCTACTGCCAAGCCTTGCGTTTGCACACAACCTGGTTCCGGAATTTTAAATTGATAGTTTCGTATTTGTTCAGATTCGCTTTGTTCACGGTTTGACCGTAAAACGCCTCTAGTTTTTTCATTTTAACATCCAGTTCATCCACGTTGCCCACCATAATTTCGTGGTTGCCTATTCGCGGAATCAGAATGAAATCTCCGTCTTTTTCAATCCACACGTGATCTATTTGCGCTAGCCAAAAAGGATGGTCTTCAAGGTAGTTGGCAACTTTGTGAATTTCGTCTAGATGTGATTTTGTCGTCTTTTCCAATGCGACCAATTCTTCAATGCAAGTGATTTGTGCCGATTCTTGGATTTCGCCAGTGAATACTGGAACGTGCGCTGTATATCTTGTTGACAACGGAACGATCCATCCGTCATGGTCCAGGTAGAAACCCGACCCGTCGGCATTCATGACGCGGCAATTGGGAACACGCTGCTCGGCATTGATGTGAATCCGACCATCGAGTGTTTTATGAACCACAGCTGAGCTTACCCCAGAATTGGCTAAAACTATTTCTCGGATTCGATCGATGGAAATTGTGTTCATCGGAGTTTCTTCCAATGCGCCTAGTGATTCAGTGATTTGTTGGCGTAGCAGACTTTCGTTTACGAATAGAACTTTTTCCGAATTGGAGATGTCAATGTCGATTTTCCAGCAAACGGCACTTTCATTGCTCGCATGGACAAAACTCAAAAGCGCCAACGCACCTGCAAGGACTGCCATCCAAATCAATATGTGTACCCATTTTTTCATTGGTCGAATTTCGTTTTAATCTGTTCTACAAACCGATCGATATCACCTGCTCCAAGCGTCATTAACACGTCGAGCTTCATCTTATCCAATTCACACAATAACTCACTTTTTTCGACTACCTGAGTGGGGGTATTCTGGATTTTATCCAAAAGCAGTTGTGAATCAACGCCAGCGATGGGTTTTTCCCTTGCTGGATAGATAGGCAGCAACACGACTTCGTCAAGTAATTCAAGGCTTCTAGCGAATTCGTCGGCAAAATCCTTCGTGCGAGAAAAGAGATGCGGCTGGAAAATACCAGTGAGTTTTCGTCCGGGGAACATTTCTCGAGCCGATAAAACAGCGGCCTTGATTTCGGTGGGGTGGTGCGCGTAATCATCGATGAACACTAGGTTTTCTGTGTTCAAGTGGATGTCAAATCGACGGGCAACTCCTTCGAAGGACTTTAAGGCCAATCCGATGCTTTTTAGGTCAATTTTTAGTCGGCTAGCGATCACCGATGCGGCCAGTGCATTCTCAACATTGTGACGCCCTGGTAGGCCCAATTGACATGCTTGCTTTTCTTCGCCTTTTATGTTTAGGTCGAAATGATACTGGCCATTTTCGACGCGTATATTTGAGGCGAAATGCTCTGCCTGATCGGTCAGAATACTATACGTCTCGTGTTCGATACCTTCAACTTTGTCAAGCTTGAGCTCGAACTTGGTGAGTAGAAATCCTTCCTGGATGGTCTTTTGCCCGAATTCAATGAAGGTGTTTCGCAGCTTGTCCTCATCTCCGTAGATATCTAAATGATCAGCGTCAACGGAAGAGATAATCGACATGTGTGGATTCAATGTCAAAAAAGAACGGTCAAATTCATCGGCCTCTACGACGGTAGTTGTTGAACTCGGATCTGAGATATAATTGGTCTTGTAGTTTCTAGAGATGCCGCCAAGGAATGCATTGCACCCGTGCCGTGAATCTGTTAATATATGTGCAAGGAGGGTAGAGATTGTTGTTTTTCCATGCGTGCCCGCCACGGCGATTCCAAACGAATGGTTCACAATCTCCCCAAGTACGAAGGAACGTTTGTAGACCTTGTAACCTTGATTGCGCAGTTGGTTCAGTTGAACTGAGTCGGTGGGTATAGCTGGCGTATATACAACAATGCTCTCTTCGGGGTGGTCGAGAACCAACTTCGGGATATATGCCGCATCGTCTTCGAAGTGAACCTCTATACCTTCGTTTTGCAATTCTCCAGTTAGCTTGGAAGGTGTTTTGTCATACCCTGTTACTGTCTTGCCTTGCTGATTGTAATAACGGGCAAGAGCGCTCATTCCGATTCCTCCGATACCCAGAAAATGGAAATATTTCGCTTCCAGTAGCTTCATCAGGAGTGTTTGTTCTGAATGATCTCAATGGCCAGTTTTGCGATTTGTGCATCTGCTTCCGGCATGGCCATTTTCAGTATATTCTGACCTAGTTGCTGCTGTTTGTCTTGGTCTGCAAGCAAGGCCATCATTTCCTGAGCAAGTGTTTCACGACATGTTGAGTCTGGAACTAAAATGGCCGCATTCTCATCGACAAGTGCTTGTGCATTTTTTGTTTGGTGGTCTTCAGCTGCCGAGGGAAGTGGAACCAAAATAGCGGGCTTACCAATCAAGCAAAGCTCAGAAATCGACATGGCTCCTGCACGAGATACGATAACATCAGCCGCAGCGTAGGCAAGGTCCATTTCGTAAATAAAGTCTTTGACGCATAAGCCTTCGGCAAATGTTGATACGTCTTTCAATGCCTGTTCGTGGTATAACTTACCTGTCTGCCATATCAACTGGACATTGTTTTCGCCAAATTGTTGCAGCATAGCGGCGACACTGTGATTGATGGTGCGGGCGCCCAAGCTACCGCCCATGCAGAAAACCGTTTTTTTTGTGGGATCGAGTCCAAAGTGATTGATGGCCATTTCACGTTTTCCGCTTATGTCGACCATTTTTCGTCGGACTGGATTTCCAGTTTTAGTGATTTTCTCCTTTGGAAACCAACGGTCCATATTGTCATACGCGACACAAATGCGATCGGCCTTTTGAGCTAGCATTTTGTTGGTGATTCCGGGAAAGGAGTTTTGCTCTTGGATCATCGTAGCTACCCCCATGGAACCAGCAGCTTTGAGAAGCGGACCACTGGCATATCCGCCTACGCCAATGGCTATGTCGGGTTTGAAAGATTTGATGATCTTTCGAGCCTTTAGCAAACTGCTGATTACTTTAAACGGAAAGGCTAAGTTTTGAGGCGTTAGTTTTCTTTGTAGACCAGAAATCCAAAGGCCTTCAATATCGTATCCGGCAGCCGGTACTTTTTCCATTTCCATTCGCCCTTTGGCACCTACAAATAGAATAACGGCATCGGGATGAAGTGCTTTGATAGCGTTGGCAATAGCAATGGCCGGAAAAATATGTCCGCCAGTTCCTCCGCCGCTCACAATTATTCTAGGAGGCTGCATGGTCGGCATCTATTGGTCGGTTAGCAGGTTGATTGCTTTGGTTGTCATCGGCATTGGTTTCTTCAGGATTGTGTATCAACCGGCTAACAGAGAGAATGATTCCAAGTGACAAAGCGGTAAATAGAATCGATGTTCCACCCATACTTACCATAGGAAGAGGTTGACCTGTTGTCGGAAGAATATTCACCGAGACGCCCATATTGATGAAAGCTTGCAAAACCATCATAAATCCAAGTCCCATCACCGCCAAACTGGCAAAGTGATTGGGGCTCTTTGTAGCAAGCTTTACGCACCGATAAAGGAGAATAATGTACAAGAAGATCAAACCTATAGCGCCAAAAATTGACCCGTATTCTTGAATGATGAAAGCAAATATCATGTCTGAATAAGGGTGAGGCAAGAAATTCCGAGCGGATCCAGTCCCAGGCCCTTGAGGGAGCAGTCCGCCGTCGTAAATGGCATATTGGGCTCGGTCGATTTGATAATTCTGATTCAGGTCTACAGCTGCCTCGCCTAAGCCAAGGAAGCTCTCAATACGTGCGCCCCACGTTTCGAATCTCGGGAATGTGCCAGGCGCAAATGTGCCAAGGAGGTATATCACGAAAAGTCCTAAAAAAGCAATACCAAGAATTTTCAGCAAGTGCTTCGCTGGAACACCTCCGATATACATCAACACAAAACAAATAAATCCAAGCATGGCCGAAGTGGAAAAATCGGCGGGTAAGATCAAGGCGCAAATGACGATTATAGGATACAGAATAGGTAGCACTCCATTTTTAAAGTCATGGAGGATTGCACGTTTGACGTTCAACATTCTAGCGGTATACAGAATGAGGACAATCTTGGCAAAATCCGAGGTCTGGAAAGTGAGATTGAAAACGGGAATAAGTAACCAACGTTTCGCCTCGTTGATCTCCAGACCAAAAAGCAAAGTGAGTAAAAGCATGATCCCAGCTACCCAAATAAAGAGCTGCGACAAGCGGGAGAAATACTTTGATTTGACGTTGTGTATGGCGTAGATCACCCCAAATCCCAAGCCCAGCATCATGACATGCTTGATGAGGAATTTGAATGAGTTTCCACCAGCCTTGACTGCCAAACTCGAAATCGAGCTATACACAGCTAGTACCGATATAATCGATAACAACAACACGACCATCCAAATGACCTTGTCTCCTTTTACTTTACTCAGAATTGCCTGCATCCTGAAGCTTATAGACGTTTAACGGCAGATTTAAATTGCTGTCCTCTGTCTTCGTAGCTATCGAAAAGATCGAAGCTCGCACAAGCAGGTGACAACAAAACGACATCGCCTTTCAATCCCAATTCGTATCCAAGACGAACGGCTTCAGAAGCACTGTCGGCATCCACGATCATTTCGATTGAATCACCAAAGGCGTCGTGAAGTTTTTGGTTGTCTGTTCCGAGGCAAATGAGTGCTTTCACCCGGCCTTCAATGAGCGGAAGTAGATCGGCGTAATCATTGCCTTTGTCGACTCCGCCTGCAATCCAAATCACTGGTTTGTCCATGCTTTCAAGAGCATACCAAGTTGAATTTACGTTTGTCGCTTTACTGTCATTGATAAATGTGATTCCCGCGACTTTGGCAACAAATTCCAAGCGGTGCTCAATGTTCTCAAAATGCGTTAAACTGTCTCGAACGATGTCTTTGCGTAGTTCGAGAACTCGTCCTGCAACTCCGGAGGCCATAGAGTTGTACAGGTTGTGCTTTCCTTTAAGGGCCAGATTGTGTATTGACATGGTCAACTTATTATTGATGGTTTGAATTATTATTTCTTCGTTTTCTATTCTTGCTCCCAACCAGTTGCTGCTTTTTTCTGCCTTATCGGCAAATGTGTACAGCCGTGCTTGGGGTAATTTTTTCTGTATTTCTTTTTCGATGACGGGATCATCCAACCAATAAATCAATGAGTCATGCTCAGTTTGATTCATAGCTATTCTCATCTTGGAATCGATATAGTTTTGAAAGTCATAACCGTAGCGATCCATGTGGTCTGGAGTAATGTTGAGAAGGATGGCAATGTCTGGTCGGAAATCCCGAATCCCGTCAAGTTGAAAACTGCTCAACTCGAGTACCCAGTAAGCTCGGTCTCTTTCGGCCAACTGACCGGCGAAACTGTATCCTACATTGCCGGCGACAGCTACGTCCAACCCGGCTTTTGATAGCATTTGGTAGGTGAGCATTGTGGTTGTCGTCTTACCGTTGCTTCCTGTAATGGCTATTATTTTACCAGAGGTAAACCGCGAGGCGAATTCTACTTCGTCGCAGTATGGAATGCCTTGCTTCTTGAGTTCCTGGATGAGAGAAACTGACTCAGGTATCCCCGGACTTTTAACCACCTCGTCGCATGCTAAAATGCGATCAACGCTGTGTTGTCCTTCTTCCCATTTAATCCCGTGATGTGAAAGAACTTTTTTGTATTGTGGTTTAATTTCTCCCACGTCCGAGAGAAACACTTCATATCCTTTTTGCTTCGCCAGTACAGCAGTCCCTGTCCCGCTTTCTCCTCCACCCAGTACGACCAAACTCTTCGCTTCCATTTTACCTGATCTTCAAGGTGACAATGGTGAGTACAGCCAACATGAGACCTACGATCCAAAACCGTGAAACAATCTTCGACTCGTGAAATCCTAGCTTTTGGTAGTGGTGGTGCAGGGGAGCCATTTGAAAAACCCGCCGACCTTCGCCATATTTTTTCTTCGTGTATTTGAAATAGCTCACCTGGATCATGACAGACAGATTTTCGATGAGGAATACGCCACATAGAATGGGTATCAATAGTTCCTTGCGTATGGCGATGGCGAAGACAGCGATGATTCCTCCCAAAGCCAGACTTCCTGTATCTCCCATGAAAACTTGTGCTGGATACGAGTTGTACCAGAGAAAGCCAGCGCATGCCCCAACAAAGGCACTAATGAAGACTACCAGCTCACCCGAGCTGGGGATGTACATGATGTTGAGGTAATCAGCAAAAACATAGTTACCCGACACGTAAGCGAGTATCGCCAAGGTCACCCCAATTATTCCAGAAGTGCCCGTAGCCAAGCCGTCCAGTCCGTCGGTCATGTTGGCTCCATTGGACACCGATGTGACGATAATGATCACGACCGGAATGAAAATGATCCAGACCCATTTAGTAGGATCGAGGCCAGTCCATTCAATAAACCAGGCGTAGTCAAATTCGTTGTTCTTGAAAAATGGTATGGTCGTTTTAGAAGCCGATGAATCTTTCCACTGACTTATGTCGGCATTGTCATGAGAGGCCATGACCTGCTCAATGTGCTGCGTCGGCTGGTCGTTGATTTTCTCCTTGAGCTTTACGTCCGGACTGCAATACAACATGCATCCTACGATGAGTCCAACTCCTACTTGCCCAATGATTTTGAACTTTCCAGCAAGTCCTTTTTTATCTTTTTTGAATACCTTGATATAATCATCTAGGAAGCCAATTCCGCCTAGCCATACCGTTGCGATCAACATGATCTGGATGTAGATATTGGTTAGGTCGGCAAACAATAAGGTAGGGATGAGAATAGACGCCAAGATGATGAGTCCGCCCATAGTCGGGGTGCCCTGCTTTTGGATCTGTCCTTCCAAGCCTAAGTCGCGCACTGTTTCGCCAACTTGTTTCTTGCGAAGCCAGTTGATGAGCTTTCCTCCGAATACCATCGAGATCAACAGTGAAATGATGATGCTCAAAGCAGCTCGAAAAGAGATATACTGAAACAACCCGGCACCCGGCGTGTTGTAATTTTCTTGGAGGTAGTCGAATAGGTGGTATAACATTACTTGTTCAACATTTTAAAGGTTTCACCGACTACCGCGGTGTCGTCAAAAGGGTGCTTCACGCCCTCGATATCTTGATAGGTTTCGTGGCCCTTTCCAGCTATGAGAATAATGTCTCCCGAGTGAGCTAGCGAGCAGGCAACCTTGATGGCCTCACGCCGATCAGTCAGCGAAAGAGATTTACTCATTTGAACAGGGTTCAAACCAGCCTTCATTTCATGAATTATAGTCTCTGGGTTTTCCAGACGAGGGTTGTCCGACGTCAAAATCACTTTATCCGAATAGTCGGAGGCGATTTGAGCCATCACAGGTCGTTTTTCTTTGTCTCTGTTTCCTCCGCAACCAACAACGGTTATCACACTTTCATTTCCAGTGCGGATATCTTTGATGGTAGAAAGGACATTTTTGAGTGCATCTGGGGTGTGGGCGTAATCGATGACGGCAGTAATGTTTGACGACGAGCGCAAATATTGGAAGCGACCTACCACCGACTCTTGAGCCGATAACACGGTAAGTGTGTCCAACTGATCAAAACCTAATTCACAAGCTACAGCCCAAGTCGTAAGCAAATTGTAAGCGTTAAACCCGCCAATTAATTTGCTGTAGAGGTCCATGTTGTTGATGCGTAGGTGCAGACCGCTAAACTGGTTTTCCAGAATTTTTGCCGAGTAATTGGCCATCGTGCGCAGAGCATATGTCTTGACTTTCGCTTTGCAATTCTGCACCATCACCCCGTGGTTCTTGTCATCTGCATTTACAACCGCAAAAGCATTTGCCGATAGGCTATCAAAAAGCCCCTTCTTGGCCTGGATATAGGCTTTGAAAGTTTCGTGATAGTCGAGATGATCGTGGGTGATATTCGTAAAAACAGCGCCCGTAAACTGAATACCTGCAATTCGATTTTGATGAATGGCATGCGAGCTTACTTCCATGAAGCAATAGGTGCAACCAGCCTCTACCATTTCAGCCAATAGCTTGTTCAGCGAGATAGGATCTGGAGTGGTATGGGTGGCCACAATGTCCACATCGTTGATCTTATTGACAACGGTTGATATGAGTCCGCACGATTCTCCTAAACCTCGAACTAGGTTGAATAGGAGAGTAGCTGTTGTGGTTTTTCCATTCGTTCCAGTGATTCCAACTAGCTTGATATTTGCCGAAGGCTCACCATAAAAATTCGATGCCACCAAGCCACTTGCCTCCGACGAATTACTGGTCTCTACATAGGTGATTCCCGTAATCTGATTTTGTGGTAGCGTTTCACAAACAATCGCCGTAGCTCCTAATTCGATGGCTTTTTCAATGAAATTGTGTCCGTCCGAAATCGTTCCCTTTATTGCGATGAAGAGTGATCCTGGTGCAGCTTGGCGTGAATCAATGCATATCGATTCGATCCCAATATCTGTGGGGCCAACTAATTGCGTGATTCGCACCTTGTATAATATGTCGGATAGGATATTCATCACGATAACTTGAGCATAATCGTTTCGTTTCTCTTGGCGATAGTCCCGGGGTGGATGGATTGTGTTTTTACCATGCCACGTCCTTCTATTTGAACCTTGAGTCCGCAGTTTTCTAATAGGAAGAGGGCGTCTTTCAATCCCATTCCACATACATTGGGCACTTTTCCGCTTTCGATTGTCATGGCTTTGAGAGCCACCTTGTCTTTGCCTGTTTGGGTACCTACCCAATCCGATTGCGAATCATCGATTACCGGAATTCCCAGTCCTTGAAAGGCAGCGAGTAAATCTTGATGGTAGCCACTCTTGGAAATAGGGATGAGTGTTTTGGCCAATGAATCGTTCAGTTCTTCTTGGCGAACATCTAATTGAGTGGCGTAAATATGGTCGGCCAATCGCTTGAATACCGGCGCGGCTACAGAGCTTCCGTAGTATGAGCCTCCTCGTGGGTCGTTGACCACAACGATGCAGGAATATTTCGGCTTGTCGACCGGGAAGTAGCCCACAAAGCTTGCGCGGTAGTGCCCGTCGATATAGCCTCCAGCTGCGTTGAGCCATGCTGTACCGGTCTTGCCTGCTACGTCGTAGTTGCAGTCTTTAAAAATGTAATCTGCCGTTCCTCCTGGCTGACAAACGCCTTCGAGCATTTTTTGGCAGCTTTGAATGGTTTTCTGACTGCATACCGCTTCACGCAGTACGACGGGAGGATCTTCTTGAACTAGTTTTCCATTCTTTTGGTAACCTGTCACGAATGAGGGTCGTACCATTTTGCCTCCGTTGGCCACGGCGTTGTACAGACTTAAAGTTTGCAAGGGGGTCTGTTCACACTCGTACCCAATCGACATCCATATATGGCTAATTCCTGACCAGTTGTCATCGCCGACATTCCTATAAATATTCGGGTTAGGCTCGCCTATGAGGGTGATGCCCAGTGGCTGATTGATACCTAGTGCCGCCAAGGCGTCCAGATAATCCTGTTTGCGCGACTTAAACCGAGAATCAATGATCTCTGCAACACCGACGTTACTTGACCATTCAAAAATTTCTTCTACCGTGCCTTTTCCATGTCCGCCTCGGTCCCAGTTCGAGTCACGAATGGGGCTGCCGTAGAATTTTTTAAGGCCCTTCCCTGTGTCTATGGAATCGGTTAGTTCAATGGCTCCCACTTCCAAAGCGGCCATCAATGCAGGTAGTTTAAAGGTAGATCCAGGCTCTACTTTTGTTCCGACAGCGTGGTTGTAGCCCTCGAGGTATTCGTCTTCATCCTCATCGTAGGTGAGGTTGGCGATGGCTTTGATATAGCCGGTTTCAACCTCCATGAGAACGGCACAACCCCAGGCGGCAGAATGTGTAACAAGCTGATTCTTCAATGTTGTTTCGGCAATGTCTTGAAGGTTGACGTTGATGGCTGTCACCACATCCAACCCGGGAATAGGTTCCTGTATAAAATCGTCGGATATAGGCTTCCAAACATTGCCAGCAAGCTTTTCCTGAAGTTGAATGCCATCCTGACCAGCAAGCTGTTGGTTGAAGGCGCGCTCGATTCCTACGGAAGCCGACTCCCTGTATAGTCCGATAGTCCTTTCTGCAAGCAGACCGAATGGTCTTTTACGAATATCACTGCGCTCTATGATGAAGCCACTCTTGTATTTGCTTCGTCGTATGAAGGGCAGTTTCTGCACTTCTTTGAGATCAGGAAAGTTTACGTGTTTTTTAATGGAAGCGTAGCGCGCACCGTTTCGCTGGGCATCGCGGAATAAATTGATGTATTCCTGCTTCGTGCGATTGCCAAATATGCGGGCTAGTCCGGCCGCCAAAGAGTCCAGCTTTGCATCAAATAGCTCCTGGTTAATCCCTGGAGTTTTTGAGTCCCAAAGAATATGGTACTCAGGTACAGAGGTGGCGAGTAGGCTCCCGTCTTCGGCTAAAATTTGTCCGCGCACAGCAGGAATCACACGTTCCTGTTGCTCAAACGTTTGTCCTTTGGTTTCCCATTTTTCGGCCTGACCAATTTGAATCACAAATACCTTGACCAGGATTGCAAGACCCAAAAAGGAAACTGCTAAAAACAGAATCCAAGACTTAACTGATATGTCGTCTTTATTCTTCAAAATAGCCTGCGTCGACGGTAATGATGTGTGGCTGTGAGTTGGCTTCTTGCAGACCTAATTCTTCGATCGACACGGCGACGGAAGATTGTTGCTTGCTAGATTCCAAATCACTTTTAACTGTGTTATAGCGAGAGGTTAATTCCTCCAATTCTTTTTTTACTTGAACTTGTTTGCGCAAGGTGTTTTCGAAGTAGTAGCCAACACCGATATAGGCGACAAACATGAGAGCCACGAAGAGGATGAAAGGCATGTGGTTTACAACACCGGCACGCGTCAAAAACTCGCCACTCAGCATGGCGTTGACTGTCTTGCTGAAAGCTCCCTTGGTTGCCTTCTTTTCCTTTTTCTCCTGCTTTAAGCTATTTGCCATTATTTCTAGAGGCTATGCGTAGTCGAGCACTTCGAGCTCGGTTGTTCTGTTCTTTTTCATTGATGTCGGCCTGAATTGCCTTCCGCGTGACCGACTCGAATGGCCGCAGTATGTTGCCGAAAAAATCCTTTTCGATAGTGCCTTCCAGATTGCCGCTTCGAATGAAATTCTTCACCAAGCGATCTTCAAGTGAGTGGTAGCTTATCACTACCAATCGGCCTTCAGGTTTTATGAGGTCGGTCATCTGACCAAGAAATTCTTCGAGTACTTCTAATTCGTTATTCACTTCGATGCGTATGGCTTGAAAGACCTGGGCAAGGAATTTGTTGGTAGCGTTTTTAGGCGCTAGGTGTTCTATCGCTTCGCGCAAATGGGTAGTCGTACTCAGTTCTTGCTCGCTCCTAAAGCGGACAATGTTTTTAGCCACTTTCTTAGCGTGAGGAAGTTCTCCATAAGCCTTTAGTACTCGTGCCAATTGACTCTCTTCGTAATCGTTCAGAATATCCTTGGCGGTGACTTTTCCTTTGGAGTTCATGCGCATGTCAAGCTCTCCTTCGAAGCGCAACGAAAACCCTCGATCAGCATCGTCAAATTGATGAGAAGACACGCCCAAGTCGGCTAGTAGTCCGTCAACTTGTGTAATTCCATGAGCTATCAAGAAGTTGCTGACGTAGCGAAAATTCCCCTGGATGAATTCGAAATTCTTGTGGTCTGGTGCATTCTGCATAGCCCGTGGATCCTGGTCTAAGCCATATAGCTTGCCAGTGGTCAGGTGCTTCAATATCTCCGCCGAATGACCACCTCCGCCGAAAGTGACATCCACATATATGCCGTCCGGTTTAATGTTCAAGCCCTCTACCGATGGCCCTAGCAATACCGGAATATGATACGCTTGTTCTGTCATGTCAATTGTTAAATCCGGTAATGCGACCAGGGTCCTCGATATCCTTTCGAACTTTTTCCGCCAAGCTTGCAAAGTCACT
>JADFAK010000084.1 GCA_015665315.1 Flavobacteriales bacterium | reverse complement strand
TCTCTTCCTCTTGAAACTTCCTCTTATCTCTTAAAAGAAGAGGAAGAGCAAGAGAAAAGAGCAAGAGATAAGTAAAAAAATCGCGCCCATCTCGATACTCCGTACTCGCACTCAATTCTGTCCTTTGCCATACTTATCTCTTCCTCTTGAAACTTCCTCTTATCTCTTAAAAGAAGAGGAAGAGTAAGAGCAAGAGAAAAGAGTAAGAGATAAAAAAAATCGCGCCCATCTCGATACTCCGCACTCGCACACAATTCTGTCCTTCGCTTCCTCGCATCTCTTATTATTAAACCTTCGCAAGTTTTTAAAGTCAATGTCGTCATACAGGCGAATTCGGGTTATTTCGACATAAATTGCCCATTATCTCTGTATAGAAAAAACCAAACATGACTACAAAGACCCACGTAATCTTCCTTAGCGCTTTGCTTTCAATGCTCGCGTTCCAAGGATTCTCTCAAGCTTTTGACGGCTATGCTCTTTACAATCCAGCCGGACAAAACACCGCTTACCTCATAGACAGTGAGGGCGACATCGCCTATTCATGGTCGTGCTCAATTGCTGCCAACTATGCAATGGCTCTTGCCCCTTCTGGCAACATCGTTCGCGGTGCCGAGTATAGCGGAAATCAAATCAACGGAGCCGCAGTAGGTGGTATGGTTCAAGAATTGGATGCCAATGGAGATGTTGTTTGGGAGTACATCTATTCCAATTCACAACACGTTTCTCACCACGACCTTTGCCTCATGCCCAACGGTAACGTACTACTCATCGCATGGGAGTATATCGACAACGATGACCTCGTGGAGATTGGCTACGACGATGACGATAACAAATACGCAACGCATTTTATCGAATTGCAACCCAACGGCTCAAGTGCCGATATTGTCTGGGAATGGCATATCAAAGATCACTTGATCCAAGATGTCGATAGCGAATTACCCAACTACGGTGTCATTTCCGAACACCCTGAGTTGATGAATATCAATGTTGAAGTGAGCACAAGTGGTGGCGGACCAGGCGGCGGCGGTGCTGCAAATGATTGGTTTCACTGCAATGGAATTGACTACAATGAGGCCTTGGATCAAATTGTATTCAGCTCTCGCTTCCTGAGTGAAGTATTAATCATCGATCATAGCACCACTACCGAAGAGGCAGCTTCGCATTCTGGTGGCAACTCGGGCATGGGGGGCGACTTTATTTACCGTTGGGGACATCCAGAAAACTACGATACTGCAGGAGATCAGATTCTAACAGCTGCTTGCCACGACGCACGATGGATCATCGACGATGGCCGACCAAACGGTGGCTTCATCCAAATATTTAACAATTCGGGGAACAATGGCGCCTCAGCCATTGATGCGATCGACGCGCCTGTGAACGGATACAATTATGACCTAACTCCAGGACAACAATACGAGCCTGCTTCGTATAGCTGGAGACACAACTGCATTGCGAGTGCAAGCGGACAATCATCTTCGGATCGTATGTCAAACGGAAACGTTTTCGTAAATCTCGCCGGCGGAATGGGTGGCGCAGGATACATGTACGAGGCCGACGAGGATGACAACGTCGTTTTTCAATACAACGCTGGAACCCACAAAGCTTTCCGCTACGAATGCGATCATCCTGGAATTCAGGCCTTGCTTGAGAATCCGTGCGATACGCCTGATTTCATTGAGGAGAACAACGAATTGGTATTCACGATCTTCCCAAATCCCTCTGAAGGTCTGTTTCAAATGATCGGAGAATTCAGCCAAAATGGTCCGGATCAAATCTTGGTTCACGATACATTCGGGCGTCTAGTTGCTTCGTTTAGAAATGTGCAAGAACTCGATCTTTCATCGCAGGCAAATGGTATTTACTATGTGACCGTTTCCTTCGAAGACAAGCAAAATACACGCATGATAAGCATTGCTAAATAATGACGCGACAAGCGCAAATACAGAGCCTCTTCCTCCTGATGACCATGCTGCTTTCAACGCAGGTATGGTCGCAGGATGATTTTTATGCCGAAGATCATATTCCAGAGATTAAAATCTACTTCACCCAAGACAATTGGGACGAACTACTAGACGCTTTGTTTATTGCAGGAGAAGAAGAACGTCTCCTCGCTTCGGTAGAAATCGACGGAACAATGCTTCCCGATGTGGGTGTTCGATACAAAGGATTTAGCTCAGCTAGTGTAGATTACACAAAGAACCCTTTTAATATCAAATTGGATTACGTCGATGGCTCACAGCATTACCAAGGCAAGGATAAAATCAAACTGTCCAACGTCATTCAAGACCCCTCTTTTTTGCGCGAGGTACTCTCCTACGAAATTGGCCGCAAGTACATGCCTGCGGGAAGGGCCAACTACGCGAAGGTCTTTATCAACGACGTCTATTGGGGCCTCTATACCAATGTCGAACCCGTAGACAAAGAGTTCCTCAACGAACATTTTGTAGACATCGATCACGCCTTTTTTAAATGCAACCCTACGAGTCTCGATCTCTTCGGCGAAAACTCTAATTTGAGCGATACGCCTGGATCCGACGAAGTGGATTATTACGACTTGTATCAGTTGAAGTCTGACCAAGGTTGGACCCAGCTAGTAGACTTCATCGATGTCCTCAACAACGACATTGACAACGTCGAACCGGTACTTAACATCGACCGCGCACTGTGGATGCATGCCTTCAATTACGCCTTGATCAACTTCGACAGCTATGTGGGTTTTTCGCAGAATTACTATATGTTCGAAGACCTCAACGGTCAGTTCAACCCACTACTGTGGGACCTCAACATGTCCTTTGCCAGCTTCCGCCTTACCGATGATTCCGAATTTTACGACGGGTTCAGCATTGCCGAAGCCATGACCATGGATCCCCTGTATCACTATTCGAGTGTGTCGGTTTTCCCACGACCATTGATGCGCAATCTCTTCGATAACGACACCTATCGTAGAATGTATTTGGCACACATGCGCACGATTATGGAGGAGAATTTTCAAAACGACGATTACCTCGCACGAGCCCAGTTTTACCACGATCTTATCGCCGATGATGTGCTGGCCGATACCAATAAATTTTACACCTACGAGGATTTTGAAAACAACTTGACCAGTACCGTTACCGACCTCGTTTCCTACCCGGGAATTATCGATTTGATGGAAGGCCGTACCGAATTTTTAATGACTTACCCGGGCTTCGAAAATGCACCAGAAATTAGTGATATCGGCTCCATTCCCACTTCTATTTCACTTGGTGGCGACTTAGCGATAAACGCAAATGTTGTTGACGCCAACGAGGTCACCTTGGCCTATAGATTTGGAGGCACAGGCTTGTTTGTTCGTACACCCATGCTCGACGATGGAACAGGACAAGACGCGGTATCAGGCGATGGAATATACACGGCCTCACTCACCAATGTGGGCAATGCAATCGAATATTATATATACGCCGAAAACGACGAGTCTGGCCGATTTTCACCCGAGCGCGCGGCCTACGAATTCTATACCATGGAGTCCAACATCAATCCGGCCGACTTAGTGATCAACGAATTCATGGCCTTCAACACAGCCGGAGATACCGATGGAAGTGGAGATTACGACGACTGGATTGAACTGTACAACAACACGGATACCGATATATCTACTAGCGGACTCTATTTATCCGATGATCCCTTGAATCCAGTTAAATGGGCCATGCCAAATGTAACCGTCGAAGCCGATGGATACCTGATCGTCTGGGCCGATGAGCAAGGGTCGGAGGGTAGTCTGCACGCCAATTTCCAACTATCAGCTTTCGGAGAATTTATCTCCATCGCATACGCCGACAGCACGATCATTGATTCGGTAACATTTGGCGAGGTAGGAGAAAACCAGTCGATCGCTCGTTTCCCGAATGGGACGGGTCCTTTTGTCGAAATGAACGCTACTTTCAATGCCGTCAACGAACCAGTTTCGGTGTATGAGCAGGAGGCCCTAGAATTTAAAATTTACCCAAATCCTAGCTCGCACAAAGTACTCGTGCTTACTGAAAACAGGGAGCCCGCCACGATTACCATAGTTGGTATCGATGGCCGATATGTGCTGCAAACGACCATGACTGGCGACCGTCAAGTTGTTGATGTTTCGGCATTGTCGCATGGCATTTATCAAATTCAACTGACACAAGGAAATCGATCGGCTATCCAAAAGCTGGTTGTTCTATAATAGTAGACCCATGAAAAAATCAATTGCAATCCTCTTTTTAGCTTTTACGATTAGCGCATCCGCGCAAACGTTTACCTCTTATACCACCGAAGATGGACTCGTCAACAACGCCGTTCTGTGCGTAGATGTTGACGCCGACGACAACGTGTGGTTTGGTACACAAGAGGGAATTTCCTTCTTCGACGGAACCGACTGGACCAATTACACGACGGATGACGGCTTGGTGTTCAATACAGTATGGGGAATTCTCATGGACAGCCAAGGAATCCTCTGGGCGGGAACGGATTTCGGAATCAGTAAATTTCAGGACGGTACGTGGACTACCTATACGACCGATGATGGGCTGGAAGACGACCGCATCAAGCACATTTACGAAAGCACCGACGGACTTATCTGGTTCGGTAACAACGACGGTGTTTCGTCTTTTGACGGGAGTACATTTACCAACTATACAACGGCCGATGGACTGCCATTTGGAGGGGTGGCTCACGTGACTCAAGACAACAACGGAAACATGTGGTTCGGAACCGGGTTGGGTGGTTCTTTCATGTTTGATGGTACCGACCTCACCGAGATCAATGAAGACGACGGATTGTTATCTGTTGCCGTACGATCAATCGCGGTTGATGCTTCCAACCAAAAGTGGATGGGAACCAACACAGGAATTTCAGTTTTCAGCAATAGCAACGAGCACGTTGAAGACCACGACGCTATTTTTGAATTGCCTGCTCCACACGAAATCAATCCTGTGGAAGATGTGAAAATCGATTCTCAAGGCCGCGTTTGGGCGGGATTGTATGTTGATTACCTCGTTTCTGTAGGTGGAGTTTCTCTTTACGTCGGTGGTGAGTGGATTGACTACGACGAAGACGATGGTCTAGCCGGACCAGCTGTTGCTCAGCTTTCTATCGATTCTCAAGATAACGTATGGGTAGCTACAAGTACAGGTGTTACGAAAATTGGAGATGCGCCAACAAGCATCAACGAATCCAATCTAGAATCGTTGTCGACCTATCCCAATCCAACAACCGGAATCTTAACTATCCTTCCAGCTTCGAATACAAACCTAGTTGAGGTGTATACCCTTTCATCGCGCTTGGTGTTTTCTCAGCAAGTAAGTAAGACAGGAACCATTCGGATGGATTTGAGCGCACTTCCAAGCGGAATGTACATCGTGAAAAGCGGAACAACCATGCAGCGAATAGTCCTTCAGTAGGTCTTAAAATTCTTCATAGGGTTTTGCGGCCATCATTCCCTTTACAATCAGGTATTGAGCGGCACAATAGGTGAGCATGATCCACATCGAGGCATATTCAATAGGTTCGTTGAATCGATTCAACGCAATAATGCTGTCTGAAACCATGAACAATAAGGCGCCTATCATGACCAATTCGAAGCTTCGTGCAGTTGTTTTCTTGTGTCGGTTGAGAGCTTGAATAGCCATGGTAATAATAATTGCCGTGTAGATCAATACAGGCAATTCCATAGCTTCTAGTCCGTCCTTAATTTTAAAAAACATGGCCGCCCCAGCTACGCCAATTGCAATCGCCGTGAGCGGGTAGCGCTTCATCATGGGAATCTCATGGTTGTCGTCCTTGCATTTTCTAAAAGTGACAATGTAAAAGATATGGGCGATCAAAAAGGCACCCAGTCCATAGAGAAAATAGCTCTCGTCATCTGAGATCAGCACGACATCACCGATCCATGAAAACAGCAATGCTCCGATGAGGAGGGCCCAATATTTCATTTGCGCTCGCGCTAAAAAAACAGCCAGAATCAACAAAGGCATGAGTAACACTTTCGAGATATGGTTGACCACATCGTACTCCTCAAAATAGCAGGTCACAATATGGATAAGCGCAACAATCGCGTACAGTACAAGACTCATTTTAGCCATCAACTTCATGGGAAATGGATTTTTGAATATACAGGAACCACAGGCTGCTCAGCACAGAAACGGCCGCCAGAAAATAGAATAGGGGATTGGAAGTAAAAGCAATATAACTCGCGATTCCGCAAATGAGGAGCTGTCGAATGAATTCCAAATACACGCCTCTTGGGTTTTTGTCGAGCACATCTCCCAAGGTAAAAACAAAGAAAGCAATTGCTACAGCAAAAGCCATTTGCACGTATGTGCTATAAGAATGAAAAGTGAATAAAAAACCTGAAGTAATACCCAAAACAACAATGTACTGTACGATGATATAGATGTTCAATATCTTGGGAATAGTGCGATTGTATTTGACCTCCTTTCCCGTAATAGGTGGAGGTGGTTTTACTCCGCCCATAGACGCTGGATACCATCCTGGAGGCATAAAAACCATGCGCAATTTGTCCAAAAAACCCGGCACAGTGCGCACCTCTTGAGCCAGTTGGGCAAAAGGCTTCGTGTGGGCTAGTACAGGATTAAAACTGTCTGTAGGTGTGGTGATTCCGTAGGTTGGCCGTACCGTTTCTTGAGCGAAAGTGCCAAACATCCGGTCCCAAATAATAAATACGCCCGCATGATTTTTATCGATGTATTCAGGATTTCTTCCATGGTGCACGCGGTGGTGAGATGGCGTATTCATGACCGCTTCAAAAGCACCCATTTTATCGATAACCTCCGTATGAATCCAAAATTGGTACAAGAGATTAAAAGCCATGCACAGGACAAACCACTCAGGAGGGAAGCCCACAAAGGCGAGGGGCAAATAGATCCAAAACATGAACACTTTTTGCAAGAGTCCCTGTCGAAGCGCAACCGACAAATTGTAATCCTCACTTTGGTGGTGAACGACATGTCCCAGCCAAAATAAATTCACCCGATGGCTCAAGCGGTGCGACCAGTAATAAGCGAAGTCAACAGCAATAAAGGCCAAAGCCCACCAAAAACCACTCGAAGGAATACTCCACGTACGAATTCCAGAAGCCAATTCAAAAACGACGACATAAGCTCCAATAACCAAGACCTTCGAAAAGATGCCAGAAACTTGGTCGAGTATGCCGCACGAAATATTGGTAAGCGCGTCGTTCACCCTGTACTTTCCAGCATGAGATTTTCGCTTTTGTCGGGCATCCCACATCATCTCCACCAAGATCAACAAGGTAAAAATCGGAATGGACAGTATGATTGGATCTAAATCGATGGTGCAAAGCTACAACTCCAATAAAATTTAAAATGGAAAATGAGAAATGAAAAATGGAATTCTTGTGATGGCAGTCGATGACTTCATTTTGACGACAGGATTTAAAGAGGTGGTCGAGCAAAGAAACTGGAGTGCATATCATATTTCGTGTAAAAGTTGAGTTTCGTCGTCGAGACCGATCAAGCAAAAGTGACAGAAAGTGAAGAGCAAGATTAACTATCAGTGGTAGGTGTGACCCCTACAGGGTCAGGATGTATCTTCGACCAGCAGTTATAAATATGCGACCCATACTGGGTCGGTTTCGGTCATAGGACAAACTCTAACTCTACAAGGACCAGGCTGTCAAAAGCGAACGACTAGTCGGCAAAATCTCATCTCAACCAGAAAAGTCACCAAAAGGATCAACCCAATTTATCATTTTGAATTTTCCATTTATAATTTAGAAAGGACCAAGCGTCAAAAGTGAACGACTAGTCGACAAAAGCTAATCTCAACCAGAAAAGTCACCAAAAGGATCAACCCAATTTATCATTTTGAATTTTCCATTTATTATTTAGAAAGGACCAGGCTGTCAAAAGCGAACGACTAGTCGGCAAAATCTCATCTCAACCAGAAAAGTCACCAAAAGGATCAACCCAATTTATCATTTTGAATTTTCCATTTATAATTTAGAAAGGACCAGGCTGTCAAAAGCGAACGACTAGTCGACAAAAGCTCATCTCAACCAGAAAAGTCACCAAAACGATCAACCCAATTTATCATTTTGAATTTTCCATTTTCAATTTCAAAAAAAGCTCGGCTGTCGTAGAATTGTGACCTCTACGGGTCCATTTTGTTGAAAGAGAACGACCAAACGAGCAAAGACTGGAGGATACTTCACTTCTAGTGGAAAAAGTTAAGTTTCGTCGTCGAGACCCGTCGTTGAGACTTATCTTTGCACCATGATAATTTACAACGTGACTGTAAACATCGATGCGAGCGCCAATCTTGAGTGGCTCAAATGGATGAAAGAAGAGCATATTCCCGATGTGTTGAAGACGGGGTACTTTTCAGAATGTAAGATGTCGAAAGTGATGGCTTTTGAAGAGGGCGGACTCACCTATTCCCTGCAATATACCTGTGAATCCGAGGCGAAGCTGGAGGAGTATCAGGAGAAGGAAGCACCCCGATTACAGGAAGAGCATACACGCAGGTTTCAAGGTAAATTTGCTGCATTCCGCACTTTGTTGGATGTTGTTGAGATCTTTAACCCATAATCCCTAGATGGTAAAAGCGAAAAAGTACCTCGGACAGCATTTTTTGATGAATGAAGGCATTTGCCGTGACATTGCCAATGCACTGCAGTGCCACAAAGGATATAAAAAGGTCCTGGAGATCGGTCCTGGAACCGGCGCACTCACCAAGTATTTGTTGGCAAGAAAAGACATCGAGCTTTCATGTATCGAGATTGATGGAGAGTCTATTGATTACCTCGAAGAGAACTTCCCGCAGTTGGAAGGTTCGATCTTGGATGGCGATTTCCTAAGTGTTGATTGGAACGAACGAGCCGAAGAGCCATTTGCCGTCATTGGAAACTTCCCCTACAATATCTCGACCCAAATACTATTCAAAGCCTACGAATTCAAAGACCTCATGCCCGAAGTAGTGGGCATGTTTCAAAAAGAAGTCGCCGAACGCGTAGCCTCACCTCCAGGCAAAAAAGCCTACGGAATTCTCTCGGTCCTCTTGCAAGCATTTTATGACATTGAATATTTGTTTACCGTCGATGCCAAAGAATTCGAACCACCACCGCGCGTGCAATCCGGAGTGATTCGGATGAAAAGAAACGATGTTGCCAAACTAGATTGTGATGCCGCTTTGTTCCTGACCGTTGTTAAAACAGCCTTCAATCAGCGCCGCAAAACCCTGAGAAATTCCCTAAGTGGAATGCTGGTAGGTGTCGACCCAGAAATTCTTGGAGATCTCCTTCAAAAAAGACCCGAACAACTAAAAGCCGATGGCTTCGTCGTGTTCACCAATGCTATTGCTGCCGCAAGAGAAGCCAGCTGATGGACCTATTTTAGATGATTTATCCGACCTTTGCACCAAATTAAGCCCCATGTACGATCTCACGACCCTCGACGAATTCATTTTTGACCGCCAAGCCGATTTCCCATTTGCAAGCGGTGATTTGAGTCGCTTGCTCACAGACATCGGCATCGCCTCGAAAATTGTCAACCAAAAAGTTCAGCGCGCCGGACTAGGTGATATTCTCGGTGCCCAAGGGGTTACCAATATTCAAGGTGAAGAGCAACAAAAACTAGATCTCGTGGCAGATCAGGTTTTCATGAGCTCCTTCCGCAATGGAGGGATGGTGTGCGGACTAGCCTCTGAAGAGCAGGATGATTTCGTGGCTTTTGACAACGAGCGCAGCATGAACGGCAAGTATATTGTGCTCTACGATCCGCTCGACGGAAGCTCGAATATTGATGTCAATGTTTCCATCGGTACCATTTTTAGTATTTATAGAAGAGTAAGCCCTGTTGGCGGACCAGCCACTATGGAAGATTTCTTGCAGCCGGGAAATAAACAGGTAGCTGCAGGATATGTCTTGTATGGATCGTCTACCATGTTGGTGTACACGACCGGTCGCGGTGTGAACGGATTTACCTTGGAGCAGTCGATAGGTGAGTTTTGTCTTTCACACAGGGATCTGAAAACCCCCAATGCAGGTCGTTTGTATTCAATCAATGAAGGCAATCTTAAAATTTGTCATCCGGGAATTGGGATGTATGCCGACTGGTGTCGTGAGACCGACAAGAGCACTGGCCGACCGTATTCTGGTCGTTATATAGGTTCGCTCGTCGCCGACTTCCATAGAAACTTGATCAAAGGCGGGATTTATATTTACCCAGATACGACAGCAGCACCTGAGGGCAAACTAAGATTGCTCTACGAGTGCAATCCGCTGGCCTTTGTCATCGAGCAGGCTGGGGGAAGAGCATCCAATGGCTACACCAATGTCATGGATATTATTCCTAGTCAACTGCATCAAAGAGTTTCCTATTTCGTGGGCTCACCGGGCATGATGGACCGTGCTGAAGCCTATCTCAAGGAAGTAGACGAAAAGTCTGTCTCAGAGAATTAAACAACAGCTTTCTTCTTGGCAACCAGCCACTGAATTCCGAATACGATGAATAAGACCCAGGGCCAACTGTGCCAAAAGAGGTCAAACCAGTCCATGGGTCCCATGCCAACCGCACCTCCAAGAACCCACTTGATCTTGCCGAAAATATGCGGCTCGGGAACGAAAGGTGCTAGCCCTAATGTTAGCGAGGCCAGTGCTGCGAATTTCAATTTTTCGTTGAGTTTCTCCTGTTTGGTTTTCATACGACAAAAGTACTTTTGGCATCTGGCATGGTCGGTGCGCATTGTCACTCCCGCCTAAAATCCAGAGGAATATAGCATTCGCAAATTACTTGCATAGGTACTTGTCTGCACCAGAGAAACATCGCTAAATTCGCGGCGTGACGATTAGTGAGTTTAGAGCTTTATATGAGAATGATGACCGAGTAAGCGCGGCGCTGGAAAAATTGCGTCCGAGCGGATCGAAAGTTCATCTCAAAGGCCTTGTAGGCTCGGCTAGCTCAATCGTTATTGGATCGGCCATTTCCAAGCTCTCAGGAACCCATGTGGTTATACTAAATGACAAAGAAGAGGCTGCCTATTTGGCCAATGATTTGGAAAACCTCTATCCCGATGGCAGGATCTTATTTTTCCCTCGATCTGCCCGCATTCCCTACACAAATGAGGCGGTAGAGAATGCCAATATCTCCATGCGAGCGGAGGTGCTCAACGAGATCAATAAGCAGCATGATCAACTGGTTATTGTCACTTTTCCCGAAGCTTTGGCCGAGCGCGTTGCTACAAAAAAGCAACTCACCAAAAACACCTTCGATATCAAGATTGGCGATACCTTCGACATGGACTTCCTCGATGAGGCTTTTCATGAATTTGGTTTCGTGAAGGTTGACTACGTGTTTGAGCCCGGACAATACTCAATTCGTGGTGGCATCGTCGACGTGTTCTCCTTTTCTTTCGATCATCCCTACCGGATCGAGTTCTTTGGTGATGAGGTGGAAAGCATCAGGAAGTTTGAACCCGACACCCAACTTTCGGTAGCCAAAATGACCAAGGCTACAATTATCCCGAGTCTTGGTGAAAAAATGATCGAAGAAAGCAGCGAGTCTTTCTTCGAGTTCATTGGTGGAGATACTATTTTTTGGTACAAGGATTTTAAAACGTGCGCCCACGAAATTGAGGCCGAACTCGAAAAAGCACGCAAGCAATTCGAAAAACTTGACACCTTCACTAAACATTTGCCACCTGAAGAACTATATGTTGGCAAGCACGATTTCGTGAACTTGACAACCGATGTGCGAAGCGTGGAGTTTGGTAGCCCAAGGCATTTCATGGATGGAGAGTCGATCGTCTTTGACATGACACCACAACCTGCCTTCAACAAGAATTTTGATATGTTGGGCACCAATTTGGCCAACAACCATAAGCAGGGTTACAAGACCCTGATCATGTCGGCTCAACCGAAGCAGATCGAACGACTGTATTCCATTTTCGACGACAAAGACCACGAGGTGAATTTTACACCTCTATTGGCCGAGCTAGCCGAAGGATTTATTGACAAGGACACTAAAATTCTCTGTTATACCGATCACCAAATTTTTGAGAGATACCACAGATTCCGACTCAAAGAAGGGTTTAGCAAGAATAAGGAGGCGCTTACTTTGCGTGAGCTCAATCAACTTCAACCGGGCGACTATGTAGTACACATCGACCACGGTATTGGTGAGTTTTCTGGTCTGCATAAAATTGAGCACAACGGCAAGGAACAAGAGGCGATCCGACTTACCTATAAAGACGGCGATGTACTCTATGTGAGCATTCATAGTCTGCACAGAATTTCCAAATTCACCGGAAAAGACGGCAACCCAAAAATCAACAAGCTCGGATCGCAGGCGTGGCAAAACCTCAAGAAGAAGACAAAAACCAAGGTCAAAGAAATTGCCTTCGACTTGCTCAAGTTGTATGCCAAGCGCAGGTCGACGAAAGGTTTTGCCTTTACTCCTGATACGTATTTGCAGACTGAACTTGAAGCCTCCTTTATGTACGAGGACACGCCCGATCAGGTGACCGCGACCGAGGATGTTAAAAAAGATATGGAGTCGGAGTACCCGATGGATCGCTTGGTGTGTGGGGATGTTGGCTTCGGCAAAACGGAAATTGCCGTAAGAGCTGCATTCAAGGCAGTTGCCGATGGCAAACAAGTCGCTATTTTGGTGCCAACGACGATATTGTCCATGCAGCATTACAAGAGTTTCAAGGAAAGATTGGCCGATTTCCCCTGCAAGGTCGATTACATCAATCGTTTTAAATCGGCTAAAAGGAAAACAGAAACCCTCAAGCAGTTGGCCTCTGGCGAAGTAGATATCCTAATTGGGACACACGCTATTGTGGGCAAACAAGTCAAATTCAAAGATTTAGGCCTGCTCGTGATCGACGAGGAACAGAAATTCGGGGTGTCGGTCAAAGACAAATTAAAGACCCTCAAGGAAAATGTAGACACGCTCACATTGACCGCTACTCCCATTCCACGTACGCTCCAATTTTCTATGATGGGCGCACGTGATTTATCTATGTTGCGCACAGCTCCTCCCAATCGATACCCTATCCAAACGGAAATATGCCCCTTCAATGAAGAGGTGATCCGCGATGCAGTGGCGTATGAGATTAGTCGGGGCGGACAAGTTTATATCGTGCACAATCGCATTGCCAATATCAAGGAAATGGCAGGCATGGTTCAGCGACTTGTGCCAGATGTGCGCATAGGGATAGGACATGGCCAAATGGATGGAGCCAAACTCGAAAAGATCATGGGTGATTTCATCGATGGGGCCTTTGATGTGCTTTTGGCGACGACCATAATTGAATCGGGAATCGATATTTCCAATGCCAATACCATCATCATCAACGAAGCCCAGAATTATGGACTCAGTGACTTACATCAATTGAGAGGACGTGTTGGTCGGTCGAATAAAAAAGCGTTTTGCTATCTCCTAGCTCCACCCATGCATCTCTTGCCTTCTGATTCCAGAAAGCGACTGCAAGCGCTCGAACAATTCAGTGACTTGGGATCGGGAATGAACATTGCCATGCGCGACTTGGATATCCGTGGTGCCGGAAACTTATTGGGCGCTGAACAAAGCGGATTCATGGCCGACATAGGTATCGAGACCTACCAGAAGATTCTCGAAGAGGCCATGCAGGAGCTCAAGCAGGATCAGTTCAAAGAAATGCTTGAAGAGGAAGAACTTGAAAGTCAGCAATTCGTTAAAGACACGGTCATGGAAACCGATTTTGACATTCTGTTTCCCGATACATACGTGAGCCAGATCGCCGAACGGATTACCCTGTACAAAGAACTGGACAATTGCAAGACAGAAAGCGAACTCCAAGCATTCGAACAACGATTAATAGATCGTTTCGGTCCATTGCCCGATAAAGCCAAAGACTTGATTCAAACCATTCGTCTGCGCTGGATTGCGGGCTCTATCGGCTTCGAGAAACTCATCATCAAAGGAGGCAAGCTCATTGGCTACTTTGTGTCGCGCGAGGATTCGCCTTACTACCAAAGCGAAGCGTTTACTGCAGTTTTGGAGTTCATGAAGTACAACCCGCGTGAAGGCGAAATGTATGAGAAAAATGGCGGACTAAGAATGAAGTTCAACAAAGTGAAAAACATTGCAGCGGCACTTCATATTCTGGAAAGATTACAACCCAAACAGGTCAAAGAAGCTTAGATCTATTCTTCAGATTCTTCAAACAGAACATTGTATTTCTCGCCAAATTCGACTTGGGCATCCGTAAATTTCTTCTGTGCCCCAGTAAAACGAGATATGATTCGCGTCTCTACTTCACTTGCCCGCTCCTGATCTTCCTGTGTGTACAATGAATCAGGAATCTTCATAATGTTGATCATTTCAACGTATTCGGCATTGCTGATATCCTCGTAAAACTGAAATAACTCATGCGCCGCATCGAGCAATAGTGGGTCGTCTTTGAATGTTCCCAAAGTGTCGAGAACACGCTGACCAGTCTCAATTTTCGAGCGGAGCATCAAGTGTGCGTAATCCATGTCTTTTGGAACATATTCATTGAACGTCGTATCCAATGCGTCAAATGCATCGCTAATTTCAATCTGATGTGAAATAATGCTGTCGTTGTATTCAGCTGCTTTTTGTGAGCGTGGTTCGCACGAAGTAAAAACCATCGCTATGGCCATGAAGGCGAGAAGTATTCTTGTCATTTTTCGGTCGTCTATAAATGGATCAAAAAATCAATCCCTATTGCAAGTGTAAATGTAATCATCCTGCATGACTATCCGCAAGTGTCACCAGGAACTAAGTCTGCGGGAATTTTCATCCTTTAACTTAAACTCTCTTTTCTGTCAAAGGAATGCACAGTTTCAATCAGAACAGGATAGTACGATTTACGCAACATCTTGCTTTTTAACCAGCAATAAAACGTAATGGCCTGGATGTCTTCTTTGTCTTGAGGCAGGCGCACTATGGTCTCATCCACGTGCCTGGCAAATGCCTCCGTTGCTATGGAATCGGGTTTTTCGATCACTTGCTTGATGAATCCCAAAAATACCCGTGCGCGCTGGTACAACTCGTTTTGAAAAAAACCTTTGTAGTAACGATCGATGGAGGCTATTCGAGCTAGCGCGATCTCCGTATTTTCCATTTCCACCTGCACGATGATTTCAATCAAGTTCTTCTTGAAACGCCACTCGATTCCCAACCGTTTTTCAAGCCATTTGTCGGTATGACCAATATCCCGAAGAAGCCTATTCGCCGCACGATAATTCTCCCCTTGAAACTGATATACCGCCAAGTTCAAAGTCATATTGCATCGATCCTCCACAGTCAAGTTCAATTGCGCATTTCCCAGGGCTTCTTCCAATATGTGGATCGATTTCTCATTCTCGCTCATGTAGCTATAAACAGCCGCGTCCAATAACACCGATCGAGGGTAAAACCGATTGAAATGCATATTGCCATAATGGCCCAGATGTTCGTTCAAAGCGTTCACATACTCCCTCGCCTTTTCAAAATCACGGTTGCGGTATTTCACATGCGCAATCATGTACAGAAACCAAAGTTGATACAAGTGATTCTTTTTCGAAAATGCCTTGCGCGCAACTAGCTGGTCGTAAATATTGCACACATAAGAATCAAAAAGGAAGTAGTTCTTTGTCGCAATTACCGCACTTCGCGTCATGGATACCAGCATATACATCAACGACGGACGCATTATCCGCGTTTCATCTAAGTCCAATTCCCGCAGTGCGTTGTTCGTAATCGTAAGTAAGTTTTGAGGCTGACCAGTTCGCTTGATCTGATTCAATCGCTGTCTAATCAAGCCATAAGCCAAATTCACTTTTTCATCAATCTCCGCCTCTTCTCGAAATAATTTCCATTGCTCAATAATCTTCTCAACGTCCAAGTCCAATTCATGCGCATGCTTGATCTGCAGGTTCAGAATATTATCCAGCAGGTCATAGGACTCCGTCGAGTTGGCAAGAGCCTCAGCCTTTTCGAGATATTTCCGCGCTATATCGGCTCTGTTTTTATCCAGCAACCTCCGCGACATAGCAATCATCCCCAAAATCGCCGAGTACGATGTATTGTCCTCATCCATACTCTTGAGCATCGTAAAATCAAGCAATTCACGAGTCAGCCTTTTTCGCAAAGTATGGTAGGCATTCAGGTTCGCTTTTCCATAAAGCATCTCCGTAATCTCCCGTGGTTTGTAATCGTCCTTCCGCTCCAAAATCGTGAACAAAGCCAAGTCCTTTCTCTCCGATTTCACCCGTTGTCGCTGCATAAAAACACGAAATTCCTTCCGTTCCTCATCGGTCATCGTGGCAATAGTCTCTTTCAGGTGGTCCATTATCTTCTATACGTTGGCGCAAGTGAAATATAAGAAAAGAAAGGCATTATCAAGCGACAAGCGCAAATGTTGATGTACGTGATCGATGAAAAATAAGTCGTTGATGTGCAAGTCCCACCACCGTTGTCGACGGCCCTAACAAATCCTCTCGACACCCTGGACCTCGTAAGGTCCCATCGCTATAACAGCAGGTCCATGAACAACAAATGGACCTCGTAGAGGTCCCATATATGTAGGACTATACGTGCCGTCGAAATGGGGTCATCGAGCAAAGTGATTTCAAAAAGAGTCGAATGAAGGAGTAACAGTAAAATCACGCCGTCGACATGGGGTCATCGAGCAAAGTGATTTCAAAAAGAGTCGAATGAAAGAGTATCAGTAAAATCACGCCGTCGAAATGGGGTCATCGAGCAAAGTGATTTCAAAAAGAGTCGAATGAAGGAGTAACAGTAAAATCACGCCGTCGAAATGGGGTCATCGAGCAAAGTGATTTCAAAAAGAGTCGAATGAAAGAGTATCAGTAAAATCACGCCGTCGACATGGGGTCATCGAGCAAAGTGATTTCAAAAAGAGTCGAATGAAAGAGTAACAGTAAAATCACGCCGTCGACATGGGGTCATCGAGCAAAGTGATTTCAAAAAGAGTCGAATGAAAGAGTAACAGTAAAATCACGCCGTCGAGATGGGTTACTCCCCCTTCACCAAATACGTCCGATAAACCACCTGCCCCTGTACCACAACAACCAGAAAATAGGAAGCGGCAGCAAATGAGCTCACGTCGATAATGGCCTCATCTGGGGCCTCCCACTTGATGACCTGCTCTCCCTGCATGCTCCACAATTGGACCGTAGAGTTGGGGGGCAAGCCGACAAGATGGACAATACCTGTAGACGGATTTGGGTAGGCAGTAATTGACTTGCTAGTAGCCTCGGTCAGACCTATCATCAATTCAATTTCACAGCTCGAGTACAATACGCACCCGTTGGCATCCGTAATCTGGATGGTATAGATCCCCGGGTTGAGGTCGTCGATTGTTTCAGAATGCTTGCCAATATTCCAGGTCAAATAATAAGGTTCAACTCCCCCTTCGATCGTTACCGTAGTGCTTCCGCCGACATCTTCTGTGGCGCCAATGGTTTCAAAAGTCGCCACCAATTCCTCGGGCTGGTCTACGTCAAAGTCGAAAACACTTGAGCAGCCATAGCCGTCTGTTATCGTATAGCTGAAGCTGCCTGCCGGTAGATTTTCTGGATCCAATTCTCCCCAGTCTAGAATGTAATCGGGGATTCCGCCGCATGGCTCAACCACGATCGATCCGTCTGAATCCCCGAAACATGTGGCCGGACTAATAATTTCTGTCGAACAGAGAGCTTCCGGTTGGCCGATCTCAAACGAGTTACTGAGCACACAACCATGTTCGTCCGTGGCCTCAAACGAATAAGTTCCGGCGATAAGTGCGTCAATCACCAAGGTCGAATCTCCCGAACTCCATAGAATCTCATCCAGTTGCAATTCACCCGTTGCCTCGATTTCAATCGAACCTGACGCATCACCAAAACAGGCAATTTCGATCACATTGGAGTCGTAGGACGCAGGTAAGACAACCGTAGTTTGAATGGTATCCGACTGCAAGAGGATGCCATACTCGTTGCTCACTTGTACATAATAGGTTCCCGTTTCGAATACACTTGCATATTGAGTGGTGTCGCCTGTACTCCATAGATAGGAAGTGAATTCTCCGGCGTCGAGGAGCAGACTATCCCCTTCACAGATAGTAATAGACCCATCATACTGAATTGAATGACTAAGCGTACTCCCCTCGGTAATATGTATGGATTGATTGGCTGCGAGACTGAAAAATTTCTCCATTTGCCCGGAGGGCCAATAAATAATCAACGAATCAACGACCGAAGCACTTCCCATCGCCAAAATTTCGCTGTGAGAATCCTGACTCAAATAATTTTCGCCACAGGTAGTCCATTCGACATATTCGGTTCCAGAAAGGTAGTATTTTAACCAGCTTCCTATGGCATCCCGGTTGCTCACGACACCCTCTAAATCTACTTTGAGGTAGTTGTTGGTGCCCCCTTCGTTTTCGTATAGGAAGCAAGTGTTTGGCTGACTATTAGCCACCGCCAAGTCGAAGTATCCATCGTTGTTGAAATCACCTTTGGCATTGGAATAACTCAGGGGTGTGTCTTGGTATAGGCCAGCTTCTTGCGTATAGTCCACAAAGGTGCCATCGCCCTGATTTTGATAGAAATAGTTGCGGTTGTTTATAGGTGCGTAGGTCGTTAGTACCATGGCGTCGTCGTCCAGATCGTTGTCGTGATCTACCCAAGTCGTGCCCCAAGTGAGAGCGAAAACCGACAGGCCAGCTTCAGTCGTCATATCGCTAAATGTACCATCTCCATTGTTGGCCAACAGAAAATTCCCAATACTACTATTGGTGATGTAAATGTCGAGAAAGCCGTTGTTGTCATAGTCACATATCGCATTGCTCATGGCGTCTGCTACAATGTCGGTGCCGGTGTCTTCACTCACATCCGTAAAGGTCCCATCTCCATTGTTTCGGTACATGGCGTTTTTCGGAGATTTGTCGTTGATCACATAGATGTCAGGCCACGAATCGTTGTCGTAATCTATCCACGTAGATTGAAAAGTAGGTTTTTCGCCGTTGTCTACACCTAAAGCGACAGCTACCTCCTCGAATGTTCCATCGCCATTGTTGTGAAGGAGCCAATTTGGGGGTCCCGACAACCAATTGTAGTTCGATAAATAGATGTCTAAGAAACCATCCTTGTCATAGTCACCACAAGCGGCTCCAAATGTTTTTGCGATGGGATGAGTTGGAATGCCTGCACTCTCTGTGATATCAGTAAATTGCCAATTCCCATCGTTGCGGAACAGTAAAGTGGGTGCCAGGTAGTAGGTGATGATTACATCGCGATCGCCATCATTGTCCATGTCAAACCAGCAAACTTGCTTGGCATCACCCGAGTTTGGGCCAAAAGAAGGCATGGGTTCAAAGTTCCCGTTGTTGTTGCGGTAGAATTTTAAGGAATCGTTCTTCATGGGAAAACTCAAATCATCCCATCCATCTCCGTCGAAGTCAAAAAAACTAGCCCCAGCACCCCACGTAGGATTTTGGTTCAACGCAGAAATGCCCTGTGCTGTAGATACATTGGTGTAACCCCCTTGTCCGAATAGAAAAAGTGGTAAAAATGCAGCACAGAGACCCAAGCAAGTTGAGACTCTCATGATTACTAGTATAGTTGGTTTAGTGGTTAAGGTTTGAACTCGCAGAATGGCATGAAAACATTCCTTGGGTTCGCGTCTTGAACACAATTAAAAGTAACTCAATTGCTTGGCATTAGCAAGTGCTTTTCCAAAGTACCCACAAGCAGCGAGGAATATCTGCTGAGTTTTATTGCGAACAAAAGGAGCTTATTGGAGCAAAATGCGGGGTTGGAAGGATAAGAAATAATATACGTATAAATTGACATTGATACCTAATAATAAAGACGTGAGAGACGAGTAGATACAAAATGTAAAATACGTATAAATTGATATTGTCATTGCCAAGACAGCCACGAGCCCCCAAATTTGTCGAAGAAATTATTTACACAGAATCATCAAAATTCTAAGACAATGAAGAAGCTCATAATAACTCTCTCCCTCATCGCAGGATTTAGTACTGCACAGCTAACTGCTCAGGTATCCAACAAGGCACGAACCGAACACATTCGCTTGAATACGGTGGCCAATAGTAAAGTACATGTCGGCTTCAGCGCCGGTGCTACTGGTGGTGTCGGTCTGTCAACACGATTTTGGTACAAGAGCATTGGAATCCAGACTACCGCGGGATATTTCGGAGTGAATGAGGACCGACAAATAAGTGCAGGATTGACACTCTTGGGTCGCTTTTACCGTGGTAAATCTGTGAACCTATTGGTTTTCGCGAGCCATTCAGAAACATTTGACCTAGACTCCCCAAATGAAGGTTCACGCTACGTAATCGCCAAACCAAAAGTTGTGAGTGGCACCGGTGCTGGAATGGGATTCGAATTCGCCTCTCGTGCGAAAACCGGATTTAGTCTGCTCCTTGGATTCGGACAAAGCACCTTTTTCCAGTCGAACGTAGTGAACGCCATTGCCGAGGTAGGTATTCACCACCGCTTTTAATCACATGGGTTTTCATTCTACACATCACTCAGTTTTTCACATCAAAACGCAAGGATATGTTTTCGTCGAATTCTAAAAAATGGTTACCACTACTATCTACCCAGTTCATGGGCGTATTAAACGATAACCTCCTCAAAGGCGCTGTTTCTTTTATCTGCGTCTCATGGGTTGCCGAAGATCAAAAAGCGGCTGTCCTGGCGGCGGCGTCGGGCTTGTTGGTATTGCCTTTTATCTTGTTCTCTCCCATGGCCGCTCGTCTGAGCATGAAGTTCAACAAAGCAACCGTAGTGAGCGTCGCCAAATTGGCCGAGGTTTTCATCATGGTTCTCGCCTTTGCCGGATTTGCCCTTCAAAATCTCACCTTGTCCTTGTTTGCTCTCCTCCTTATGGGCATCCAAAGCGCCTTGTACTCGCCCGCCAAATACGGACTCATTCGAGATGTAGGTGGTGAAAAAGGAATGACTTTCGGCACTGGAATGATGGAGATGATCACTTTTGTGTGTGTACTGCTCGGAATGGTTGCTGCAAGCGCTCTGGCCGATTTGCCTCGATTTGGCACAGTGACTTTAGGCTCAATTTTTATGTTTCTCGCGTTGGCAGGATGGTGGACAAGTACCCGAATTGACGTAAAAGAGGATCCTGTCGTGATCACTGGTTTTGCCCAAAAGTCCAACCCCATTTCATTTGCGCGCAAGTCGCTGAAAATAGTCATGATGAACCCTAAACTGGGAATTACCATGCTCGGACTGGTCGCTTTTTGGTTCATGGGCTCGCTTTTTCAACTCAATCTACTCATGTATGCGCCTGAACAATATGGGCTTTCGGCTTCGCAGACTGGCTTACTTCTCGCGGCCATTGCAACCGGTGTGGGGCTGGGCTGCTGGTTGAGTGGTGTGTTTAACAAGAAACGTATTGAACTTGGGTGGATTCCCTTGTCGGCTGTCGGAATGGCGATAATTCTTCTGGCAATAGGTGTTTGGGATACCCCACTTTGGCTTTTTAGCATGCTTACTTTCACCATGGCGGTGCTTTCAGGTATGTTCAAAGTGCCGCTAAATGCCTGGATTCAAGAGAGAATTCAAGGTCGTGTCTTAGGACAAGTACTCGGATTCCTGAACATGGGTGTCGCTGCCGCTGTGTTGCTTTCGGCTGTGCTTTTCAACGGACTGCAATTTATCGGTTCTTCATCCATGATATTTGTCTTTGCCGGTGGCTTCATGTCGCTCGTAGCCGTGGTTTCAATTCTCACTGTGCCCGATTATCTCTTGCGACTTCTTGTCGTGGGGATAGGACGATGGTTTTACAATTTAAAAATCACGGGAGTAGAAAATATTCCAAAGAAATCAGGAGCGCTAGTTGTTGCCAATCACGCGTCTTTCATGGACTTCATTCTACTTGTTATGGCAATCCCCCGTCAGCTCCGTTTTGTCATGCTCCGCGACATGTATGAGAAGAAAGCGTTTACATGGATCTTACGCCGACTCCACATGATTCCAATCAATGCACGTGGTGCCGAAAATGACCTCCTTGAGTTCAACGAAGCATGTCGAAATCATCTTAAGAACGGACATGTCGTGTGCATTTTCGCAGAGGGAACGGTAACGCGAACGGGGCAAATATTGGAGTTCAAAAAAGGGATCGAGCATATTATGCAAGGAATGGAAGAGCCTATTATTCCGATCTATTTGGGCAATGTTCAAGGCACGCCGTTTACCTTTAAAGTGGGAAGTAAGAAAGCCACATTACCTTCTATCGACGTGCTTTTCCGTAAAATTTTCGTCGAGGTTGGATCACCCGTTCATGGCGACTTTTCGTCATTCGGAATTCGTCAGAACATAACCGAATTGGAGTCGGCCAGCTTCGCCAAAAACATCCACACGATGGATACCGTGGGAAAGATGATGCTGAAATCGCTTCGTGACAATGACTTTTTTATTGCAGCAGGGGGTGAGAAGAGGAGTTCACGCCGACAATTAATCCGATCGTTGGCATTTGCACAGCTCATCCAAGACCGCATTTCTGATTTTGATAAGGTGGGTGTCATGTTGCCCAAATCATTGGATACCATGGCCATCCACGTGGCGCTTCATCGATTGGGCGTTACTGTAATGCCTTGCGATCCTTCATGGACCCCCGAGCAGCAGTTGTGCGCGTACAACAAAGCCGCCTGTACCGCGCTTATCACCAACAAAGACTTGTCGTTTACACGATTCGTTCCTGTGGCTAAAACCGTGATTTATGTGGAGGATCTGATTCAAGAAATGGAGCTTCTTCTCAAGTTGGGAAGCAGCTTGGAGTCGGTCGCATTGGCAGGTAAGTTCCTACGCCCGCTGCGGGATATTGACAAAGAAAGTATTGCCCTAATCATTGCTCGACCAGCGGGGAGTGGGGGATTCGACCTGCTTCATTTTTCGCACGAAAATTTGCTGTCCAAGTGCCACGCCATCCAGCAAGTTTTGGCCAAAGAAGAAAGCGAACTGGTCTTTTCGAATCTAAGTTGGGAAAATGCTTTTGGCTACACGATCGAATTGGTTCTAGCAACGACCAT
Organism: Flavobacteriales bacterium; assembly: GCA_015665315.1. Classification (GTDB taxonomy): domain Bacteria; phylum Bacteroidota; class Bacteroidia; order Flavobacteriales_D; family Sanyastnellaceae; genus JADFAK01. Next base: position 20,254 of record JADFAK010000084.1, on the reverse strand, counting down.
GGCAAGCGATATGCGCATTTCCTTGGCGCGTCGCTCAGTGAAGGATTTTGTCGCCGAAACAGTCGATTGTCAGCCAAATATTCTCCTCGTCGATCAAGAGGAATTGAGACAAATTTCCAAATTGGACACACCCAAATTAAATCGTGTATTCACAAGTCAGGCGCCTATCGATGAAGAGGTTTTTTCTAGCCTTCGGCAAATGGATATAGACGTGTATCAATCCATAGGCATGAATGAAACCGCTGGAATATTTGCGATTAACACACCCGACTACAACGGTCCAGATATCGCCGGAAAAACAATGACGCAGGCCGCTTCCAAATTGGGATCTGTCGGTCGACCTCTCCCAGGTACATCTGTACGCGTAGTAGATCCCCTGGATTTCACCAAGCAATTGCGAGACGGTGAGGTAGGTAGGATTTTGATCAAAAGCATGAGCAATGCCCGAGACTACATGGAAGAAATAGGCAATGAAGGTCTGCGCTATTTCGACGAATGGCTTGTTACCCCCTTGCTTGGAAGCGTAGACCGACGAGGCTTTTTGAGCATTCAAGGGTAGAGTAAACTTCTGGGGTTCAAAGACACGCGTTTTTGGACCTCAGGTTTTCTGAAGGGTTAAGTTAAATGCGAATGGAAGAGCGCGCTTCGAGAATGGTATCGAATCTTGTCTGCAGAATCCTCCCAGCGGAATGCCAGAATATTTTTCTAAAATTGCCGCATGTTTCCGACTCCAAATACCTTTTCCAGTGCCGAAGATTTTCAGGAGGGCACGATATTGTTGGTAGACAAGCCTTTGGGCTGGACTTCTTTCGACGTGGTCAACAAGTTGCGTTACGTCATACGAAACCACTTTAGCATCAAAAAGATCAAGGTAGGCCACGCCGGCACATTGGACCCCCTTGCTTCTGGTCTGCTCATCGTATGCACTGGTAGAATGACCAAGAAAATTGATCTCATCATGAACGATGACAAGGTGTATTCGGGCGAAATAACTTTTGGCCAAACCACACCTTCCTATGATGCGGAGACGGAACCCGATGCTCAATTTCCTATCGATCACCTAACTTCAGAATCCATTTGCGAAGTAGCCAAAAAAATGGAAGGGGCGCTGGAACAAACGCCCCCGGCTTATAGCGCCAAGAAAATTGACGGGACGAGGGCATATAAGTTGGCCCGACAAAACAAGCCAGTCGAAATGCGCAAGAACTGGATCACGATCAATCGGTTTACCCTTGAGAATATTCAACTTCCCACGGCAAATTTTATAGTCGATTGCTCAAAAGGAACCTATATCCGCTCGCTTGCTCATGACTTGGGGGCCAATTTGCAATCAGGAGCCTACCTCTCCGCTTTGAGACGAGAATCGAGCGGTGAGTTTTTTGTCGAAAATGCCATGACCATTGAAGATTTGGAGAAAAACATTCGAAATATTTCGGTAACAGACTGATATTCAGCCCTCAGCACAGCGTCCAATCTCCACGGAAATGCCTGTCTACCCGCATGTTCCCCATAGCGCTTAGCTTATTATGAAAATTCCGTGTATTTACCTACCTTCGCGACCGCTTTTTTTGCGCCTTTTTGATAAAAATTTTTGACCTATGAAGCTGTCTCAATTCAAATTCGAACTTCCTGAAGAACTCATTGCTCAGCATCCAACTGATCACCGCGATGATTCCCGAATGATGGTTATCCATCGTGATACAGGTGAAATTGAACACCGTCATTTCAAGGATATTATTGATTACTTCGATGATGGAGACATCATGTGTGTGAACAATACCTCTGTTTTTCCTGCACGGATGTACGGAAATAAAGAAAAGACAGGTGCTACAATTGAAGTGTTCTTGCTTCGTGAATTGAATCAGGAAAGTCTGCTCTGGGACGTGTTGGTTGACCCAGCCCGTAAAATCAGAATTGGAAACAAATTGTACTTCGGTGAAAACGACGAGCTCGTTGCTGAGGTGATTGACAATACGACTTCACGCGGACGTACGCTTCGATTCTTGTTTGACGGTACGCACGATGAATTCAAACAAGCAGTTTACAAGCTTGGTGAAACACCACTTCCGAAATACATCGATCGTCCGGTTGAGCCAGAAGATGCAGAACGTTTCCAAACTGTTTTTGCCAAGTCTGAAGGCGCTGTTGCAGTGCCAACTGCCGGACTTCACTTTTCGAAGCAATTGGTAAAACGTCTTGAGCTGAAAGGAGTTGAATTCACTGAATTGACACTTCACGTTGGTTTGGGAACTTTCCGTACTGTTGAGGTAGAAGACCTTACGAAGCACAAAGTTGATTCGGAGGAAGCGCACATCACACAAGCTACTTGTGACGTCATCAACAATGCAAAAGCCAAGAAACAAAAGGTTTGTGCCGTTGGTACGACCGTAATGCGTGGTTTGGAGTCAAGCGTTAGCACCTACGACCAACTAAAGCCTTTCGACGGGTGGACCAACAAGTTCATCTTTCCTCCTTACGAGTTTCACATTGCCGATGCCATGGTCACGAATTTCCATACACCCGGATCAATTCTGTTGATGCAGGCTGCAGCTTTTGGAGGCTATGATTTGATCATGAAGGCGTACAAGGAAGCGATCAAAGAAAAGTATCGTTTTTATGCGTACGGCGATGCCATGTTGATCCTCTAAAGGTCTTTCTTTATCTTCGTCATAAACTCTTTTGTCTGTGTATAGACTGTGCTTGACGTTGCTCATTTTATTTTCTGTATCAGCGCTCCGCGCAAATCAACCTGTATCCCTAACGCTTGTTGAGCTGCATACCTATGCCCAACAAGATGCTCAGCTAGACCAAATGCTCTTGATTTCGATGGAGGATACACTGGGTCAGCGAAGAGAGAATCCACGCTGGGTAGCGGCCATGCTCACGGTCGGACTAGGACTCTTTGGCGTGCATCGGATGTATCTTGGGACCGACATGAAAGTGCCTATCATTTACGTGCTCACTTTGGGCGGGGGACTGGGTGTATTACCCATGATCGACTTGCTGGCCATCCTGTTCACGAAGGATTTAGAGCCGTACAAGGACAACGGAAAAGTATTTATGTGGGCAAAATAAAGCCGCAATCGATGGGTGTCAATGGCGGCCTAAATTAGCTGTTGAATTTCTTATTTCACACGTTTGATACTACATCCAGTAGCACGTGTTTCTTGCGGTTCGATAGGTTTTCCAGCACTACAGCTTGCAAGCGCATTTATGACCCAATGCTCACGTACATCGCTGGCCTTATCAACGTTGTCGTCAATAGCACCTTTATAGCTCAATTCCATTTTTGAATCGAAAAGGAAGACGTGCGGTGTCGTTTTTGCGCCAAAAGCATCTGCTACCTTATGGTTTTTGTCCAATAAATAAGCAATATGGTCAATTCCAGCGTCTGCTGCATGCGACTTCATGTCATCCATTGAATCACCGTTGTCACGCTTGGCCTCATTTGAGTTGATAAGAACCATACCTACGTTGGCTACATCACATTGCTGCTTAAGTCCAGCGTAGCGACCTTCCCATCCTTCAGTATCCGTCCCACGGCCCACAACAAAGGGACACGTATTACAAGAGAAAATAACAAGTAGTCCGTTCTCTTTTTTCAAACTTTCGAGAGAATGATCGGCACCATCAATACCTTTCAGCTTAACCGATGACAAGGGAGCTTTGGTACCAATAGCAATACTTTCTTCACCGCCTGGAGTGAAAAATGATGAAGCGACAAGCGCAAATGCTAGTAAAATCGTTGAGATAAATTTTGTCTTCATGATCGTTGTGAGTTGTGTTCCACAAACTTAATTCATCTAGTTGATGAATCATCATAAAAAATTAAAAGAGGGAGTTGAAGAAGATAAATAGACTTAATTGTTTCGAAAAAATGGGGAAATATTAAAGGCCATCCCGTTGGACGGCCTTCAATGGTAAATAAATGAAAACAATTAAACTATCTATTATCTCTACATGAGAACTTACAAGGTATTTTAACGCGTATTCCTTGATTTGGTTTCAGTTTTGGGAATAGTTTTTTGAAAAAAGTTTCCAAACCTCTAGAAATGAGAAGTGTACTTTGGTAATCTTTCTGGTCTGCCCCATCCGTTCATCCGACTGTTTCCCTAAATTCGTGCTATGCGACTGAAGGAAATTCTCGAATATAAAATTCTGGAGTACGATGAACACTCGATCACCGTTTTTGAGCTCATTCATGTAGCTGTCATTTTTCTGGTTGTGCAAGGGTTAATCTTCTTAATCGGAGCAGCCCTCCGAAGAGCAGCTAGAAAAAGTGATAGAGTAGACGAAGCGAAGCGCTACACCTTAATGAAGCTTATAAAGTACTTTTTGTACACACTTGCAATCGCATTGTCGTTGCAAGCATTGGGTGTCAATCTAAATGCGCTACTAGTTGGATCTGCAGCTCTGCTCGTAGGTTTGGGACTTGGAGTGCAGCATATCTTTAACGATGTAATTTCTGGCTTACTGATTCTTTTTGAAGGAGTTGTGAAAGTGGGTGACGTAGTTGAAATCGATGGAATGGTCTCGCGTGTCATGCAAATCGATATCCGCACGTCCAAAGTGGTGAATCGCGACGGAAACTACTTGGTCGTTCCCAATTCCTACTTTACCGCCAATAAACTGCACAATTGGAGCATGGAGAACAAGGCCTCCCGATTCCACATCAATGTCGGTGTCGCTTATGGATCAAATACTCAACTGGTTAAACAGCTGCTAAAGGAGTGTGCCCAAGAACATGCTGGAGTGCTCAATGAAAAGCCTGTGCGAGTAGATTTTATCGATTTCGGAGAATCTTCACTGAATTTCAGGGTCTACTTCTGGGCTTATCGCTCTTGGGAGATCGAGGTTGATATCAGCGATATTCGTTTTGCTATCGACGAGGCCTTCCGTGAAAATGGGGTCACCATTCCTTTTCCACAACGCGATCTACATATCAAGTCTGGCTTATCTCCCAAGCCGACTGAGAAACACTAGTTTGCCCCGCTGATTTCTTCATATCGTCAACTTGAAGTTGCAAGGAAACCCGCTCGCGCCATTCGTTTTCTTCCAATGTGAATACCAGATCAACAGGGGTATTTGTCTTCAACCAAGAAAGATGCTGCCCCATTTTAAAAGCAATTCCTTGCATGGCTTGCTCACTATGCCTTTGCCTCACATCAAGTTTTAAATGTGAACGGTCATCTCCAACGGCTCGACTACCCGAATTGTCAATACAGTTTCTGGCCAGGAACACGGGTTTCATATTCTCAGGACCAAAAGGGGCAAACTGACGTAAAATCTTATAACTACTAGGTGTGATGTCATCAAAATTCAACTCTTGATCGACTTCAATCACCGGAATCAGCATTTCTTCGCTAATTAGCGAACGTACTACCATATCGAATTTTTCTCGAAAAGCTTCGAAGTTTTCGAACTTCATGGTCATACCTGCGGCCATTGCATGACCACCAAATTGCTCTAGAAGATCCGAACACATTTCTAAAGCGGCATGGATATCCAAACCTTCAATACTCCGAGCACTTCCTACCAGTATTCCATTTTTTTCGGTAAAAACAATGGTGGGCTTATAGTGCGCCTCGATCAGTCGGCTGGCAACTATTCCAATCACGCCCTTGTGCCATCCCTTGCCCTGAACCACAGTGGACCAACTCGTTGAATACCAGGGATCAACCGCCATTGCTTGCAAGGCGGCTACGGTCGTTTCCTTGTCCTTCTCTTTTCTATCTGAATTGTATTCTTCGATAATTGCACTGATCTCGTCAGCCTCTTCCCTGGTTTCAGCAATGAGCAGCTCAACGGCTTTCGTGGCGTGTTTGATCCTACCCGCTGCATTGATTCGAGGTGCTATAATGAATACCAGATCACTTATGGTTATTGACTTTTTAGAAAACTTTGCGCTAGCGAATAAAGAAGCTATGCCAGGCCGTTGATAGGCATGAATACCTTTTAAGCCGAAAGTTGCTAAAACACGGTTTTCACCAATTATGGGAACGATGTCTGCCCCAATACTGATCGTCACAAGGTCCAGGTATTGAAACAAAAGCTCTGGATCCATCCCCTGGTCTTCAACAATGCCCTGTATCAACTTAAATCCCACCCCGCAGCCACTCAAGGCCTTGCAAGGATAACTACAGTCCGACCGTTGCGGATCTAGGACTGCATATGCCTTAGGTAAAGTGTCGCCCGGCTTATGGTGATCGCAGATAATTACGTCGATTCCAAGTTCATTGGCTTGTTCGACCCGCTCATAGGCCTTGATTCCGCAATCCAAGGTAATTATAAGTTTGCAGCCTTGTTCGGCCGCATATAAAATTCCATCGCTCGAAACACCATACCCTTCTTTGTAGCGATCAGGAATATAGTAGGCACTTGGAACCTTTAATTCACGCAGAAAAGAGTACATCATGGCTACAGAAGTCGTCCCATCGACGTCATAATCGCCGTAAACCAATATTTTTTGATCCAAAAGAAGGGCATTAAGCACCCTTTTTACGGCTTTTCCCATGTCGGTCATCAACAAAGGGTTGTGCAGGTCATCCAAGCTCGGACGGAAATAAGACTTGGCCGCCTCAAAACTCTCTATTCCGTTGTTGACAAGCAATTGGGCGATGAAAGGACTAACTCCCAATTGCTGAGATAGTTGGACGCTGATATGTGGTTTTCTGGGCTCTTTCAGGCGCCAAATTTTCTCATTCATGGTAAAAGTGTTGATCTCCATTCAAATAGTTGCGCAAAATATGGCGCTTACTTTGCAACCAAAAATTTTTATCGATAGTCTTTATATGTGTATCTTCGTCCTTCACCTTCGGGCGAGAATTGAGAATATTATGAAAATACAGAAAATACTTATCGGCCTGACGGCTGCGTTCTTTGTGTCATTCTTGATGACCAGTTGTCTAAATGACGATAACCTAATTCCAGCTAACTGCTATGACGGTGAGGTGAACAATGGTGAAGAAGAAATCGATTGTGGTGGACCATGTCCTGCATGTGACCCTTGTTTGAACGGACTCTGGAATCCAGAGAATGGTGAAACATGGGTAGACTGCGGTGGAGACTGCGGCGAATGTGATCCTTGTAACAACGGTTGCCAAGATGGTGGTGAGGTTGGTGTCGATTGCGGTGGAATTTGCGGCCCGTGTGCCGACTTATGCGATGACGGACTCCCGAATGGTACAGAAGATGGTGCCGATCCAGATTGTATTGCTCCGAATATGGCCGAAGCCGATTGTGGTGGAGACTATTGCGATCCTTGTCCTACTTGTGTCGATGGAATTATGAATGGTACGGAGTGGGGTGTTGACTGTGGTGGTATCTGCGGACCATGTCCTGACGATAGTAACTGCACCAACAATGTTCAAGATGGTGGAGAGCTATACTTGAACTGCGGCGGACCAACTTGTCCGGCTTGCCAAGACACGCTTTACTGGACTTCTTTGTCACAACATACAGGCCAAGGGTTTATGCAAATTACCGAGGCCGGTGGAACCTATACAATTGACGGAACTTCTCTTACTGGTGAAACCATTCAGTTGGTTCTTGGTGAGCCAGCAGGTGGTTGGGTGACTGGAACAGTTTTGACGGCAAATGATTTGATTTTGTCAAGTATCGTTACCTATACTGATATTCTTGGAACCGTATATGCGACGCCAGTTGCTGGTTCTTCTGTGACGATAAACATTGAAAACTATGTAGCTCCGCCAGACGGGATTTTCTTGGGGTCGTTCTCAGGAACAGTTGTTTCTGCTGGAGGTGAGCTAAGAACAATTAACCAAGGATTCTTCTTGTTCAATTTACCTTAGTAATACGAACGAATAAAATATTTAAGGGTCTCTTTCTATTCGAAAGGGACCTTTTTTTTGCGCGTAGAGCTGGCCATTGCTTAGCATTCATCCCGTACATTCCTGCAAGTCTAGAGCGACAAAAATGGGCCACCCAATGGATGACCCAACGTCTTTTCCGCTATCGATGCTCTAAACCTAATGTAAAGCCCAATTAACTATGTCGATCTAGTCGTTAACGGTGGAAGAGGTAAGACGCATACCAAACCATACCAATAGTCTTCCGTCTTTACGACGTTATATGCGCTTTTAGGTCACTATTGTGGCCAAAGGGCATCCAAAATCTAGCGCGTAAAAAAGGGAAAGCACATTTGTACTTTCCCTCCTAGCTACTGTCAACTGTATCTTAAGATTACTCTGTTTCGATCAATTGATATAATTCATTCAAGTTAGGTGAGAGAATAATCTCAATTCGTCTGTTCTTGGCTTTGTCTTCAGGATCTACAGGATGGAATTCACTTCTTCCACTTGCTGCTAGCATGGCTGGTTCCAACTTGCTATTTGCCGTCAGAATTTGGATAACCGCGGTAGCCCTCAATACGCTCAATTCCCAATTGTTCTTCGGCGTAGTTGATGATTTCAACTGGTCTGTATCCGTGTGTCCCTCAACGATGATCTCTAGGTCTGTCTGGTCTTCAATCGCCGTAGCCAAATCAACGAGCGCCGCCTTTCCTTGTGGATCAATAGCTGTACTGCCCGAAGGGAACAACAATTTCGCCTCTAAGCTCACGTATACTTTTCCATTTCGTTGCTCAATAGATAATCCCTTGTCCTTGAAGCCCAAGAGAGCTTTTGATACTTTGTCTTTCAGCGCATCGGCTGCTGAGTCTTTTCGAGAAAGCAAGGCCTCAAGCTCTTTCAAACGCGCTTCTCTATCTTCCAAAGCTGTTGACGAATTTTCCAATGCGGCGGCTTTTTTATTGATCTCCCCTTCAAGAATATACAAGGAGTCTTCCTTGGCCTGTAATATCAGTCTTGTCTTTTCAAGCTCGGCCAACAGCGATCTATTTTCCTCCACCGCATCGTTCAGCAGTTTAGAATTCTTCGACGCGAGAATATCATTCAAGTCGTTGATCTTGTCGTACTGATCTTGCATTCTGCGCAATGAATTCCCAACCATAGCCGTATCGGCCTGCAAGGCAGTCAATCGCTCATTGGCGTCGGACAAGGTCGCGGTGAGTTCCGTATTCTTCGTCGAGAGCGACTCATTGGACTTCTTCAATTGATCATTTTCCGATTCAATTGAGTCCTTGGTAGCTTTCAATTCCTCGAACTGACGGCCTGAAACACAGCCTATTCCCAAGCTTGTGATCAAGGCGGTGATAACAATAAAGCCAGATTTCCGCATCGTAATAAATGACATTTTCATAGCGTCTAAATTCCTGCCTTTATCGACAGCCACTGCGAAGGTTCCTTTATTTTATAAACATGAATCTGTGAAAGCTTGGGGCAACAACAAAATTAAATTATTGACCATGCGATTGTGTCGTTTAGACCTTTTCGAATAAAAGATGACCGATTAATCTCTACCAAATCAATGGATTAGCTTTTTTTAACCAAAGTCTACTCAATAAAATGAAGTCAAATGCGTCCTATAAAGTACATACCCCCCGCATTTTTGGAATGCAAGAGTTCACCGGTTTCTGGTTGAATGGCGTGCAATAGGAAGGGTGGAAAAAAGGTTATCATTGTATCAACTGAAACGAATGCCTATGAATTATTTCTTTGACATCTTCTCTGGATTCTCATCTTGGTTTGATCGAGAATTCGGTTGGTTTTTTACCAACGGCTATAAAGGCAACCAAAAATGAAGCTAGAATTCAATGCACACATTTTGTGCTTCTGTAAAGAATTCCAACGCTTCAAAACCTCCTTCTCTACCTACACCTGATTGTTTTACACCTCCAAACGGAGTACGTAAATCACGCAGCAACCAACAATTAACCCATACTATTCCTGACTCGATTTTAGACGCAACACGATGCGCTCTACTGAGATCTGACGTCCACACTGTGGCGGCCAGACCATACTTAGTACTGTTGGCCATCTGAAGTGCTTCTTCTTCCGAGTGAAATGGAGTAATCGTTACCACCGGACCGAAAATCTCTTCTTGGTTGGTACGACATGCATAGTCCAATCCCTCAATTACGGTTGGTTCAATATAATACCCTGAAGCGAGTTCTCCGTCGAGGAGGGCTCGCTTTCCTCCTGTTAGAACAGTCCCTCCCTCTTCTTTGGCCAGTTCAATATAGGACAGTATTTTCTCCATGTGTCCTTCAGATACAACAGCTCCCATTTTCGTCTTCGGATCACGCGGATCACCAATCTTCATCCGGGCTACTTTTTCTACAAATGCATCTCTAAACTTCTCGTAAATCGAAGCCTCAACCAGAATGCGAGATCCACACAAACAAATCTGGCCTTGATTCGCAAAGGATGAACGCAAACTTGTCTGCAACATCTTGTCGAAGTCGCAATCGGCAAAAATGATGTTCGGATTTTTCCCTCCGAGCTCAAGCGACAATTTTTTGAACTTTGGGGCCGCCTCTCGAGCAATGTGCTCACCAGTGGCTGTTCCACCCGTAAACGAGATTGCTTTAACGTCCTCATGTGAAACAATTGCCTGACCCGCCTTAGGTCCCAATCCATGCACGATATTAAGTACACCCTTGGGCAAGCCCGCCTCAATACAAAGTTTTGAAAGCAAGTAGGCCGTCATAGGCGTAATCTCGGATGGCTTCGCAACAACGCAGTTTCCAGAAGCCAAAGCAGGTGCAATCTTCCACGTGAATAAATAAAGTGGTAGGTTCCAAGGCGAAATACATCCCACAACTCCAATCGGCTTCTTATTCGTATAGTTGATGCCGCGGCCTTCCATAATATGCGCCTTCGACTCGAAATGCATGATCGCTGTGGCGTAAAAACGAATATTGCTCTCCGCTCGGGGTATATCCACCGCTGCAGCCAAAGAAACCGGCTTGCCGTTGTCCAAAGACTCAGCTTCTGCCAGCGCTTGATGGTTTTGTCCGATGAGATCTGCCAATCGCTGGAGTATAGCACTTCGTTCCCCATGTGGAGTGGTCGACCAAGTTTCGAATGCCTTTTTCGCCGACTTTACTGCCAAATCAATATCGGCACTATCACTATCCGGAATCAAACTGTATACTTTTCCCCTCGAAGGATCTACATTATCAATGTATTTTCCCGAGTGGGGAGCCACTAATTCACCGTCAATATAATTCTGAATCTTGTCCACAAGGCCTGTTTTTTAAGAGATTGCTAAGGTAGAGTTTTGCAGAAATTAAATGAAGCAAAGAAAAATTGCCGTCATGAGGAAAAATCTTTTTAAATTTGCACCCGCGTTTCGAAAGAAACAATGATTGTCCTATGGTGTAATGGCAACACACCTGGTTTTGGTCCAGGCATTCAAGGTTCGAGTCCTTGTAGGACAACCCAAAGATCCTGATCTGCTTTTTGTAGACCAGGATTTTTTTTTAGTCTTGCTTGGAAATGCCCATACATTGGGACTTGAGCTTGTAATCCACAACTGACAGGCACTTAATCCAGCAAACTGACACCAAGTGTTATCGTACCTACCATCTTTGTCCCCGCAATGACTATAGTAGTACTTCAAATTGTATTTGAGGTAATTAAGTGAATGAATAATGCCTTGGTAATCTACTGAGGCATTTTTTTTTGACGCATGCGCGCAAATGCTTTTTCGCCGTCAAGGTCAGATTTTCCCCACATAAAGCTTAGCTCCTTCGCTTACCTCCAAAAGAGCTTTCTAGGGCAACTTTGTACCTGAGTCGCGGTATTTCGTGACTCCAGGTAAATGAAAACAATGCGAATATCTATTCTCTTTACGGCTCTATGCCTAAGCTTGTCTGTATGCGGACAAGACATCGTCTCGGAAATGAGTGCTCCCAGTGAGTCGCTTATCAATGAGGAAGTTTGTTTCTCCCTTACTCTTTCTAACACAGGAATTCCGGGCTATCAACCCTATGTCCGATTGCTCCTTCCTCCAGCAACTCCCGCTAGTGGTTTGTTGATTAAAATGTTCGACGAAACCATTACCAATGTGCAAATCGAAGGCATCGTGTCTGGTGGAACAGTGCTCGATCCCAACTTGTCTGATGAGCTACCAGAGAGCTTGGTGGCTGGACCTGATGGCTACCAACTGGTAATCGTAAATCTGCCTGTTGGCTCCATGGTCGAAAATGGAGTTGCCTTGGAAATTAGTGGTTGTGTTCAATTGAACGGTCCGACCGTGGCTGTCGGAACTCCCGTCGTGATATACGCCCAGCCGGTCTACCGATTTGGTGATGAACCCACTGGAGTGAACGGACCATTGATCGACGATCAACTTTCTGTTTCCATTGTTCCCAACCTGTATACACTTACTAAAGAAGTGGATCAAACCGATGTTCCCACAGGTGCCTGCTGGGACATGATGTACAGTTTGAAAGTAAATATTGCCGAAGGTGAACTTGTTACCGATTTAGTTGTGACCGATTTGTTGCCACCGGAGTTGCAATACACCATGCTAATTGGTGTTACGCCCGGATGTGTTGTTCAACAACAACCTTCCACCACTGTTCCAGGTGGCACACTCAAGGTTCAATGCAACAATGCCTTTGGAACTCCAGATGCCGACGATGTACTGGTCTCCTTCGCAGCCCACATAACCGATGAATTGGACCCTATGTCTTGCGATAGCGTGGTGGTCGAAAACAGCTCTAGTTTGGCAAGTAACGAAGGAAGTACGTTGCTTTCAATTATTCCGGCCAATGGTCATCATTTTATCGCTGGCTCCGACGAGTCAAGCGCCGAAGTTTGGCCCGGTATGGTTGTGCCGTACGAGGTGAAGTACAAAGTTTCTGAATACGTGGACGGCATTGATGCGGCTATACTTTCTATTCGTATTTGTGATGGAATGATGCCAGTAGGAAATGAAATGCTAAATGGTGTTCCAATTTCACCTTTTAGCACAACCGGACCATCCGCCGGTGAATATGAATACAATTACGATTTATCCACCAGCCATGGCGGACCATTCGGACCCTGTGAAGAAGGATCCTTTACAATGGATGTAATGATTCTGGAGACATACGACAACGGAGATGCCGTGACATCAACCGACGTATTACCGGTCTCTGGTGAGCTTGATTATGATATAGTAAATGGAACCTCTGATTGCTTTAAAGTCGTCGATGCAAATTATTCAATCCCATCGGCCGAAGTAGTAAAAGAGATAGTTTCCTCGCCAAGCAATGGCGACGGATACGTCCCCGGGGAAACTGTTGAATACCGCTTGACGATGACTATTCCTTCAGGAGATGCAAAGGACATTATTTTCGAAGATTTATTCCCCATCCCTATTCATGATGTAACCACGGTTGATCTGACTTTTGGCAACGATATTTCACATTCTCCTTTGGACAACGTGGGCTTGACGCCACAATCGATTTCTATCGACACAGATCGAAATATGCTGGTCATTGAATGGGGAGACCTCGATATAGTCAATCCCACCGAAGCAGCAGTCATTTCTGTCGATATATCGGCGGTGATCACCGCTGCGCCATTTGCCAACGGCTTAACACACAGCAATTTTGCCCGATTTAAGTTCAACAATACCGTTGCCACCACATCGAGCTTTCTCGATTTAGTAGCCATAGAAGTTGGCGCCCCATTACTCGATATTCGAAAGGGAGTTCTAGCAACCACCAATCCGAACGCTGTCCTCAATCCCATTCAGGTACCAGTGAATGCCAATGTAACAAATGTGGATGCCAACGATATCTTGACCTACCAGATTACCCTGAGAAATTTAGGTGATGCTCCAGCTTACGATGCCATCGTTGTAGATATTCCTCCGGCAGCCTACCTCGAAAATTGCACCTTGCAATCGGTTCAAAATGAATTTCAAGTGGATAAAGCTTTTGCTGGAAGTCTGTTCACAACTGGCTTAGTGGTCGAAGAAATTGACCGCGCAGGATCTGTCGACGGGAGCTGGGCTGTGATTAAATATACGTGCAAAATAAAGTCCAACATTAAAAGTGTCGACAGTTTTATAAACGAAGCGGAAGCAACGTGGGCAGCGAGTCCAGGAAACCCCGATCGATTTGAACCCATTTATGATGCAGCTACGGGCAGCACTCCTCATCCAAAAGTAGAGAAGGTAGTCCTCGATGTTAACCCTGGTTACACGAATTCATCAGATGTCCATATCGGCGAGTTAATTAGTTATAGGGCCGATTTGACAATCATTGAGGGAATTACCAAGACGATGAGTTTTGAAGACGTACTTGAGCCCGGACTTTCAATTGAGTCTCTTGACTCCCTGGTCATCCCATTCGGTGTCACATTTGCCGCAGGCTCAAATAGCGAAGTATGGAACAACGCGCTAGTAGAAAATTTAGGGCCCGACCCAATCGATCAACGACGAAAACTCTCGTTGAATTTTGACAATACGACCAATGTAGGTAACAACAACCTTGTTCCCGAAACGATTTCTGTCTATTATAAGGCTGTTGCACTCAATACCGCCGACAACCAAAACGGTCAAGTGCTGGACAACGAAGCCAAGATTAAGTATGTCCGCGGAAACTCTGGTGGCGTAGTTAATGTCACGGCAAATGCGTCGTGCACAGTGGTCGAACCCGATGTTATTTTGGATTTGGACTGGTTCAATACAGAACTAAATCCGGGTGAAGAAACCTTTGTTACCGTGTCGGTCAAGCATTCCACAACTTCAACAGCTGATGCCCATGATGTGGTATTTAACTTTGACTTGCCCATAGGACTTGAATTGGTAGATGGATCCTTTTCGGTTGAATGCGATGAGCTCTTTGAAATTATGCCGAATGAAGAATTCGGACAAATCATGGCCAAATGGGACAGACTTCCATTGGACCTCGAGTGCGATTTTGTCTTTACAGTGAAAGTATCGGATTCATATCCGCCATGTACCTTCCTTGATCATTGTGCCGAACTCACATGGCGAAGTATCAACGATGATGACCAAGCGGCGATGGGTCTTGTTCCTATGAACGAGCTGTCTGTGCCAAGAACTGGAAATTTGAATAATGTTGGTGGTGGGTTGAATGTGTACGCCGACAATGAATGCGGTGCTCTTGAGATTATCAGTGAGGCCATGGTGACTCCAACTTTGAGCGGACCGCAGCAGGCATGCAGTGGAAGTGAGGTTGTTCTTTCTATTCCCGAATACGATGGTTTCGGTGTATTGTATCACTGGACTGGACCTGGGGTTCCTGCGGGATACAACGACAATGTGCTGACGATTAACGGCATTAACAATGGTGATCAAGGTTTGTATTCGGTGTATGTAGAAGTGGGTGATTGTGAAACGGATATATCCAATGTCATTGAACTCCAAATCAACGGTAACCCAGTGGTAGATCTCGATGATCTCGATCTGCCGTGTACCAATGGCACAGACGATGTGAGTATAGTCCCGAATATAACAGGGGGAGATGGTCCATTTGACTATTTCTGGTCAGGCCCCAATTACAATTCTACGGATGAAGTGGCAATAATACCGAATGCTGGTGTCGATGACGAAGGAGTTTATTCCTTGTACGTTATCGATGATAATGGGTGTGTATCGAATACATCAACATCCGTTCTTGCAGTGACCAATGCGCCACAAACTCCTGAATTATCAGGAACTTTGATTGCCTGTGAAGGCGCTGATTTGATATTTACGTGCACCAATTATTTAGGTGATGTGACCTACCATTGGGACACCCCAAGTGGAGAAGAAACGACATCGAACTCGCAATTTACAGTTGAAGATGCAGCTGCTTTTGCCGACGGATTATACAGCGTTTGGGTGACTGTGAATGAATGTACAACAGCCAATTCGAACTTGCTGAATGTTGAGGTCGTTCCGACACCAGAAACGCCGGTAATTGTGGCTAGTGAGCAGCAAATATGTGCTGGATCGACGCTTGTTTTATCGGGTCCGCAAGGTGCCGGCCAGTACTCGTGGTCTGGTCCCAACGGATACAGCTCATCTCAAGCTTCTCCACCTATCATTCAGGAAATCACAAATTTTGAATCAGGAACTTATACCTTGATTGTTTCAAACTCTGGCTGTCCTTCAGCCATGGGATCGATCGAGATTACGGTTATCCCTCAACCTGTAACTCCAACCTTATCATCCAATTCTCCAGTATGTGCTGGTGATGACCTACTCTTTACAACCAACGACGAGGCACTTGAATTCGTCTGGGAAGTACCTGGTGGAACACAGTTTACAACTTTCGAAGGCTCGTTCACGATTGCAAATTCATTACCATCTGATGGCGGTGAATACAGTTTGATGGTTTTTGATGGCACATGCTATTCCGCCATGTCGGTCGACACCGATGTAGTGGTAGATGTAATTCCTTCGGTGCAAGCTGCTGGTGGATCAGATGTCTATGCCTGCAATGGGGCTGAAGCCTGGATTCAAGCATCGAATGATGGCGCCTATTCAGGATTTTGGACTACGAGCTCTGATGGAATTACGATTATTAGTCCGCAATTATCGCAGTCGTCCGTGATTGGAGCGACTACCGGCGATTCATACGTGCTTACGTGGTCTTTATTCAATGATGGGTGCGGCGTTTATTCGACCGACGATATCCTCCTGTTCTCCCCTGAGGATCCTACTGCCGAAATGGACAGTTTGGAAATCGGACAAGGCGAGGCGATTGATATTTATGTGCTCGTGAACGATTGGCACGATCAGCACTTGGTGAATGTAACGGTTGTCGAAGAACCGATGCACGGTTCGGCCGATGTGGGATTGAACGAATACATTGACTACCGTGCCGATGAGGACTACTTCGGAACGGATGAGTTGGTCTATGAGATCTGCCTGGATGAATGCCCGACTATGTGCGATACAGCACATGTGAAACTGCTTATCAGGCCCTATCTAGAAATTCCAGATGTCATCACCCCGAATGGCGATGGAGCCAACGACACATTCGTCATCACTGGACTAGAGAATTTCCCGAACAATGAGCTGTATGTATACAATCGCTGGGGTCATGAGGTATTCGGCACGTCCAACTACCAAAATGACTGGGAAGGAATGTGGCAGGGACAAGCACTGCCTGAAGGCACCTATTACTACGTCTTCAAGGAAACCGACACGAGGTCGGCCGTGCAGCAGGGATATATTGTTTTACACCGATAACATACTATTACGATGATACGATTTACTCAACCTATTCATTTGAGCAGCGAGCGAAACTTCGCGATATTATTTCTGCTTGCTCTTTTTCTCTTGCTGTCGGTGCTCACTTCCAAAGGTCAGCAACAGCCGGGCTATACACAATATATGTGGGATCAATTGGTCATCAATCCGGCCTATGCTGGCACCTCCGAATCATGGAGCGCTCGCCTGTTCTACAGAAACCAGTGGGCGGGATTTGAAGGGTCACCCGAGAACCAACATTTGAGTATTCAAACGCCCCTACAAAATGACAAGTTCGGTGTGGGATTTCATTTGAATCACGACAAGCTGGGAATTAGTGAATACCTCGGTGCTACGCTCTCCTTCGCGTACCGTATGAAGTTGAAAAAGGGGAAGCTGGGCTTCGGGTTGAATGCCGACTACGGTGTGCAACAAATGAACTGGAGCGCCTTGAATCCCAAGGATGAGGACTTCGAATTGCCCTATGCCGATGGTAGAGAGTCGGCGCCGAATTTTGGCTTTGGCGTGTACTACCATACCAAGCAATTGTACGTAGGACTGGCTGCTCCCAAATTGTTGGAGACAGACCTAAATTTCAACGAAACTGAGTCGGGAGTCAATACTGATTATTCGTTGAGAAGACATTATTATCTGACGGCCGGCTATGCTATCGAGATCAACAAAAATCTCGTGATCAAGCCCTCAATGATGACACGTTATGCCTACCACTCACCGGTTCAAGTTGATGTAAATGTAAGCGCATTGATCAATCAAGTTGTGTGGATCGGAGCAGGATATCGTTTTGGAGATTCGGCAGATTTAATGGTTCAATACAACATCACTTCTTCGTTGAAAGTAGGTTATGCCTACGATTTCACGCTCACTAAAATTCAAAACCATTTAGGCTCTCATGAGCTCTTTATTGGTTGGGACATGCAGCGCAAGAAAGACGGATACAATCACCCAAGGTACTTTTAATAGGCAGGAAACATGATTCAAAAATTAACGATACTATTCTTGGCAATTGCATGCTCTTTTGTCGGAACTGCCCAGCTAAAAAAGGCAGATGAAGCTTTTGCTCATCACCATTACGATGAGGCCATCGAATTGTACAACAAAGTCATTCGAAAAGACCTCGACAATGCCTCTGCAATCACAAATCTTGCAGTGGCCTATTGGAAAACCGACCAAGGCTCTTTGGCCGAGTATTGGTTCACACGAGCTGCTTTGATGAACGACGATCCACGGGTCAAACTGTGGTACAGTCAGCTGTTAATAAGCAATGAGAAATACGACATAGCCGCCCAATGGCTGGATAAATATGCGAGTGCCGAACTAGATGGTCAAGCAGCAAGCAACGCCCGAAAAATGTCGGCGTGGTGCAAAAGCATTACCACCAATGGGTTGAAACTCGAGAACTGTGAAGTGACCCCTGTTGGCTTCAATAGCCCTGAGCTGGATTTTGCTCCTTTCCTCGTTGACGATGTACTCTACTTTACGAGCAATAGAGAGGGAACAACCGAACGACCTGGCGAAGATGACCCTTGGACTACATCCCGATTTACAGATGTATTCAAAGTGTTGCGCATGGGCAAAAATCAATTCGGACCAGTCGTCCCAGTTCATACATTTGGCAATACGCCCTACCATGAAGGTCCGCTCTGTTTTAGTGCCGACGGGAATACATGCATCATGACCTGCTCCGATTTTGACGAAAAGAAACGGCGCTATGACGATCAACGCAACACACGATTGAAACTGGTGGTAAGCACGAGTGCCGACAAAGTTCAGTGGACGAAGCCGCAGGAGTTGACGATGAATAATAGCGACTATAGTGTTGTTCATCCCACCTTGTCGAAAGATGGTAAAACGATGATTTTTGCCTCTGACATGCCCGGTGGTATGGGGGGAATGGATCTCTACGTTTCTAAAATTGATGCACAAGGCAAATGGGGAACTCCTATAAATATTGGTCCGCACATAAATACCATGGGCAACGAAGTATTTCCGACACTGGGTGCCTCTGGAGACCTCGTTTTTTCGTCAGATCTGCTCGTTGGTTTTGGTGGATTGGACCTGTACAAATGCGTCAAGAAAGGGACCAATTGGGACATTCCTGAGAACATGGGAGCTCCTTTGAACAGCCCGAAAGATGATTTTGGATTGTGCTGGGACATGGAAGGTGAAACGGGTTTCTTTAGTTCAAATAGAAATGTGTCGACCAAAGACGACATCCTGTTTTTCGAGTTCTCGGCCAATGTTTTAGTAGAGGGTCAAATCTTGAATTGTGAAACGCGGGAGCCCGTTTCTGGAGCCGAAATTACACTCACCGGGGAAAATTATTTTTCAGACCTAGCCTTTTCAAACGGGCAAGGACAGTTTACTTTTCATGTGCCCGCCGGACAGGTATTTGAAATGAAATCCAAAGCCAAAGGTTTTATGATTAGCACTGCGTGCAAATCTGGTGCAGTCATCGACACGCAAGAATTGTCGGCCGGGGATAAAATGCGGGTCAATCTCGCGTTATCACCGGAAAAATCCGTTTCTCAATCGGTCACCTACGCCTGTGGTAAGATCATCAATGCCAATTACGGAAATCCACTGGCAGATGTGTCGGTCGAACTATTTGACCGATGTACGGGCGAGACCATCAGTATTGTCACCGAGGAAGGAGGTACTTTTTACGTCCCTGTTTCGAGTGGTTGTGAATTTGACCTCGTGGCCCAGAAAGACAAATTTCATGCAGCCAAAGCGACTTTCAATACAATGGTCGTTGATGGAGATTGCATGGAGGTAGCAGTAGGCATGCAGATTCGGGAGAACGTTGCTCCTCCTCTTTTGAGCGAAGACGTAATTATTCGCAAAGGGATGGTTTTGGAGTTGTTTCATATTTACTTTGATCGAAATGCAGCGGATATTCGAGAGGATGCCACGCCAGACTTGAAGACATTGTATGAGATTCTTGTCAAGCACCCTGATTTAAAAGGGGAGATCATGGCGCATACCGACTCAAGGGCTACCCATGAATACAATATCGATCTCTCAAATCGGCGTGCCAAAGCTGCCCGACAGTGGCTCATCGCCCAAGGGATTGACTCAAGCAGATTGACAGCAGTAGGTTATGGAGAGACCATGCTCAAGAATCACTGTGCCGATGGGATGGAGTGCACCGAAGATGAACACCAGAGAA
>JADFAK010000069.1 GCA_015665315.1 Flavobacteriales bacterium | reverse complement strand
TGTGCGTGAGAGAGAGATCGCGATTTTCTAATTTCTTCATGTAACGCATCAACTCTGTTTCTGAACGATACGTATTGAATACCTCGTGTTGGAGATACAAAGATTTGCGCGCAGCGCTACCCAAAATAGAAGCCGACTTTCCTTGAGCTACTTTGTCGTCGCCGCCTATTACTTCGATCAACTCCACCAAGGAGAATTCAGTCACCGCTTCGTGCAATGAAACTTGCAGCTTTGTGTCATCAATATAGTAGAGGTTAATCCCCGCTTTCTCGGCCTGCAAGCGCACAGCTTCTGTAGACGATACCTCAACTGTGATCGTGTCGAAAAAGACCTTCGTGAGTACTTTGACGCCACACAGTTCTAGTGAAGCGGCGAGTGTCTTTGTCTTCTCGTGAATGTCTGTCGCAATTGCCTTGATTCCCTCTGGTCCGTGATATACAGCATACATTCCAGCCATAACTGCGAGCAATGCTTGAGCTGTGCATATATTCGAAGTTGCTTTTTCACGACGAATATGCTGTTCGCGCGTTTGCAAGGCCATTCTATATCCACTCTTGCCCAATCGATCTTTTGATACTCCAATGATCCGTCCAGGGATGTTTCTTTTAAATTTCTCCGACGTAGCGAAAAAAGCAGCGTGCGGACCACCGAATCCCATGGGAACTCCAAATCGTTGTGAATTTCCAACCGCAACGTCGGCACCCCAACTTGCAGGAGTTTCGATAAGTGCCAAACTCATTAGATCGCAGGCTGCCACCACAAGTGCTTCGTGATCATGTGCTTTTTGAGCTGTGGCGCGATAATCTTTAATTTCACCCGAAGCAGATGGGTATTGCAAGCCAACTCCAAAATACTCTTCTCCGAACGTAGTACTTGCGGCATCGCCAATCACAATTTCGATGCCCAATGGAATCGCTCTCGCCGACACGACGTCAATCGTTTGAGGGAACATGTCCTGGTCGAGAAACATTTTGTTGGCTCCAGCTTTCTCTTTGGACCGACTTCTAGAGTTATAAAACATAATCATTGCCTCGGCCATGGCCGTTCCTTCGTCAAGTAAGGAGGCATTTGCAATTTCGAGTCCCGTTAAATCGGCAACGACGGTTTGGAAATTCAGCAGAGCTTCCAGTCGGCCTTGGGCAATTTCCGCTTGGTAGGGTGTGTAAGCCGTATACCAACCTGGATTTTCCAGAATATTTCGACGAATCGCAGATGGAATGACAGTGGGGTAGTAGCCCAGTCCTATGTAGTTTTTGGCCACAATATTCTTATCTGCTTTCTCTTGAAGCATAGCCAGGTACTCGTGTTCTGCCAAAGCAGAATCGACCTGAAGATTGTTTTTCAATCTGATTCCTGCCGGAATTGTCTTATCGATAAGCTCATCTAGAGAAGAAACTCCAATTTGCTTTAGCATTCCATCGACGTCCTCCTTGCGAGGGCCTATGTGTCTTTCTGCGAATGAAACTGATGACATGGGTACCTTGATTTTCGAAATTGTGGGCACAAATATAGCGATCAACTTGACCTTTATACACTTCTACTTGCTAACATTCTGTGTAATATTGTGTCCAAGTCACTTCGGTTGAAATTATCTTTGGTCTATCATGAGGAAATATATTGCGCTTTCTATTCTATTTTGCCTGTGTTTAACTGGATTTGCCCAAGACCAAATCCTAACGATGTCGGGACGCCAAATTGAATGCAGAATCATTGATGACGAGGGTTTCGAGGTGATCTATGATTTTACCAGTAAACACGACAAGACCAAGAGAGCCAGTTTGCACAAAAGCGAACTCTTCTCGATAACCAAGCAGGGGGAGGCTGAATTTGTCTTTTATACCCAAGACACAGAATTTGGCGACTGGTTGAGCGAAGAAGAAATGCGAGTCTACATCGCAGGACAATGCGATGCTCGTGAGAAATATAAAACGCAGTCTACCTTTGCCTTAGGATTGGGAGCGGCGAGATTTTTGGCTTTTGCGGCAAGTGGGGGCTTGATTTTATCCGTCGCATTTCCAGTAGTTTATTCGGTGTTTCAACTGTTGCCGTATATCCGCATTAAGCAAGAAACAATTTCAAATCTAGATCACCAGCATAATGAAGTATACGCTCTGGGTTACGAGCGTGTGGCGCGAACGCGAAAAGTTGTGAGCGCATTAGCTGGATCGGCGATGGGCATGATTGGTGGTATAGTCTACTACCTTGTAGCTCCTTTTGAGAAGTAAAACGCCTATGGGGACCTTGCGCATCTTTGTAGCCAAACATGTAAGGAATACTGTTTATAGCAATGTTTGGATATCGATGTGTGCCTTCATGTGGCTTTGGCAAAGTGAGGTCGTTCTGGGCGAATCATCAGGTTGGGCCTTGCCTTTTTTTGCAGGGTTTTCCACACTTTTTCTCTACAATTTTCAGCGAATATTAAAACTGCAGCGCCGACAAAAAAGCACTGCTTCGAAACGGAACAAGTGGATTCTTATTCATGCACCTTTTCTTTGGGCATGGACGATTATTGGGTCGGTCGGAACCTTCTTCGCCGCGTTCTTTTTAAAATGGAGTGACGTATTAATCATACTCCTACCTTCGGCTTTTTCACTCCTCTATATTGCTAGAATCTTCAGAATCAATGGCCAGAGAGTGGCTGGACGACAACTCCCTCACGCTAAAATTTGGATGATTGCTTTTTCTTGGGCCGCTTTGGGAGCATTTCTTCCTGTCAGTCATTTTGGGGAAATTGGGGATGTGCTTTCGTGGGAATCGGGGCTTTGGTTCTTAGAAAAACTGCTCTTTTTTGTCGCCATTACCATTCCCTTTGACTTGAGAGATTTGAAGTATGACCCCGAACATATGAAAACGATACCGCAGGTGATGGGCGAGAGAAAGTCGCTGCGAATGGGTCAATTGATGACACTACTAAGCGTCATTTGCGCTCTTGCGCTATACCAAATCAATTTCTACTCCCTAACTATCTTAATTGCCCTAATTGTAGTCTATGGGATTATAGCTGTACTTATTGGGATGACCAACGAAAAACGCGCTGAACTTTGGTACGGTGGGGTGCTGGATGGAACCATATTGTTGCAATCCAGCGTGGTGATTCTCCTTAGCTGAAGATGGCGTCCAGGGCTTGCTCGAAGGCCGTAATCGTTTGTTCCATATCTGCCTCGCTATGAGCCGATGAGAAAAAGCCCACTTCGTATCCTGAGGGTCCAATATAAATTCCTCTTTCCAGTAACTCGTGGTGCAGTTTCGCGAAAACCGACATGTCGCCGTTGATTTGATTTGCGCTTTGAATATGTTCGCCTTTGGCAAATGAAATCCAGAAGATTGAACCGATAGTTACTAGCTCGAATGGATAGTTTCGATCGGTGGAAAACTTGTTCAAGCGAAGGGCAAAAGCCTTGGTCATCTGCTGCAAATTCTCATAGAAACCAGGCTCCAAACATACTTTTAACTGCGCAATTCCTGCTGCCATAGCCGCTGGGTTTCCCGCCAATGTTCCCGCTTGATAAACAGATCCTTCAGGCGCGATGTGCGACATTAAATCTCCCTTGGCCGCATAGGCTCCAACAGGCAATCCTCCCCCGATGATTTTTCCAAAAGCCATAATGTCTGGCTCGATATCGTACAGGCCAGCCGCTCCTTCAAAACCGACTCTGAACCCTGATATTACCTCATCGAAGAACAATAGGGCCCCGTACTTCGTGCATATTTCACGCAAGAATAATAGGTATTCTCGATGCTGAAGTAAAAGTCCGTTATTGGCAGGAATAGGCTCAACGATTATACATGCGATGTCATCGCCGTATTTCTCAAAGGCCAGTTCGAGCGCCGCTTTGTCATTCAAAGGCAAGACTATGGTTTCTTGCGTGTAGGCCTCGGGAACACCAGCTGAACTCGACGTTCCAAGTGTCACCAATCCGGATCCAGCGCTTACCAGGAGAGCATCTGCATGTCCGTGATAGCAGCCTTCAAATTTTACAATTTTGTTGCGCTTCGTTGCCCCGCGTGCCAGACGAATTCCCGACATGGTCGCCTCTGTTCCACTGCTCACAAATCGAATGCGATCTACAAAACGATGGTTGTTCAAAATCAAAGAACCCAATTCATTTTCCAAGCGTGTAGGAGCTCCGTACGATGTGCCGTTCTGAGCGGCCTTGGTAATGGCCTCTACCACTTCTTCTCTCGCATGCCCAAGAATCAAAGGCCCAAACGAACCACAATAGTCGATAAACTCGTTGCCATCGGCATCCCAAATGCGGCTCCCCTTGCCCTTTTCAATGAAGACTGGGTGTCCGCCTACAGCTTGAAAAGCACGTACCGGTGAATTGACTCCTCCGGGAAAGAGTTGTTTGGCAGTTTCGAATAGTCTGGCTGAATTTTGGGTTTCCATGGTGTATTATTATTGATAGGGATTACCTTTGCCCCGAGCGCTACTTGCACTAGTTTGAGGTGGCAAAAGTAATGGTAATATTCTCTTCAATGCAGTTTGAAAACACACAATTATTCGCAAAAGATTTGGATCGGCAAGATCCTTTGGCTCATTATAGATCCCAGTTCCACATACCTGTCATTAACGACAAGCAAGTAATCTACTTCACAGGAAATTCTTTGGGACTGCAGCCAAAGTCGGCCAAAGAGGCGATTCAAATTGAACTTGAAGACTGGGCCAAATGGGGTGTCGAAGGACATTTTCACGGTCGAAATCCATGGTTTGCTTACCATGAGTTTCTCACGGGGCCAACTGCGAAACTTGTTGGGGCGAAGGAAAATGAAGTGGTGGTAATGAACGGACTTACAGTCAACTTGCATTTGTTGATGGTGTCTTTTTATCAACCCACGAAGGAGCGATTCAAGATTATTTGCGAAGAGAAAGCATTTCCATCTGATCAATATGCCTTGGAGACTCAAGTGCGCCATCACGGCCTGGATCCGGCTTCTACGATTGTCGAAATAGCACCTCGCGAGGGCGAACATACCATTCGACACGAAGATATTATTACTGCTATTGAAGAAAACCGCGATGAACTGGCGTTGGTTATGATTGGTGGGGTGAATTATTACTCTGGTCAGGTATTTCGAATGAAAGAAATAGCAAAGGCTGCTCACGCGGCTGGGGCGCTGGCAGGCTTCGACCTAGCCCATGGTGCTGGAAATATAAAATTGGACCTGCATGATTGGGATGTTGACTTTGCATGTTGGTGTTCATACAAGTACTTGAATTCAGGACCCGGAAGTGTTTCGGGCGTATTTATTCATGAACGACATTCGTCAAATACATCACTGAATCGATTTGGTGGTTGGTGGGGTCACGATAAGGAAACTCGCTTTCAGATGAAGCCAGGATTTCAACCTATTGCTACTGCAGAAGGTTGGCAACTTTCAAATGCCCCTGTTTTTTCTATGGCCATTCACAAGGCTTCCTTGGAAATGTTTGAAGAAGTCGGAATGGATGCACTTTGTAAAAAATCGAAGTTGCTTACTTCCTATTTAGAGTTTGTAATAAATGCAGTGGGCGAGGCTTCGGAGAAGGCTAATTTCGAAATCATCACGCCAGAAGAAGGTATAGAACGTGGTTGCCAGTTGTCAATTTTGGCGCATGGACAAGGGAGGGATCTTTTCGATAATTTGATGGCAGCCGGGGTAATCACTGATTGGCGAGAACCCAATGTAATACGCATGGCACCTGTGCCGATGTACAATTCATTCGAAGACATTTATAACTTTGGTCAAATATTAAAAGCTTCCTTAACATAGCATCATGAAAATGAAGAAATTCGCCGTAATCGGCGTTGGAAAGTACGGCGCTCAAATGGCACGAGAACTCGCGGGAAAGGGAGCTGAAGTATGGGTGTTTGACACAAATGAGGAGAAAATTGAATCGATAAAAGACGAAGTAGCTCTTGCCGTCGTCATTGATTCTACGGATAAAAGGGCTCTCATTGGACAGAACATCGATAAGATCGATGCAGGTGTAGTTGCGATCGGAGAAAATTTTGAAGCCACGATCTTGACGGCTTTGAATCTGTTGGACTTGGGCATTCCGCGAGTCATTGTACGGGCGAGTGGTGACAATCAATTTCGTATCCTTAAAAACTTGGGAGTAACCGAAATTTTATCGCCTGAGTCTGAAGTAGCGGTCAACGTAGCAGAGCGGCTTATTCATCCGAATATTACGGCCTTTCTGCAATTGCCAGACAATTACGAAATCGCCGAAATCAGAGCTCCAAAGGGAGTTACAGATCGAACTTTGGCCGACGTAGACATTCGAAATAAGTATGGCTTAACCTTGATCACCTTGAAGCGTGAATATCAAATGCGCAATAAACAAGATGAGATTGTGATTGAGGAACACATTATTGGTGTGCCTAAATCAGAAACCGTGATTTACGAATCGGATACTTTAGTAGTATTCGGAACACTAAAGAATATCAACCGCTTTATTGAGATTAACGAATAAGGGTTACATGTCCTGTAATCTGCTCGACGTCAGATAATGTACCGTCGATATCCATAAGGTATTTATAAGTGATTACGTAAACGTAGGTTTCAGAATCTGCATAGTGGGTGCCATTGTGGGCGTCCCCGATCCAAGGCGTGTTGATGTCACTACTTACAAAAATCTTCTCACCCCATCGATTCCAAATTTCCATTTCGAATTCTACGATATTGGTACCGTAGGCAAAGAAATAATCATTCATACCATCTCCATTCGGACTGAATGAATTCGGAACAAATACTTGGCCAGGGCACAATTCTGTAATGGCGATTTCAAATTGATCCACACATCCAAATGGCGTTGTAACCAGCAAGTTGTATACACCTTCAGCATTCACAACTAACAGAGGGTCAGTTGATGGAGTAATATCATTTCCCGACCAGATATAACCACTACCCGGATTTCCCGCGAATAAAGTTAATGAAGGGACTTCTGTGAAGCACATTGTCGTATCAAATCCGAGAGGGTCTTCAGGAAGTGGATTGACCACTACATTGATCTCGTCGGTACTTGAACAGTAGCCATTGTTAACAGCCACTTCGTAAGTACCGGAACTCCAAATGGTAATAACCTGTGTAGTGTCACCTGTGCTCCATAGAATCGAAGCCCCAGGGTTGTTAACGTCCAAATCGTAGGAATCGTTTTGACACATTGCGTGATCAGCACCTAACCATACGACTGGATAAGGGTGAACAACGACTTCAGTTTCGTCAGTTTGGAAGCAATCAAATGCATTTGTCACAGTAACGGAATAAATTCCACTTGTCGCTACTGTTATTTGTTGCGTTACGGCGGTGTTGCTCCACACGAAATCTGCGCCCGGATTTTCAGCATCCAAGGTCACATTCTCGCCCTCGCAAAGATCCACCAATACGGGCAGGTCTACAATTGGGAGTTCGTGGAAATCCACAAACAGGGAGTCGGAATATTGACATCCATTTCCGTCAGTCGCTGTGGCAACGTAGGTATCATTCGTGGTGACGTCGATAGACTGTGTAACTTGATTTGTGGACCACAAGTAACTCACTCCAGCAAGTCCAACGGATAAAGTTTCGTTGTACCCTTCGCAAGATGAGATATCTGGGCCTAGCTCAAATTCCGGTAGCTCATGAACGATGACTTCCAAACTATCGCTGCGCACACAATTTTCAGGTCCGGTGACTTCCACAATATACCAGCCTGGACTATCTACTTCGATTCCAGAAGTAGTTTCCAATGTGTTCCAGCTAAATGCAAAGCTATTGTTGTATCCGGTCAACACTGAGTCAGATTCACCTATACAAAGTTCAATATTTGGTCCAAGGTCAAAAGCTTGGAAAACCAAGGACACATTTACTGTATCCGTTTGACTACATCCGCCGGCATCTTCAGCGACCACGATGTATTGAGCTGCTTCATCTAGAATAATCGATGGAGACAATGCTGCAGCATCGTCCAAATTAAGGGCGGGCTGCCAGCTATAAGTCAACGGATCACTCGTGTCGACGGTCGTCGTGAGTTCAAAGCCCAATGACTCACACATGGTTGTGTCGGCAACCGATTGCAAACTGAAAGTAGAGAATACAATCACCTCCACTGAGTCGATCAAGAAACAATCAGAACCTGGGTCTGTAACCAATACTTCGAACCAAGTGTCTTGAACAGGCGAAGCTACTGGAGTAGCGCTTGTTGCGTCATCCAAATATTGAGCTGGAGTCCAGGTAAATTCTAAACCAGCAGTTCCGCCAACATCTGCTACTAAATTGGCTTCCTCGCCTTGACAGAAATTGGTGTTGTCGGTCGTCACATCTAAGCTCAGAAGCTGGTTGACGGTGATGGTCACATCTCCATTTGCCAAACAACCCTGCGTTGAAGTTACTTCAACTGAATACGTAGTAGTTGCAACAGGAGAGGCAGTTGGGGTTTGTGAGAACAGACTGCTCAAACTTCCGTCGCCTGGGGACCATGTGAAGTCGAAATCTCCTGCAATAGAAGGATTCGCATACAACTCAATGCCTGCAATATCACATAAGATGGTGTCATTCGGAAGTTCGACCGTGTAGGACTGGCCAACCGAAATAAACACAGAATCAGTATACTGACAACCGTTGAAATTATCTGTTAGTTCCACATAGAACATTGTGTCTTCAAGCGGACTAGCCACAGGGTTGACAATCGTCGCATCATCCAATGGGCCAGCAGGAGTCCAAGCGTAATCGTAGGCATTGTTGGTGAGTGCCGACACATAAATATCGTCCAATGACCAGTTGTCGGTGTTGTTTCCTGAATTGGCCAGTTGACGCCATCTAAAATGGGTGTTGGCCGTTTGCGCGCCGACAGGTATGGCAAAGGTGACTGTCTCGAAACTTGTATAAGCCGATTCACTGATAAGTCCTATCTGCGTGAAAGGACCTGCACATCCGGAGGTCGAATATTCAAGAACGACATTGTCTCCTGGTTCAGGGTCGTCACAAGGTGCGGCTCCACTGCCAAATTTTATGGTAAAACTTACCAGGCCTCCAAGCGAACAATCAATAGATTCGGTCGTAGTCCAGCGGTCACCTGCGCCATTGAAGTACAGGGCATTTCCGCTTACAGATCCACAGTCATTTGACTGCGTGCCGTTCTGGACATCGCACCACAATCCCCAGCTTACGCCAGGATCAAAATTATCTTCATACACAACTTCATCGACCGTAACCAATAAATTGGCCACCTCGTCGGTGCAAATCGCATCGTCATCTGTGGAGGCCGATAATCCGGCCAAGGTTCCTTCTAATACCTCAATGGTGACTTCTTCACTCGAAAAACCACAACCAGTTGGCGTACTTACCAATACTGAGTAGGTAGTTGTTTCCAATGGCGTTGCGATAGGATTGGCGATGTTCGGGTCGTTGAGACCAGCCGCTGGCGTCCATGTGTAGGTGTACAATGGCGACGGTGGATCAACAGAAACATTTAATTGTGTCGATGCATATTGACAAATAACCGGGTCAGTTGCATAGACTGAAACGACTGGTGGCTCCGGTGTTTCAATTAAGAACCATTGTTCCTCTTCACATCCCGAAATGAGCAAGTTTCCTACAGCCACATATACATCTGGAATGATAGGTGGAACCAACGTAAGAATTGGGCCTGTGGCCAAAGTGTCATCTGGATTTCCTTGAGCATACCAATAGATATCGAACAATGAAAGTGTGGTTGAAATATTGACTGTGTCGCTCGCGCAAATGACCGAGTCGACAACCGAGATCAAGTCTGGGGTGCTAAAAGATCCTGCCGAGTAAGCATAGCTCTCCGCAAATCCATTTCCATAAATGTAGGCCGAGAATCCGTTTTCAGCTTCTAACGTATGGCTTCCCTGCGTTACCTCAAAAGAAGCATATGAACTTTCTGGGCAAAAAGGGAACTGGGTGAATAGTGCAGGGTCTATGGCAACTCCATCGAACAGTACCTGTCCGACGTCAACCGTCGACGCGATTACGTTGACGTTGTGCTCATCAATAATCGTCGAGCTCACGGTGGAGAAGGTGACATTGTCTATTTTCTGAGAAACATCGTTCAAAACGAGCATGGCCGGATCACCGACCCCTGAGCAAGTTATTCCTTCCATGTACTGAATTACAGCCATGGGCTTGGTGCCCGTGATGCAATCTGCAGTGGTCACACTGTTGTATTCTTCAAACTCACCCGCGTCTAGGGAAACCGAAAAAACGCCGTTGATAAATACATCCGTTCCATCTTCGTGAGCTAAGACCCTATATGTGTAGGATGTTGAACTGACAAAGGGAACCGTCTCATACTGACTACCCCATGTGTCGACCGCAAAATTTTGATCAAAAATGTGGTCGCAAGCTGTACAACCTGTTGGAACATTCGCGCAATAACACCCGCCAAAAACTGAAAATGGTCGGCAATCTCCACTCGCTTCTGTTCCCTTTATATGGGAACCGGTTAAGTCCGTGGCATCATTACTTTGTACCATGTAGGTCTCCCCGGCATCCAGGTTTATCGTGAATGTCACGCCTGCAGGATTTCCTCCGGTAGTGAGCGCAGATGGGGTAATTTCAATTTCAGTTCCGTCCTGTGTGGCGACGATCAGGAATTCCGATCCTACTCCGCCAATTCCGTGATAGGCGGCCACTCGATATTCTGTGCCTATCGATTGAATAGGTAATATTTTCGTTCCGTCGGCTGTATATTGCTCCATGTTTATGGCAAACACCGATACAGTATCTTCCGTGGCGACATAGATTCCTGTGTTCGAAATCACATCAGCATCAATAGTCTCTCCTAGGGCGTTTGGGACATTAACAGTTGTCGTTTGATTGGCTATGACATCAAAGGTGACACTCCAGCCTTGTTGGGGCAGACTGACAGTTCCGCTGGTATTGACAGTTGAGGTAATAAATAGATCCAATGCTTCAGCTGTACCTCCTTGAGTATAGTTCTCGAGAAAGCCGACCCAGAATTCCTTACCCTTCGTTGGGATGATCCCTTGAGAATTTGCCGAGACGGAAGCAAAAGCAAGAAGAGCGATGAGTAATATTGACTTCAAAGCAGTGATAGTTAATTCGTTTAAAAGCAGAAGTTACTTATTTCTGTCTACTATAGACGAAAATCCTTCATGTTTAGTTGCATGATCGCTATAGGAAATAGCTGATAATCATTAGTGCTCGTCCAAAATCCAATTGAAATCATTCTCCCAATTGGAACGCATATTGAACTCTTTGGGAAAATAGAACAAGCGCTCCGGCTGCTCTTTGCGGACGTAATCAACAGAATCCCATTTGCCATTTTTGTTTCGATCAACTATCAACCGGATCTTATACGTCCCGGGTAATAATCTTTTAAATTGAAGCAAAGAACTGGTTACCGGCACGTCTCGGATGATTTTCCCATTCTTGTTTTCAATCTGAAGAATGTAAGAGAATTGCTCCATCTTGAGGTTTTCGATGGTCAGGTTTAGTCGGCCATAATGTTCGACGCCATGCGTGCCTATTTCGAATTTTAGGCTGTCGGTATACAATCCTTCAATGGATCTGAATTTTTTGGGATCGATTAAGAGCTGGTATTTCGAATTGTCTTCCCATGGGGCATCTAGAAAGTATTTCCCAGGATCCGATGTGGCTTTTATTGTCAATGGCAACGACACACTATCTTTCAAAAGTGTGGCCCGAATATTCGAGTCAATCTGATCAATAAATCTACCAGATAACAAAAAGAGGGAGTCGCGAGCAGCGATTTTTCCTGGTGTACTCAAATTCATTTTTAAGAACTTCCCTACTCGGTCAATGGTGTAGTGCTGGATGGTTATTGTATCGCGCACTTCACCTGCAGCGCGCACGACTAGCTCTAAGTCTGCCTCCAATGGAGCGCCCATAACCCATGCGTATAGAGAGTCTTTTTCTGCATTATAAAACGACTTCACCTCCGTTTCCGGATGTCCTAAAATCGACAAGCTAATGGAGTCGGGTGGAGACAGGAAGTTGAACTTCACAAACCCCGTTGAATCCCGCGAATAGTCGGTGATATATTGAACTGTTGGTTTCGGTTTGCTCAATTGAAGGTCGGCAAGATGTAGCGTTGAGTCCTGTAAGATTAGTTCATTCGGCGCAAAAGCCATCGGCTCTCCTTCTGTCACCAAGTAGTCCCTGTTTTCATCGACCAATGCCACGATTTTATACGTGCCGGCCGACATATAATTAACCGTGTATTCCCCCAGTTCATCACTGATAGCAAGGTAGTAGGGCTTTTCGGTCAAACAAGCCGAATCGCTCAAGTTGCGATAGACCATGATTCGCACGTCGGACAAGGGCTCTTGTGTGTAAGCGTCGCGGACCGTGCCTTTTATTTGCAGACTGTCAACAACACTTCCCGTAGAGAATACATAGGTTAGATTACGTGCGATGTTGCCTTCGTTGTAGTCGGCAACTGACTCGCCAAAATTGAATGAGTAGGTTGTGTTCTCCTTCAAAGTATCGACCCAGGAAACATGAAGCGTCTTCTTCTTGATTTTGACTACAGGATTGGTATTGAGAGGAGGTGAGATTACAAGCTGGTTCTGCACATCCTTTGTTTGGATGTATTCGTCAAATTGAATTGAAAATTTATTCCCGTCAAAATGTGTGGTCAAATTGACTGGTGAGTAAATGGAATCCACCGGGGGAGTGATGTCTTTGTCTCCACCCGTACGCGGTTTAACCACGGCGCACGACATCAATAGAAGCAGCGCGATTGACGTGAAATATATGGTGGTGTAGCTTCTTTTCAAGGCTAAAATTTCGATTTTAATTGTTGCGCGACTTGCTCTAAATACGCTTGATCCACTTCGTCAAATGTCGCCAATTTGTCACTGTCGACATCGAGCACTCCAACGATCTTGTTGCTTGCGTCAAACAAGGGTACAACAATCTCCGAAAGCGACGAAGAACTACAAGCGATATGACCCGGGAATTCGTTGACATTTTCTACGACGACCGTTTTCTGTTGCGCCCAAGATTTTCCACACACTCCGCGGTCAAAACCTATTCTAGTACAGGCCACCGGCCCTTGAAAAGGCCCAAGAACCAAGGTGTCTCCTTGGACCAAATAGAAACCAGTCCAAAAGAAGCCCATTCCATGATGAAGTGCGGCGGCAACGTTGGCCAAATTGGCAACAAGATCCAATTCTGGTTCGATCAAGGCCTGAATTTGTGGCAACAAGGCGCTATACTTTTCTGTCTTGGTCGCACTTGCTTCAATTCTGATTTCTTCTGCCATTCGGCAAAATTAAGTTTTTCTCATTCGGGAAACGCAAGCGTAACGATGCTTATTCTCACCGAAGGGATTGAAAGTAATTCGCGGCAGGCCGATTCCAAGGTGGCGCCTGTCGTTACAACGTCATCTATCAATAGAATATGTTTTCCCTCTAGCTCGCCTGTCTTGGCCGTTTCAAATATAGAATCCACGTTATTCCATCGTTCACTTCGATTGCGTTTGGTTTGCGACGGGTTGTTGACCGTGCGCATCAGGTGCTTGCTAGAGTAAGGGATTTGTAAGCCGGCACTCATGCCCTCAGCGATCAGTTCACATTGGTTGAATCCCCGTTTTCTTAATTTCGAACGATGCAATGGGATGGGTACTATAATGTCCCATTTGGGCGCAGCCTTCATTTTTAAAATGTCCAAAGCATAGAGTTTCCCCAATTTATATCCCACCCCAGTCTCGCCGTTGTACTTGAACTCAAACATGAGTTTTTGAACGATTCCTTTCTTGCTAAATGTCAAAAATGAACTCGCCAACTCCAATGGAACACGTCCCCAGAAAATGCGCTCGACGGGGTTTCCAGACTTGAAATTAAAATCAGACTTGGGAAGTTTTGAGATGCAGCTCTCACATATGACGTGCTCGAATTCGAATAATTGATGCTCACAATGCACGCAGTAATAAGGAAATAATAGGTGAAAGAATCCTCGAACAAATTTTCTCATGAGATTGGGTACTACGATTTACCCAAAACTATTTGTCTTTTTTGAAGCTTAGAACCACAGCCCTAAAATAAGTTATTGCATAGATGCTGCCTCCAACCCATAATAAATAGGGGAATCGACCAATGCCTAGAAAAATAAAACACAAGCTGCTCAGAATGAGAAACCGACCAAAGTCTTGTCCCGCTTGCCAGGGTTTCGTGCGGTAGTTCCTTCGGATCCGAATACTTGTTTGCAACAGCAAAGCGAGCCATCCAATGCCCAGTGCGATTGAATAATAGGGGAGATGGGCGATCTTCATGATGGCGCCTGAGAGCAGACCGACAATAGAAATTCTCGAGAGCCAGATATTATTTTCCGGACCTTCTACAGGTGCGCTTTCGGGCAGGTCCAAAACCTCATTGCTATCGACTTTTTCCGGTTCCATTAAAATTTACTCCTAAATTTTCCAACGAATCGAAAGATACTGTGTCTTTCAATCGGAAACCTACATTTTTTGGATCAAATAGAACTAATAAACCAATGCCGACTAGGTAGTAGAAAAGCACAACATGAGCTTTTTCGGCTATATGCGAGGCCTATGTACCACGTTGCGTGGCGCATTGTTGGTGATTCTATGGAAAGTGAAGAAGTGGTTCAAGAGGCATTCATCAAGGTGTTTTCGCGCTTGGATCAATTTGAGGGAAAGGCAACCTTGGGAGCTTGGATTAAACGAATTGTAATCAATCAAGCACTCAATGCAATTCGGAAAAAGAAGGTCTACACCCAAGATGTTGATGAGGTAGAAATTGCCGCTGAAGAAAACGAAGAAGTAGTAGCACAACCAATAACGGTGGATGAAATTAACCAGGCAATTCAAAATCTGCCTACCGGATCGAGAGTCATCGTTGGTCTGCACCTACTAGAAGATTACAAACACACCGAAATTGCCCAAATGCTCGATATATCAGAATCTACTTCGAGGTCGCAGTACATGCGAGGAAGAAAGATGCTTGCCGAGGAACTAAAAATAAGAATGGCTAGGACATGATGAATTGGTTGGAAAATGAAATAAAGTCAAAACGCTCCGAATTGGACACGCAAGAGCCCAACTTGGATCGCATGTGGGCCGGAATTGAGCCCCAGTTGACCAAGCCTGTACGCCAATTGAATTGGCAGAGATGGCTCACTGTGGCTGCGGCGGCCTGCTTCATATTTGCCGTAGGCTATTTCATGAGCGAAAAGTCAGGTTCCGTTGATGTAGCCGAAACGGAAGAAGTCATGAACATTGCCGATGTCGATCCTGAACTCGGTCGGGAAGAGACTATGCTCGTGCTAGAATTCCAAGAACGTCAAATGAAACTGGCCGAATACACACTAGACGATGAAGACCTGAATATTTTCTTCTACGAATTGTCCCAAATCGATTCCCTGGATCATGAACTCAGGCTGAATATCGGTAAGGTCAAAAATCAAAAGAAGCTGTTGCAGGCCCTGCTAGATAATTACAAAAAAAGAATTCGAATCGTCGATCAAATGATCAGAGATATAGAGAAAAAGGAACGACGTGAAAACAGAAAAAAAGGAAGTTATGTATAGAGCAATATGTTTATGTGCTATGGTATTGATCGCCGGATCATGCTTTGCGAAAAATGGCAAGGGCGTAGAGAAAACCAAGGTCTATCAGGATTCTTTCGAGGTCGATCCACGCATCACCCTCGACTTAGATATCAATGAGTCCAATGTGACAATCAAGACCACCAACGAATCAAAGGTGTCCTATACTTTCACTGTGAAAGTGCGCGCCGAAAGCGAGGAAGATGCCAATGAGTTTATCCAAAATACAATCCCCTCAATCGAGAAGGGCCCCAACGAAATTGATGTCTATATGAAGCTCTGTGTGAGCAAGGTAATTATCAACAACAACCGTAAAAAGATCAAGTTCAACGGCGGTTCTTGGATTAAATTCATCGATTACGACATGGATCTCGTTATTTCTATTCCCAAAACCATGAAACTAGACATGGGGGGCTCCAATGACAAAGTAACCATCGGAGATCTCGATGGAAGCCTTAATATGAAGTTGTACGATTCCTCCGTCAAAGGCGGAACAGTCAAAGGAACTTCCAATATCGCTTTGAATTATGGCGACGCTTTCTTCACTTCCCTGAAGTCGGTCGAAAAACTCAAACTGTACGAGGTGAAATTCGAAGCCGGTGAAGTGGCGGGAAATGTCGATTTGAAAAGCAGCTACTCCCGTGTGACCATCCCGGTTATCGAGAACTTGATCCTGCATAGCTATGAGGACAAACTGA
Source organism: Flavobacteriales bacterium (assembly GCA_015665315.1). GTDB lineage: Bacteria > Bacteroidota > Bacteroidia > Flavobacteriales_D > Sanyastnellaceae > JADFAK01. The sequence goes on along the minus strand of JADFAK010000069.1, from coordinate 27,835 downwards.
TTTTTACCAATATTGGCGACCTCACAGGCCAACTCTCTTACAGCAATTTGTCGGCGGCTGAAATCCAAAATTGGGATGCCAAAGCCTATGAATCCGATGTGTCAATCGGGTCACTCAAAAAAATGGACCTTGTTTCGCACTACAGCACCTACAACATCGGGAGCATCGAGGTGCTTGATATCGAGAATACCTACGAGGATAAATACAACTTGGGCACGCTCGCACACCTCAAAGGAACCGGGCATTATTCCAAGTTCAACATCAAATCACTCAGCGCAACGGCCAAGTACAAGGGCTTCGAGGATGAGATCGAAATTGACTGGGTTGCTCCCACGGTTACTTCACTCATTTTCAGCGGACAATACCTCGATGTCGAACTGAATGTGAGCCCAAAACTTACCTACTCACTCGATCTCAAATTGCAGTATCCCAACATCAACTATCCGTCGGCCGATTTTAACGGTCTGTTCGAAAAGCAAGGCGAAAAAATCACGACCGTCTTAGTACATAAAAACGGAAATGCCAATAGCGCCAAATTTGTCTTTGAAACCTACGAGGGAAAAATTGAAATTGAAAAGGCCGTAGCGCAGTAAAAATCCTAGGTAACATGTTTTTTCTATCAGCCACAAGGGCAAATATTGATTCGGTTGAGCATTTTTTTATCTAGCCACAAGGGCAAATGAGCAAGTAGGAGGTAAGTTTTTTTCTCTGCCACAAGGGCAAATGTTTCTCCACTTGTCGCAAGACCATACTTTTGCCCCATGAAATTTGGCAAACTTGATGATATAACCGGGGTTGACTTTTCCTTACCTGCAACTCATCCGAACACCGCAAAGGTCCTTTCTGAAAGTCGTGGATCACAACAACCTGCCATCTACACAGGAGGCACTATGTGGACGTTGAAGGACTGGAAGGGAAAAGTATATCCACCAAAAACGCCCCAGAAAGATTTTGCCAAAGCCTATTGCCAGCAGTTCGGAACCATTGAGTTAAATGCCACGCACTACCGCATCCATCCACCTTCAACAATCAAAAAATGGTACGACCTGGCTCCCGATGGATTTCGCTTTTGCCCCAAATTCCCCAACCTCATCACACATTACCGACAGTTCCTCAACTGCGATGAGATTACCGATGAGTTTTTTACAGCGATTGTCGAGTTTCAAGAAAAATTAGGGCCGTGTTTTATCCAATTGCCGCCCAGAATGGCAACGACTCAGGCTGCAAAGATTCAAACATACCTCGCCGCACTTCCCGATGATATTAAAATCCACATCGAGTTCCGACATGAGAGTTGGTTTGAAAACAGCCCAGAAGCTACAGATACATGGCAATTGCTCGAAGAAAAGGGGATAGGCTCAGTCATCACTGATACCTCTGGTAGAAGAGATGCTGTCCACATGCGACTGACCTCCGATGTCCTTATTCTGAGATTTGGTGGCAACGAATTACACGCCACGGATTACCAACGTATGGACCATTGGTCGGCCCAAATTCAAAGCTGGATCCAAGAAGGATTGAAAGAGGTCTATATCTGGATGCACCAGCCCAATAGCATCCTCACTCCCGAGGCACTCATCTATTTCAACGAAAAATTACAAAACGAAACAGGGCTCCTTGTGAAGAGCCCTGTTCTATATTAGACCGTGTAGTCTAGATTACTTTCCGTGACATTGCTTGTACTTCTTTCCTGATCCACAAGGACAAGGATCATTTCGGCCCACTTTCGGCCCGTCATTTACAACGGGAGCACTTCGCTTAGGCGGTCCGGCAGGAACACCTTGCTGTGCGCGTTGCGCTGCCGTTCGTTCGCTTATATTCTGAACTCCCTCTTTCGTGGTCTGCGTACGCGCTGCTTCAGGTCGCTTTGGAGTCTGAGCTTGGCTCACTGCGCTAGTCTGCACAGGCAGTGTACACTTCACAAGGAAGGAAGCCACTTCAGAGTTCACTTTGGCAATCATCAATTCAAACAAGTTATACGACTCAAACTTGTAGATCAATAGAGGGTCTTTTTGCTCATGCGAGGCAAATTGAACATTTGAGCGTAGCTCGTCCATATTGCGCAAGTGATCTTTCCATTCTTGATCAATGATACTCAGTACTACTCCTTTCTCGAGCGCATCGATCAACTCAGTACTTCCCGTGTTATAACATTTCTCTAAATCTGCAACTACGTTCAATGATTTGCGCCCGTCGCTAAATGGCACCTGAATATTGGTAAACGTATTTGAAGGATCGTCGTGAATCTGTGTTATGACTTTGTGTGCCTGCTCAGCAAGGAATTTAGATTTCTTCTCGTAGTGCTCGGTGGCCTTCAAATATAGCTCATGGCCCATCGAAGCAGCGGCAGACGAAGAAAACTCGCTGTCATCAAAAGGTGACTCAATTCCAAACTTTTGCATCAAGTCGATCTTGAAGCTGTCGAAATCTTTGTTCGATGCGTGGTCCTTGATGGTCTGCTCACTCAAATCATAGAACATAGTCGCTATGTCCAATTTCAATCGCTCTCCAAACAAGGCATGTCGTCGACGCTTGTAAATCACCTCACGTTGAGCGTTCATAACGTCGTCGTACTCCAACAGTCGCTTACGAATACCGAAGTTGTTCTCCTCCACTTTGCGTTGAGCTCGTTCGATAGACTTGGTGATCATACTGTGCTGGATCACTTCGCCTTCTTGCAGACCAAGTCGGTCCATCATCTTCGAAATTCTATCTGAACCAAAGAGTCGCATCAAGTCGTCTTCCAGCGAAACAAAGAACTGCGTTGAACCCGGATCACCCTGTCGTCCTGCACGTCCACGAAGCTGTCTGTCAACTCGCCGACTGTCATGTCTTTCGGTACCTACGATGGCCAAACCACCGGCTTCTTTAACACCTTCCCCAAGCTTAATGTCGGTTCCACGACCGGCCATGTTGGTGGCGATGGTTACCGATTTCGCTTTACCTGCAAAGGCTACAATGTCGGCCTCTTTTTGGTGGAGCTTGGCGTTCAAGACTTGGTGATCGATGTTCTTCATCGTAAGCATCTTGCTCAACAACTCAGAAACCTCAACCGTGGTTGTACCCACCAATACCGGTCGGTTCTCAGCGGTCAACTTACCAATCTCCTCAATAATTGCATTGTATTTCTCACGCTTTGTCTTATAAACTAAGTCCTCACGGTCATCTCGTTGTATAGGCCTGTTCGTCGGAATGATCATCACATCCAACTTGTAAATCTCCCAGAGCTCGCCCGCCTCCGTTTCTGCTGTTCCAGTCATACCAGCTAGCTTGTGGTACATTCTGAAATAATTCTGAAGTGTGACGGTCGCATGCGTCTGCGTAGCGGCCTCAACTTTTACGCTCTCCTTGGCTTCAATCGCTTGGTGAAGTCCGTCTGAATAACGCCTGCCGTCCATGATACGACCTGTCTGCTCATCAACAATCTTCACCTTGTTGTCCATCAAAACATAGTCTACATCCCTTTCAAACAAGGCGTAGGCTTTTAGCAATTGGTTGATGGTGTGAATACGTGCCGATTTTACGTGGTAATCTCGCTGAAGCTCTTCTTTGGCGGCTAGTCTTTCCTTTTCATCAAGTGCGCTATTGTCAATGTTCACTAGCTCTGTGGCTAGATCGGGCATAACAAAGAATCCGTCGTCTTCCATGTTCTTAGACATGTAGGCAATTCCTTTCTCTGTGAGCTCTACTTGATTGTTTTTTTCGTCGATGGTGAAGTACAGCTCCTCGTCAACGATGTGCATTTCGCGCGAACTGTCCTGCATGTAGAATCCTTCGGTCTTGAGCAACTGCTGCTTCATTCCCTCAGAACTCAAGTATTTAATCAGGGCCTTGTTTTTGGGCAAACCACGATGTGCTCGCAACAACGAAACGCCACCTTTCTTGACGTCGTCTTTAGAAGATTCATTGCTCAAAAGCTTCTTCGCTTCCGCCAGGAATTCAGTCACTGCCTTTTTCTGCACAGCGTGCAAAGCCTCGATTTTTGGCTTCAGTTCATCGAATTCTTGATCGTGCACCTTGGTAGTCGGTCCAGAAATAATCAACGGAGTACGCGCCTCGTCAATCAACACAGAATCGACCTCATCGACAATGGCAAAGTGGTGCTTGCGCTGAACCAAATGTTCAGGGGCACGCGCCATGTTGTCTCTCAAGTAATCAAATCCGAATTCGTTGTTCGTTCCGTAAGTAATGTCGGCTTGATAAGCTTTTCTCCGCTCGTCTGAGTTTGGCTGGTGCTTGTCTATACAATCGATGACCAGTCCGTGAAACTCGAACAAGGGTCCCATCCATTCAGAGTCACGTCGAGCCAGGTAATCGTTCACTGTCACAAGGTGAACACCTTTTCCAGTTAAGGCGTTTAGAAATACCGGGAGCGTGGCAACCAAGGTCTTTCCCTCACCCGTTTGCATCTCAGCTACTTTTCCTGTGTGAAGTGCAACACCACCGACCAACTGAACGTCGTAATGAACCATATTCCAATTCATCGCCATTCCCGCTGCATCCCATGAAGTATTCCATGTAGCTTTCTCGCCATCGATGTTGACGTAGTTTTTATTGATCGCAAATTCCCGATCCTTTTCAGAAGCAGTCACTTCCAACGTGTCGTTTTCCGTAAATCTGCGAGCTGTGTCTTTTACCAAGGCAAAAGCTTCTGGTAATATCTCGAGTAGCACTTCCTCGATTTGCTCATTTACCTCTTTTTCAAGGATGTCTACCCTGTCATAGAGAGCTTCCTTCGCTTCCATGTCAAGCTCCGTCGAGGTTTCTGCTTGCAATTTGAGCTGGGAGATTTCTTGCTCTTTCTCCGAAATTTTCTCCTGGATCCGAGCTTTCAATCCAGCCACTCTCCCACGAATATCGTCGTGAGATAAATTACCTAAAGTCTTATATACTTCGTTGGTTTGATCGACGTAGGGTTGTATTCCTTGAATATCCTTTTCCGACTTATCTCCTACAAACCGCTTGAGAATCTTGTTAATAGTACCAATCATGTTCTTTTGCTATTGTTGTTCAACCTCAGACAAATTTCTCCGATAGTTGCAACGCGCAAAAATAGGTCAAACCAATTAACTGAAGTGCGCTTCGTCTATCTAAAACGATACCATTCTGTACTGGCTGACATTCTGTCCTATAAAACGTGGGTTCTCAGTCGATTAGTCAGAAGTGTTGGTGGTTTTCTCAACCTACTGGCAGAAGAATGAAACAATAAAATGAGAAATTTATACCGTAAGTGATTTTCGTTACCGCATTGGTATTCACGATTTTGTACCTTGTGGAACCCTTAAAACAATTTAACCATGAAAAATTTATTCACCCTTATGTTTGTGGGATGTGCAAGTGTGTTTTCTGCTCAATCCCCATTTCTAAATCTTGTTACTGAAGAGATTGCAATTGATGAGCCTGCGCTGACGACGATAACCAATGCTTTGGGAGGTGAGCCAGCCACCTATCGCGTTTATGCCGAGATTCCTGACAATTATGAAATGCAGATTATCTACGGTGATTTTGTCACTGCGATGAGTTTTACATCAACTACCCAGTTCTATCAAGATATCAATGGCGGACCCACCGCTTCATTTATCACCCCGGGACAAATCGCTCTCACACCTGAATTGGCCTATGATTCATGGATCACAGTTGGTCTCGACAACGTCGTCGGGAATATCCTAACCATCTTTCCAGACATCACGCCCTATGCCACATGGGAGTCTGGAGGCGATTTGCTGTTTTCTGATATAGTAGGAGCCGGAGTGTTGATGCCCACGGCGGGCGGAATTCCACAGAATATGATCGACGCCGATGGTAGAATTCTTGTAGCGCAATTCACGTCGGATGGTACGATAGAGGCTTGTTTCAATTTTCAAATTCGCCGACTGAATCCAGATGGAACAATTTACGATCCCCCCGGAACAGCAACTTCAGAGACTGAACTGTTTAGCAATCAGTGCGTAACGCTCATGCCAGATGTTATTTCGCCTTGTGCGGCAGATTTTGATGGCTCTGGTCATGTAGCAACCCCAGATTTGCTCTTCCTTTTGTCCAATTTTGGATGTACGTCGGATTGTATTATTGACTTTAGTCAGGACGGAAGCACCGGAACCGATGATCTACTCTTCTTTTTAAGCGCTTTTGACAGCGGATGTTAAAGTGATTTTTGTCATGCTTAGGTGACAAAAGTGTGACAATAAAAGATAGCCCCTTGCGGAACTTTGCTCAGGAAATTTTCGTTAGAAGAGAATGATGAGCAGACAAGGCATGAAGGGCCTATATTCAATTTCACTTACACACCATCGCACCGATTTGGCTGTCATTGGCAATTTCTTGTTGCCTGATGATTCTAGGACGGATTTGCTTGCACAACTAAAAGCTAAATTCGAACTGGAAGAGCTGTACTATCTGTGTACATGTAATCGTGTGGAGTTGCTTGTAGTATGCCGAAAGGATCTGGTGAAGGAAGATGGATTGGCCATGCTTGCCGAGCTATGGCAGGGCAAAAGCGAAAAATTCAACATGGATTCCAAGGGTTTGGTTTTTCTTCAAGATGAAGAGGCTGTGAACCGACTCATGCGCATTGCGTCGTCATTGGATTCGATGCTCATTGGCGAACAAGAAATTATCACTCAGTTGAGAAAGGCGGCCGATTTCTGTCGGGTGAATGGTCTTTCAGGTGACACAATCCGAGTGACCATGAAAAAGGTCATTGAAACGGGCAAACGGTGCTTTACAGAAACGGCCATCTCTGAGAAACCGGTTTCGGTCGCGTTTTTAGCATGGCAAAGACTGCAAAGCAGAAACATCTCAACCCAAGCGAGAATTATCCTCGTCGGCGCTGGCCAAATCATTTCTAGCTTCTCTAAATTCTTGGTAAAAGCTGGATATAGAAATGTTACGGTGGCCAATCGTTCCAAAGAGGCAGCCCAAGGTTTGGCAAAAATGTTTGGCGGACAGGGAATCGGGTTGGATGAATTGCATAATTTCAATGGCGGTTTCGATGTGCTAGTTTCGTGCACAGGTGCTGCGGAAGCTGTTGTCGATCTGCAGATGTACAAGAAGCTGGTAGGATCGGATGATAGCCATAAACTACTTGTTGACCTAGCGCTACCTTTCGATGTAGATCAAGATATTTTACAGGAATGCAATGTCGATTATGTTAACATGCATTCTATCCAGGAAACTGTAGAAAACAACCTCGGTTTACGACGTCAAGAAATCGGAGCATGCGAATTAATCATTGCCCAGGCCATGAAAGAGTTTCGTATTCTTATCGAGCAGCGAAAGATGGAAGTGGCCATGAGCCAAATACCACAGCAAATTCGCGATATTAAAACCACTGCCTTGGAGCAAGTCTTCTCAAAAGAAATTGGCGAATTGGACGACCATGCCCGAGAGACACTTACCAATGTGATCGCTTACATGGAGAAGAAGTACATTAGCGTACCTATGAAGGTGGCTAGAGAAGTCATTACCGAAGCGATAACAAGCAATTAAATTATGCGGAAGTTCATTATTGGCTCTAGAGGAAGCGATTTGGCACTCTGGCAAGCACACCATATTCAGGATTTGCTCCATGATTTGGGCTGTGAAACCGAAATTAGCATCATTACCACCAAAGGTGATCGTATTCAAGATCTGAGTTTCGATAAAATTGAAGGAAAGGGTTTTTTTACCAAAGAAATTGAAGAGGCTCTCCTTAATCAAACCATTGATATCGCGGTTCATTCCCACAAAGATTTAGAAACCGATCAACCTACGGGCTTGAAAATTGCCTCTATTCCAGGTCGTGAAGATGCAAGAGATTCCCTATTGATCCGAGAGGATTTAGCTAGCGCAAATGACGTGTTTCAGTTGAGTAAAGGCGCGGTGGTCGGTACGAGTTCGATTCGTAGAAAAACCCAGTTGCTGCATCACGCTCCGCATTTGAATGTGATCGATCTGAGAGGAAATGTGCCCACTCGAATCCAAAAACTTCGAGAGAAAAAATACGATGCAATTGTATTGGCCGCAGCAGGCCTAGCTCGATTGAAAGTCGATCTCACAGGGCTACGCGTCATCCAGCTCGATCCCACCATTTTCGTTCCTGCCCCCGCGCAAGGAGCCCTGGGGATTCAAATTCGGGAAGGGGATAAGGAATTGGCCGCTATTCTTGCCAAAACCAACGATGACCAGGCACAGCGCCATGTTGAAGTCGAACGTACATTGCTCAATAAATTGCAGGGTGGATGTCATTTGCCATTTGGCGCCCATTGTACCGGTCAGCTAGGTGATCTTTCATTGCATCTTGCCTACGCTCGAACACCGGAAGAAGCGATGAATTATACGCATTTCAAAGCCGAAAATCCAGAGATTCTCCTGTCCAAAGGAATGGATTGGTTGACCCAGATCAATCATGGCTAGTGTATTCATTTCTCGTAGCGACGAATTTTACCCTTTGCTGAAATCGCATTTGGCCGAAGGCTCGCATAAATTAATAGCCCAAAGTCTCATTGAAATTAACTTTCTGACCTTTTCGCTACCAAAAAATATCGATTGGGTGTTCTTCGCTTCCCGAAATGCCGTCGAGAGCTTCTTTGCACAACATGATACACAGTCTTACCGCTATGCTGTAGTCGGCAGTGGCACAGCTGAATCATTGCGTAAATATGCAAACGTAGAGTTCCAAGGAGATGAAAAAAACATTCCCGATTCGGCGAAAAAATTTCGAGAGCTTTTGGCAGACAAACAAGTACTTTTTCCAAGTTCAACGATAGGGGTGCGTTCATTTCAAACGGAGCTACCTAAAGCACAAGTGACAGAAGTTGCGGCCTACGAAACGAAGTTATCTCCCCAAAAGATTCCAGCTTGTGATGTGTACGTGTTCTCGTCACCTTCCAATGTGGAATCTTTTGCCTTGAAAAACGCTATTCCCGAAGGTGCCACGGTGCTTGTGCCAGGGCGAAAAACCAAAACTATTGCCGAGAAATATCACCGAGGGAATATTATTGACGTCCGATCGTTGGCGGATTCTACCCTAACAGAGACAATATTTTCGGATATATTGAGTTAATTGCGTCGGTACCGAACAACTTTATTGAATGAATCACCTCAAATCCGTCTTCCTTCTCTTTCTCATTGCAGCGCTGGCAAGCCCTGTTGATGCTCAGTTGACGAGAAAATACTCCAATGAGTTTCTTGCGATTGGTGTAAGCGCGCGGGCATTGGGAATGTCCAATTCAGTCGTAGGGTCGGTGAATGATGTTACCGCCGGTTATTGGAATCCTGCAGGTCTCGTTGGCATTGATTCCGATATGCAGGTGGCCGCTATGCACGCCGAATATTTTGCAGGGATCGCCAAATTCGATTACGCCGCAATCGGCAAGCGAATTGATTCAACTTCGGCAGTAGCCCTTTCGGTTATTCGATTTGGAGTCGATGATATTCCAAACACAACCGAATTGATCGACGCTGAAGGAAACATTGACTATGATCGTATTACCTCGTTCTCTGCTGCTGATTACGCCTTCATCGTGTCTTATGCCAAAAAACTAAAATCACCCCTGACCGTGGGTGTAAACGCAAAGGTGATCTATCGACATGTTGGAGATTTTGCCAATGCCTATGGTTTTGGTATTGATGGCGGACTGCAATACGACTACAAAGGATGGAAATTTGGTCTGCTAGCCCGCGACGTCACAACGACTTTTAATTCATGGGTTACCAAACTCGATGATCGTACCAAGGAAGTATTTGAACTAACGGGAAATGAAATCCCACAAAACTCCGTAGAAATTACCTTGCCTCGAATAGTTCTAGGAGCGGCCAGAACGTTTAACATCAAGAAGTTCAGCGTAATGCCAGAGATCAATCTGGATTTCACGACCGATGGAAAGCGGAATGTATTAGTGAGCGCCGATCCTATCAGCATGGATCCTCATATGGGCTTGGAGTTGGGCTACAACCAGAAGATTTTTATTCGAGGAGGAATAGGAAATATCCAGCAGGAAACTTCGGTCGATGGCAGCAAGGCATATTCGCTACAACCCAATTTTGGTATCGGAATTCGATTTCAAAGGATAGTTCTGGATTATGCGCTTTCGGATATTGGAGATCAAAGTGTGGCCCTGTACTCAAACGTATTCTCCCTCAAATTTGACATCGTTAAAGCCGCCAAGAAAAACTAGGCCAACGTCTCTTTCCCTTTCCCTGAAATGAGGACCAAGTAAAATTGAATGGTGATCATAATTAGTGAAAACAACAAGTGTACAGGCTGCATTCCAGCCGGCATACTGCAGTAGCTTAGAATTACCCCCGCAAGAATCTCGGCAACCAAGAGTCCGGCCAAGAGATTTACCCAATTGTTCCGAATTTTCAACTTGAAGAGCTGGTAAAAGAACAGTCCGTGAAGAAGCACTACCAAAATGCTGAATGAGCGATGCAATTTGAAGATGTCCGGTAGCTGCTCTATCAAGGCCGATCTTTCCGTGGCTAGTTTGAGCAGCACATCAACTTCTTCTCTGACCTGAGTTCCCCAAAAAATCTGAAGTGCCGATAGTCCCAAAAGCGAATAGAGAATCCATCGAGACGATCTACTTAGGTTCAATTGAGTCTTGGAGACAGCTGTTTCTCGTAAAATGGCTACTAAGAACACAATCAACACGACTGAGCCAGCCATGTGCATAGTGATGTGCCCAGGAATTAGGTTTCCATCGACCACTTTTTTGCCGAGCCATGCTTCAAACCCTAAGAAGAACAAGACAATTCCACTCCACCAGAAAAGCTTCCACTTCTTAGTTCGCCTACCGTATACAATCGTTGCGAAGAAAAGCAGCAATACAGGCACCCCTGTCGACGCGCCTACCAAGCGATTTATATACTCGGTCCACGTGTGAGCTGGATTGAAATAGGCATAGTCATGTTTGTCATACTGTTCCCAGTTCCCGAAATCAATTTGTGCACCTGTAGTGAAGTTGGACCTAGCTTTCCAGAGAGCGTTCTCGTGGACAACCATTTGGCCCGCTTCAAAATAGCGATTCGGGGTCCAAGTCACTTGGTCGGCATCGGTAGGAGGAATGTAGTATCCAAAGCACTTCGGCCAATCGGGACAGCCCATTCCACTGCCAGTCATCCTTACAACGCTTCCGGCAATAATCACTAAGAATACGAATAGAAGTGATATTTGTGCAAGTCGATGAATTCTGCCAACCATTGCCTACACTATTTCAGCATTTTTAGAAAACCTACTTCTTGTTCCGTAAGGTGACGACAACGACCGCGGGTGAGGTCCTTTTTTGTCAGACCAGCAAACACAACACGGTCCATCTTCACAACCGTATAGCCGAAGTATTCGAACAATCTGCGAACGACCATTGGCTTACCGCTTTTAATCCGAACCCCCACTTTTCGGTGGTCTTGTCCGTCACCAACGTAGTCTACCTCTTCAACTGTAAAGAGGCCATCTTCAAGTTCAACCCCATGACGCATCATGTGGATGTGCTTTGTTTTTACCGTTTCGGCGAGAGCGACATTGTAGAGCATTTCGACACCTACCGAAGATGATGTGAGCTTCTTGCTTAAAGCACCATCGTTCGTGAATAGGAGTAAGCCCATGGTCTGACGATCAAGTTTGCCAATGGGCATAACAGTCTCTTTGCATGCGTCATTCACAAGCATCATGACCGTCTTTTTTCCAGGGCCCATGTCTGTACTCGATGAATAATCTTTGGGCTTATTCAAAAGAACATAGCGAAACTTCTCTGCTTGGATCGCGGCTCCATCGTATTTTACGTTGTCGCCAGGATTAATCTTGTAACCTAGCTCGGTGATGATTTCTCCGTTCACGGTCACTACGCCAGTTCCAATTAGAACGTCTGCTTCTCGTCGGCTACAAATTCCAGCATTCGACAAGTATTTATTCAAGCGAATTTTGCCGTCATCGGCAGTGGTTTTTTTACGAGGAGCTTGGGCAGCTGGGCGCGGCTTTAATTCTGTAATGCTCTTTGCTCGGCGCTGAACAGGCGGCTTTTTGCCAGATTTGCCGGCAGACTTGCCCTTGGGCTTTCCGGTCGATTTGCCGGATGGATTAGATCGTTTCATAAGACAGGGGCAAAGGTACGCACTTTGCGCATGAACAAAATGCAGAATTCAGTTTTACTAACGGCTCAATGGATAGAAAGCATCCTCTAGGTGTTCCAACTTTGAATATTTGGAATTGTGGACGATTGAAATGATGTCAAATCGGCTTTGGAGCGAGATGTCTTTGAGCACCAAGTATTCGTTGGCCGCCTGAATGATTCGCCGCTGTTTCTGGATGTTGACCGACTCCCAAGGCTCTCCTGCGTAGCTGTTTTCACGGGTTTTGACTTCCACAAATACAATCCAATTTCCTTTTTGGGCTACGATGTCCAGTTCATATCTCTGGAATCTCCAGTTAATATCCAAAATTTCGTAGCTGCTATTTATCAGGTGTTTCTGGGCCATGATTTCGCCCAAAACACCCAGTTCTTCTTGTTTCATATGTCCAATAGATCAGTTGGTTGTGCTACCTTTGTCTCAATAATTGAGAAATGAGAATAACTATTTCAGCCGCCATACTTCTATTCTGTCTGCCCACCATAGGCAGTGCCCAAATGGGCATTGAAGATTTGAAGCCAAAAAAGGGTTCGTTTTATCTAACATGGGGATATAATCGCGCATATTTTGATAAATCAGACATCCATTTTGTAGGTGAGGGGTTTGACTTCACGCTTGAAGATGTTTCGGCCGAAGACGGTCCGTCTCCCTATAGCAATAAAGTTTACCTCGACCCACAGCAACTATCCATTCCTCAGTTCAATTTTAGGCTGGGATACTACTTCAAGGAGAATTGGGCCTTGTCACTGGGATGGGATCACATGAAGTACAAGATCTATCAAGACCAGGTAGTGAAGATCAACGGATATATTGACCCAGCCCTTTCAGCTGAATATGGAGGGACCTACGACAACGACAACATCGCCATTGACCGGAAATTTCTCATGTTTGAACATACCAATGGATTCAACTTTGCACGAGTTGCCCTCGAGAGGCGTGTGCCCGTATGGAGTACATGGGAAGGTCGTGTAGGTTTCGCTCTTAACGCAGGTGTTAGTGCCGGCGTGATCATTCCATGGACCGATATGACTTTTTTAGGCGAAAATTATGCCAACTGGTTGCATCTTGCAGGTGGAGGTGTTTCTGCCCTGTTAGGAGTGAGACTAGAGCTTTTTCAGCACTTGTTCATCCAGTACCAAGCTCAGTACGGATACAGTTGGTTGCCTGACATTCGAATCCAAAACGGCGCCGCCAGTCGAGCCAACCAAAACATTCAATTCTTTGAAAGAAGCGTAGTAGTGGGAGGCTATATTCCCATCTTTACGGGTAAGAACAAGTCTTAGTTATTTCAAACTAAGATCGGTCTGTCCAATCGCAACACTTCCCTCGTAAATAAATACTTTGTAGTCTCCTTCTTTGAGTTCGTTCGAAACATTGTAGAAGACACAAACGTCCATTTCCGCATTGTTGTAGTCAATTGTACGACTCACGCTGTAGTGAGTCATCTCACCAGCGAATTCCATTGTCACCTTATCATCCGCAGCCAGAACTTGTCCGTCAGGCCCAATTATTCGCACATAAAGCTCCTTGTTACCGGGCTTCGCAATCCTGTTTTCATACAGGGTGAAACAGGTTTTGATCATTTCTGTTTTAGAAGCGCGTTGCGTGTCTACTTGCTTGCCACTGCTTCGCAATCGAATACCTTGGCTCGTGATTAAGTTAGCTTTGAGAATCTGCCCCTCTTCTATGATATTTTCCATAGTCGCTTGGCGATTTTCTAAGTCGGCCTTTTGGGCCTCGACACTTTGAATGCGAGTCGAAAGCTCTCCGTTCTCAGCCAAAAGCTGCTGATTCAAGGTGTTTAATGAGTCAATCGTCACCACATATCCTTTCATGATATCTCGTAAAGTTGAAGCCTCTTTCTTGAGCTTATGGATCGACCAATCTTTGTCTTTTACCTTCTTCAACAATCCTTCAATTTCTGCCTTTTGAGCGGCCATTTCAGCCGTGAGCTGCGAATTTGTCGTTTTGAGCGTGTCGTAGCTAATGAGCATGCGCTCCAAGTCTAGCTCAAGGCGCTCACGATCTAACTCGCCCTCTTCAATAACAATTTCTTGCTGACCGACAGTCTCGGTTGAGGTGAAAAGCTTATACCCTAAAACGGCAGTTACCAAAAGCAATATGCCAATGATGGCTAAATATGTCTTGTTGTTCATAGTGATGGAATTACGGGGCTAAATTAAACCAAATCATTTGCATTTTTTTGATGCGAGCAATCATTAATTGCTAACGGAAATGTGGAGAAAAATTGTGCCTACTCGACTTGGCTCTGTCGAATTTCGAAAATTCGACAGGAATTAGCAGTTTTTCGCGTATTCGTGGAGATGTCTATCCTACGATTTGGACCAGCCAAAGTGAAAATCCAAGTCTCAGACATATTTAATAAGGCCACAAGCAACCTGAATCGTATTTTCGCGGTCTTAGTCATAGTAATTGCAAGACAAGGATAGATGAAGAAATTAGCAGCATTGTGTTTGATCATTGGGATGAGTTACCTGACGACAGGACAAATTACCGTGGAACAAACCTTCACCATTGAAGAATATGTAAACGATATATTATTGGGGACAGGGGTTGAAGCAACCAATGTAACGTACACGGGTTCAATGTCTCAATTAGGATTTTTGAGTGGTGCGGAAGGCACTATTTTTCCGATAGGTCAAGGTCTGGTTTTATCAACGGAAGACGCGAGCAATGTTGTGCTAAATGATGATGGAGATATGTTCATTCCCAATGGGGAAGAGGTACTTGGTGAGCCCGATCTACTAACAATTGCCAATTCAGTTCCACCTCTTATCGGACAAAACTTCACCGTTGGTAGTATGAATGACGTTTGCATTCTCGAATTTGATTTTGTCGCTACTGGTGATACCGTGAGCTTCAATTATAGTTTCGCATCGGATGAGTATTTGACCTATGTCAACACACAATACAACGATATTTTCGCCTTCTTCCTTTCTGGCCCTGGATTGACGGGACCATACAACAGTCCGGCAGGATTTCCTGACGGGGCAATCAATATTGCAGGAGTTCCCGATGCAGTTCCTCCACTTCCCGTGACCATAAGCTCTGTGAATAATGTCCTCAACGAAGAGTACTTCATCTATAATTTTGACAACTTCATTAATGAGGACATTGCGATTAACGGGTTTACTACAACGTTTGTAGCCTCTAGTCCAGTGCAGTGTGGAGAAACCTATCATATCAAGTTGGCTATCGCCGATGGAAGTGATGCAGGACTGGAGTCTATCGTGGTCCTAGAAGCAGGAAGTTTTTCAAGCAATGCCGTTGTTCAAATTGACCTGAGCATCGATGTAGGCGGACCCGAAGCAAACACCATTTATGAAGATTGTGGAGAAGCTATACTAACATTTACACGTCCCGAAGTTTCTATCCTGGAAATCGAAGAGATGGTCATTATAATCTACGAAGGAGAGGCTATCAATGGTGTCGATTACACTCAATTACCCGATACCGTGGTTTTTGCACCTGGAGTGGCCGAAGTGTCATTCCCAGTAACTGCCATTATTGATGGAATTCCCGAAGGAGAGGAGCTCGTTCATTTTAATATCCTCAATCTAGCCGCTTGCAACGGAGCAGGTGTTACTTCCACATTTGAGTTTTATATTTCCGATTTCCCCGACCCCATGGTGGTCGAAGGGTTTGATGAGGAGATTTGTCTGAATACTTCCATCGATTTGGAGCCGATTATAACCGGTGGCTACGGAAATTTCTCGTACGAATGGAGTACAACAGAAACTACCGACATCATCAATGTCTCTCCCGGATCTACGACGACGTACAACGTAATCGTTTCAGATACGTGCGGTATGCCATCGGACGATGCCGATTTTATTATAACCGTGCTTGATTTACCAAATCTCAATGTAACCCTCGACCCAGCAGATATTGTCGTGGGGTGCGATGGTATTAACGTAATTGCGACTGCCGATGGTGGCGATGGTAATTTTACTTACCTATGGACCAATGAAGATGGGGCAAACCTGTTCGGATGGCAGAATTCGCTTTGGGTGAGCACTTGGACAGGTGCCGAAGAAATTAACGTGGAGGTTACCGATGGCTGCGGATTCGTGGCGACCGCCAATTCACCAGTGACCTATGACCTTCCAGATTTAATCGTAGATGTCCCAGCAGTGATCGAAGTAGACTGCAATAGTCAGTACACGATCGCTCCCGATGTTACGGCCGATGGTCAGGTTTGGTACAATTGGTATGTCAATGGCGCCTGGGTAGACTGGCAGCCTACTTATACCGTGAACGGGATAAATGATGTTACCATTACAGTTGACGTGAGCGATAACTGTGGGAATTTTGTGACCCAAGACATTGATATCGTTATTGTCTCTCCCGAAATGATCGTTACAATGGTCGATCAGGCTTCGGGTTCTTGCATCGATGTATTCCAGTTTGAACCTTCTGTGATGGGCGGTATTCCTGGCTATACCTACAGCTGGTCAAGTGAAGGCAACAACCTTGGTGCCGATGAAAACCTCACTTTTCAAAGCAACCAGTCAACTACAGTTTATCTCAACGTTTCTGATAACTGTGGGCAGTCTGCACAAGACTCAATCGTCGTAACCATTGAAAGCATCGCGCCTGTCTTAGACTTGGGCGAAGATATTTATGCGTCGTGCGTGGATCTCACGCAAATGGACGCGACGGTTACCGATGGTATTCCAGATTTCGATTTTGAATGGACCATCGAAGGTGAAGTAGTTTCGACCTCTTCGTCCCTCGCACACCAGAGCTACGAGACGGATGTCATTTATTGCAGAGTTACCGATGCCTGTGGATACGAACATACTGATTCGTTGATCTACAACATTCCAGATATTCCCGTTGTGGTTGAGCTCACGGCCGATACCTCCATTTGTTTTGGCAATGCCGTTGTGCTGCACACGGAAGCTTTCGGAGGGGAAGGTGGATTTACCTATTTCTGGCCGCATTCGTCAAGTACCGAGGTAAACATTCAAGTGGATCCGAATACGACCACTATTTATGAAGTCATAGCAACCGACATTTGCGGAACGCTTGGTTATGCCGAGATGACGGTAGATGTCCAAGATGTAAATGCCGATTTCGAAATGAATTTCTACAGTGAATCCGAAGTGCAGTTTGTAGCAATCACCGATCCCGACCCATGCGATGGTTGTTCGTATTACTGGGACTTTGGCGATGGAACAAATAGTACTGAGTTCTCTCCGATTAAAGGCTACGACGGTCTTGGACAATACACGGCTTGGCTCACCGTAACCAATGAGTTGGGATGTTCGGATGTTGTACACCATTTAGTGCTCGCGCCTCTTACATTGTATGTGCCGAACGCATTTACACCCGATGGCGATGGTATCAACGATAACTGGTTTGTTGTTGGCGACGGTATCGTGGAGTACGAACTCTTCATCTTCGATCGATGGGGACAAACCGTGTGGCATTCAACCGATCTCAACGACATTTGGCTCGGAGGAACTCAAGGTGAAACGCACTATGTTCCAAACGGTGTATACAGCTACCTCATCAAATACAGCGGAGTGAATTACGACTCGCAAAAGGTTTCGGGAAGCATCACGATTTTGAGATAATTATCTTATTATTATTTAATAACTTACACCAAATATTCTATTCATATGAAGTGTTTGTTGGTGTGCGTGATGGTTCTTTACTCATCATTGCTAAGTTATGCGCAGTACCCGTTCGTCGGCATTTCTGTTCAAGAAATAGAAATTGATGATATGTCTGCTTCAACAATAGATTCGCAGTTGGAAGGGCCATCTGCACCCAGATGTTGGCGAGTTTATGCTTGTCTGGACGATGCGAATTGGGAGGTTCAAGCCATATTTGGAGACAATGTAAATAATTGGGTGACTTCGACCACAACTACTTTTTATCAAGCAGAATTCAATTCTGGAGCGATTGCGGCAAATGTGAATCCTGCGTTTTTCCCATTGGAGCCTGCCTCTCAATATGATTCATGGTTCACTATTGGTTCTGGACCTGGTGGACTTGATGAATACAATAGCTCCACAACCACAATATCAGGAAGCCCGAATCCATTTCCAATTTTTGAAGGTGGATCAGGTTTTACGGTCAACGATATAGTTGGTTCTAGTGTTTTTGGAGTATGGTTACTACCTAATAGTGAAGGGATTCCGGGGCCTGATGGGAGAGTATTATTGGCACAGATCACAACGGACGGAATATTTTCCCTACTACTGAATTTGCAGCTTAGAAAGCTCAATCCCGATGGATCGGTCTTTATTCCTGTGACTACCGTGCAAATATTAGGGATTGAAGTTGATGGGACACCTGGCAGTATGCCGACTGCATGCGGCTGCGAAGGACAAGTTGGGGGGTGTACTTTTCCATTTGCATGTAATTATTCTTCATTAGCTGATTGTGATGATGGTTCGTGTTTATATCCTGGGTGCACTGATTTAAATGCTTGCAATTACAATGCAGAGGCGGGTTGCGATGACGATACGTGTGTTTTTGCTGGTTGTGTGGATTCGCTGGCGTGTAATTATTCTTCTTCCGCAGGATGTGATGATGGCTCTTGTTCATATCCTGGATGCACAGAAATTACATCGTTCAACTACGATCCAGAGGCACTATGTGACGATGGATCTTGCTTAATTCCAGTTATCAATTCTCTTTCTATTCATAGCACTTGTTTTGGTGGAGAGTCACTCATCATACTAGGCGAGAACTTTACGCCTGAAACTCAGGTTTTAATCGGTGGAAATCAAGCGTCAAACGTAATCGTTAATTCTCTTACCGAAATTTTCTGTCAAGTACCGGTACCTTCGAGCACTGGAGTAGTTCAAGTTGTGATAATAACCTCCAATGGGGTTTCCGTAGGGGACACCACGAGCATTTTTGAGAATGGACAGATAGGCTGCACAGATTCGACGGCCTGCAATTTCTGTCTCGATGCGACTTGTGACGATAATTCTTGCCTGTTTTTTTCTGGTTGCACTGAGGAACAGGCATGCAATTACGATCCAGAAGCAATGTGCAATGACAACAGTTGTGAGTATACTTCTTGTGTGGGTTGTACTTATTCATCTTCACCAGACTATGATCCGACAAAGACTATGGATGATGGTACTTGTACATTTGATTTGGCATCAAGTTGTCCGGCGGATTTCAATGGGGATTCTCAAATAGATACAACTGACTTATTGACGTTTTTAAGTGCTTTCGATAGCACGTGTGAGTAGCTTATTTGGAGCCGCTAGTCCGAAGACGTGAGGTTTTAGATATTTAGGTTTCGGGAAGCATCACGATTTTGAGATAAATTTACTTTGAATTAGCCGCTGGCAAATGCTTGTTCTTCAATGACATCATTTCTGGGGGTAGAAATCAACGTGCCACGAGAGGTGATTCTCTCTAACAGTCACCTTCATCATTTGCCTTTAGGCTTGTTTTTCATCATTCCCTTTACCCGGAAATTGATTGAGAAACAAGCCTTTTACTTTTCACTAGATAGCACGGTAAATACTGAGGACCAGAGGTATGGACAAGTAAAAACCCCTTGCAGATAACTACAAGGGGTTTCTCGGAGGTCCCGAGCGGATTCGAACCGCTGTACGAGGTTTTGCAGACCTCTGCCTAGCCGCTCGGCCACAGGACCTTCTTTCAAAGGAGTGCAAAGATAATTAACTATGCCCTATTTTTCAACATTCAAGTCAATTTCGTTGAATATATTATCATTCTAGCTTGTACCTCAGTACTTTCGCTGCATGTTTATTCTCCGACATGTGCCTAACTTGCTCACCCTGGGAAACCTGTTTTGCGGTTGTCTCGCGGCTATAACGCTCATTGAATCAGGCGATTTCATCACGGCCGCATGGTTAGTTATTCTGGCAGCCATATTCGACTTCTTAGATGGATTTGCTGCCCGATTGCTGCACGTAAGCGGGGATTTGGGAAAGCAACTCGATAGCCTTGCCGATATGGTCAGCTTCGGACTCGTGCCGGGAATTATTGCGTTCAAACTCTTGCAGTTGGGACTCGTCGATAGCTCCTTGCCCAGTGAATTGGCATACGTCGGTCTCTTCGTTACCCTGATGAGCTGCCTGCGTTTGGCCAAGTTTAATATCGATACCCGACAAACCGATCAGTTTATCGGTTTTCCCACACCCGCGATTACCTTGTTTTGGTTAGGTGTGCCCTTTTTTCTCCTGGAGTCGTCAGCCTTAGAGACAATGAGTTTTGGCGTGGATGCATGGCTGGCGGGCGGATCGAGAATATGGTTGGTCGTTGGGCTTAGCATAGTCACTGGATTGGCATTGCACGCGCCATTGCCCTTGCTTGCATTGAAGTTCAAGTCGTTTACCTTGAAAGATAACTTTCTACGGTACCTGCTTGTCGCCTTGGTGCTAGTTGGTATGATTGGTGGATATTTTGTTTTTGGTAATCCTTTCCAACCACTGCCGATTGTTATACTTTTGTACTTCGTTATCTCCGTAATAGGAAACGTAGGCACGGCCAAGGACAAAATAGCTGAATAGTTCAGCTACCTGGAGCAATTTTTACAAGTATAAATAGTAAGTTCATATGAAATTCAAGGCGGAAATCGATGTTATGCCACTAGCGGCTTTGCTTGATCCTCAAGGAAAAGCAGTTACAAACTCAATGAAGAGCCTAGGTTTGGGAGAAATTGATAGTGTGCGCATTGGAAAGCATATCTCCTTAATGGTGGAGGCTGCAAATGAGTCGGAGGCCAAGTCGAAAGTTGATGAGGCTTGCAAGAAACTTTTATGCAACCAGATTATGGAAGGTTATAGTTTCAAACTTTCTGCTGCCAAGTAACTACTCGTCCAAATGCGGAAGTGAAAACTGTACTTCCGTTCCAGCAGGCTTACCATTCTCGGCGAGATCCGATATGTGAACGCTTATCTTCTTGCCATGCTTGCGATTAAATAGCTTGATACGTGTTTCGGTGACTTCCATGCCCACACTCTCATGCTCGCTTTTTCGGCGCGAAGCAGTGCGCGTTGTATTTGTGCGACCCATTCCATTGTCACGCACATAGCACATGACTAGATTTCCCTTTTGCTCCATTTTTATGACGAGCTGACCTTTCTGTTCGTTAGGCATCATTCCATGCCAAATAGCATTTTCTACATAGGGCTGAAATAGCAAGGAAGGTGTCTTTTGTCGGTCAAGGTTGATCGCCTCGTCAATCTGGTACTCAACATCAAACGCATTGTCGGCCCTATACCTTTCCAAATCAATGTACAATTTGAGCGTCTCCAACTCGTCCCGCATCGAAACAAATTCTTCGCGAGATAAGGTGAGAATTCGGCGCATCAGCTTGGTAAATTTGTTGTGAAACTCATAGGCCAGCATCCGATCTTCATTCAAAATCGAACTTTGAATTGAATTGAGCGCATTGAAAATAAAATGTGGATTCATCTGCGCCTTCAAAGCCTTTTGCTCCAAGTCGATTTTGTCAAACTTGTCATGCAATCTCCGCTGCCGATTCCTAAACATATACCACCCTCCTAAAAATAATAGGACAATTAAAACAGCGACAAGCGCAAATATAATTCTGTCGAACGTTTTGTCTTTGGAGAGCTGACTAGTCTGCAAAAGCAGGATTTCACGATCCTTTGTAGCATCGCGGTACATTTTCTCCAATTCGTTAATTTCTCGCTGATTGATTCGTGTGACTGTAGAGTCTACGACCTCATTTTTTAGGTTAAGCACTTCGTAAGCATCTTGATACCTTCCTGCTCCGTACAAGGATTTTTGCTTCAGATCCAGCGCCCTCGCTCCAACATCCCCATGGTCAATGCCCTGTGACAATACCCATGCCGAGTCGGCAAAGAGGATGCTGGTCTCGAATTCTCCTAAGTTGTGGTGCAAGTTGCTTCGTACCAACAAAGCTTCGGCACGTGTGGGCAGGTGTGGGTCCAACTTCTCCGATTTGCGCACACTTGTGATGTACTCCAGCGTTTCTTCTTTCTTGCCAAGATCGGCGTAGAGAGAAGATAGTGCAAGCCAAGCCTGGAGGATATCTCCTTGCTCTTGACAGCGACTCAACAAGCTGGAAGCGCGCTTCAACGAATTAATGGCATCGCTTGGTTGGCCTTGCTTTTTTTGGTTCAATCCTAGGTTCACCAATCCGGCTGCTTCGAGAATGGTGTCTTTCAACAGTTTGCTCTTGTCGATCCCCCAAATCAAGTCATCGTTGGCTTCGGCGTATAGCTGACGATGGAAGTGAACCTGTGCAAGTAAGTAGGCGCAATGTATTTCACCCTTCACGCGCTGTTTAAGTTCAAATATTGTTTTGGCTTTAAGAACCTTGTCGGTGGCCGATAAATAGTCGCCCCGAATCATATCCAACTTGGCCCAATTCACCAAAGTCGATCCCATTAAAAGGGAATCATTGAAATCATGGGAAATCGTGTGCGCAAGGTTCAATGTGGAGTCGGCGTATCCATACATCTCCCTGTCCATATGAATGATAGAGATTAAATTCAAGCAACGGATGCGCACATTGTGAAAGCGATTGCTTTTTGTAATCTCGTCGATTTCATAAGCTCGTCTAAGCGCCGCTTCAGGATTGTATTTTTTCGAAATGAACAATTGACCAATCTCTGAATCCAATTGTTCGCTCATTGCTCGCGGATCTTGGGCAAGGCTCAATGTGGAGAGACCGAGACAGAAAAGCAGGAGAAGGATTTTGTTCAGTTGCATAGGTCAGAGTAATTCTAGTGCAAGCAAAACGGCGAATAACTCGGGAAGGGTAGGCTCGCTGTCAAACATCAATAGAAAATCAAAAACCATCGTACTGTTGCCTTGGTATAACTTGCCGCGGTCAAAAGTGTACAATTGATCCATCATAAATTCACTGTCGCCGCGGTAAATCTTTCCCTGGCGGTAAGTGTATAAAATATCGCTGGAGAACTGACTGTCACCCAGGAATAGTTGTCCGTCGCGAACAACATAAAGTGCATCGAACCCACTGCTACTAAAGCCGTCGTAGATATAATTTTCCCGAACACTCAACAGAGCCTTTGACCACATCAACTCCATACCTAAATTCACATGTCCCGACTGAATATTGGCCACCATATCACTTGGATAGCCAAACTCGCTGTTGTACACATGTGTTTGTCCGTTTAGCACTAAAGTGCAAATGACCAATAGGGGTATGATTAGAAGTCGTCGTATCAAAATAGCAAAGTATTATAATTGAAGAAGGAATGTCCTTGGCACAGCAGCATAGTCATAAGCCCGAATTCTTTAAAACATTCACCATTTCGATCCCTTCGAATCAAAAGTACGACGTTGACGACAATATATTCATTTAGGAGAAACAAGCATTTGCGCTCGTCGCTAAAAATAAGTGTCTCCATGAGGGCAGCTTGGATAAATTAAAACTTCGATTCCTCATAAGTGCAGTAGTTTCCATTGAATTGGATTGTCTACTTTTGCGGGTAAGAACATATATTATGGCAAATACATCAGATATCAAGAACGGTCTTTGCATCAATTTGAAAGACGGATTGTGGCAAGTAGTTGAATTTTTGCACGTAAAACCGGGTAAAGGGCCGGCGTTTGTGCGCACGAAATTGAAAAATTTGAGCACGGGTCGTGTGGTTGACAACACCTTCAATGCTGGAGTGAAAATTGATGTGGTTCGTATCGAAACACGTAACTATCAGTACCTATATAACGACGATATGGGCTATCACTTTATGAATACGGAAACGTACGAGCAAGTGCCTATCGCCAAAGAACTTATCGATTCTCCTCAGTTTCTAAAGGACGGGTTGGATTGTCAGATCATGTTTCATGCCGATGAAGAAGTTGCGCTCGGTGTAGAAGTTCCTCCTCATGTTGAAGCCGAAGTAACGTATACCGAACCTGGACTCAAAGGTGATACGGCAACAAATACGTTGAAGCCTGCTACCATCGATACAGGTGCGGAGATTCGTGTTCCCCTATTCATAAATACTGGAGATTGGATCAAGGTGGATACGCGCAAGGGAGAGTATTCTGAAAGGGTGAAAAAATAATTCATCCATGGACTTTCTCCCTGGTAAAAGCTTGTGCGAACTTGCAGAGTTGCTTGGATGTACATTTGTCGGAGACGCCAATCACCTAGTTTCGGGCATCAATGAGATTCACCGTGTTAGGCCAGGGGATTTGGTTTTTGTAGACCATCCGAAGTATTACGACAAAGCACTCAATTCGGCGGCAACGACGATCCTTATAGACAAGGAAGTGGATTGTCCGCCGGGAAAAGGCCTGCTCGTTTCCAAGACCCCCTTCAACGATTTCAATAAGCTTACGAGGCATTTTAGTCCGTTTAATCCGTGGGAAACAAACCGAGGAGAGCAGCTTCAAATAGGAAAGGGCACCAAGCTTTTTCCACATGTGAGTTTGGGTTCAAATGTGACCATTGGAGAGGATTGCGTGATCCATGCTGGGGTCGTTATTCATGATAATACAGTCATTGGAAATCGTGTGGTAATCCATGCCAATGCAGTGCTAGGTGCGGATGCTTTTTACTACCAGAAGAAGGAAGGTAAGTATTCGAAAATGCATACGTGCGGAAGGGTAGTCGTACACGACGATGTCGAAATTGGAGCCTTGTGTACGATAGACAAAGGTGTTACCTCCGACACCGTTATTGGGGCGGGAACAAAAATGGACAACCACGTTCACATTGGACATGATACGGTCATTGGTCGCAATTGTCTGTTTGCTGCCCAAGTGGGAATCGCGGGCTGCGTGACGGTTGAAGATGATGTGGTGCTTTGGGGACAAGTAGGAGTAATCAGTGATATCCGACTTGGAAAAGGAGCAGTAGTTTTGGGGCAAAGCGGATTGATGCAAGACCTAGAACCAGGGAAAACCTACTTGGGAAGTCCAGCGCAAGAGGCCCGCGCCAAATGGCGTGAATTGGGAATGATTCGGAAACTTCCTGAGATAATCGAAAAATTAAAATAACTTAGATAGCATTCCAACAAATCAAATGGCCATTCGACAAAAAAGACTTTTAGACCGAATTAAAGACAAGGATTTCAAACTCCAGTCTTTATTGGAAACCACCAAAGCCATAAACAACAAGGTGGGTACAGAGGAGCTTTTGGCCATTTACAAGACCACGCTGCGCGACGATTTGAGCATTGAAAAGGTGATTCTCTTCGCCTTCGACGGTGCTTGGAAGTGTATTTTGAAATATGGAGTTGAGGGGGAAATCGGCGATATCGCAGACGAAACTTACTTCAAGCAGTCCAACAATATTTCGTTAAATATCGATTCTTCAGTTTCGGATGAAGCTTTTGATATTGTCATCCCCGTGTCTCACAACGACAAGCCCATCGCCTATTTATTGGTTGGGGATATCGGTGAGCAGGAAATTAAGGTGAGCCCTGTGATCAAGCACATGAATTTCATTCAGACTTTCACCAATATTATTTTGGTGGCTATCGAGAATGAAAAAATGGCCGTTGACATTCTGCGACAGGAGCGAACGAAGAAGGAGTTAGAATTGGCGGCTGAAATGCAAGCCTTGCTGGTGCCTGATACACTTCCAAAAAATGACTTGCATGAAATTGCGGCCGTCTACAAGCCCCACCAGCAAGTTGGAGGAGATTATTACGACTTCATGCAGCTCAATGAGCAAGAAGTCATGTTTTGCATGGCCGATGTTTCTGGAAAGGGGGTTTCAGCGGCCTTCTTAATGTCTAATTTTCAGGCCTACCTCAGAGCAATTTTCACCTATTGCAATATGTCATTGGAAGAGGTGGTGCGCGAGCTAAACAGTCGGGTGATGTCCAGTGCGATGGGGGAGAAGTATATCACTTTCTTCATCGCAATATTCAACAATGAAACACGCGAATTGCGCTACATCAACTGTGGTCACAATCCGCCAGTAAGTGTCAACGCCGCAGGAAAAGCGGAACTCCTGAGCTTGGGGTCTATCGGCCTAGGGATGTTTGAAGAAATTCCAACGATAAGTCAAGGCTCCTTGGTTTTGGATAAGAATGCCTTGGTTGTTTGTTATACCGACGGACTAGTCGAGTTGGAGAATGAAGACCACGAAGAGTATAGCCTGGAAGCTTTGGAAGAATTAATCCTAGCCAATCTCGAAAAAACTCCAGAGCAGTTGAACCGGTTAATTATGCAATCGCTGGAAGATTATCGGGGAAGTATGCCCTACATAGATGATACCGCACTTTTAACTTGCCGGCTCTTCTAGTTCACTGGTGTTTCCATCCTTATGGTAAATATCGATCGCTACGAGAATAGCGAGAAATCCCCAAAACGGGATAGAGGCCTTATCGGTGTCTAAGTAATTATTCATTACCCCATGTACGAAATAGGTGAATAAACCCATAAAAGTGGACATCACCACGATACGGGTATCCAAGCCTTTTACTTTCTGGAATAATTGGAAGCTGAAGTAGCAAGCGTACATAACAAGTACAACCACGATGAGCATGCCCGGAACTCCTTGTTCAGCGAGCGGACCTAAATACTCGCTATGGGCATTTCCTCCATCTGCATTGTTGGTTGAAATGATGGTTAAATCTTGTGATCTTTGAAATGGCGCATAGACGAATTGGTAAGAACCTGGTCCCCAGCCTACGATCGGACGTTCATAGAACATCTCCATAGCACAATTCCAACGGTTCAAGCGCTCCAAGTTTGATGCATCAGAACTTACATTGGATATTGATTCGACGTGCTCTGCAAGATTGTCGCTTGAGTCTTGCGTGTTCTTCTCCAGCATAATGACGATCTGCTCTTGCGCCGACCACGCGAAGGCCACGACGGCAATGAATGATATGAAAAGCGTACGAAACTTAATCTTGAGCAACATGCAAACCATGACTACAATCGCGGCCAAGAGGCTTACCCATGCCGCTCGTGTATAACTGAGAATTATCCCAGCCGTGAGTATGACCAATCCCAATATTAACAAGGCGCGCATTAGCGGACTGTTGTTCTTTTTAATGACCAAGCCAACGAGAACAGGATAGAACATGGCCAAGACTGCCCCATAGGAGGTGTGGTCCTTATAAAATGGTTCCATGACCCAATGACCAGCATCTTTGTCAAAGCCATAGGTTGAATGCCGCACAATGGTGTACACAATTACGCCAAGCAAGGGGAAAATGTACAAGAGATAGAAGACCTTGATTTGGCTATATCGCTTGAATATTTGCGCGCCGATAAAGAATATTGGAACAATAAACCAGAGTTTGGCAATCAAGAATTTAATGGAGACAACAATGTGTTCACTCGATATCGTAGTGATCATCATCCACCCGATATAAGCGTAAATTATGTAGGAAATAGGATGCGCCCAAATACGCCGATCGATGCTCTCACCAGATAGCAATTTGAATAAAAAGAGGAACAAAACACCGAAAAGAAGGGGCTCCGTGGGTAGATAGAATCCAATATCGCCTATCTCCAGTTGTTCGAGATTCAACGAAAGGGGTGTACAAAAGACAATGAATAAAATGAGTTTCTCCAATTGGAAAAACGCTGCCCAAAGAACCAGAAGAGCCAAGGGCAATGCCATGACATAATACTGCTCAAAGTATATGGCAATAGCGTTCAGAAGGATGAAGAGACACCCCAATCCAAAAGTCCATCGTATTTTTTGAGTCAACTCCAAATTCTAGATCTTTCCACCTAAACGGAGACGATGGAAGCTGTCCCATGTAAGGAGGAC
>JADFAK010000082.1 GCA_015665315.1 Flavobacteriales bacterium | reverse complement strand
ACGATAGACAATTCAGGAGAAGACAGTTCATTTCAACTTGTATACCAAAGCGAAGAGCGAACCCAAAGCCGCATTCTCGTGACCAACAACTCGGGAAAAGTGGTTCTGGAGCGGTTCAAATACATGGAAGAGGGTAAAAATTTCTTCACCCTAGACCTGTCGGAAATGAGCGCTGGAATTTATATCGTTCAAGTCATTAGCGATAACAACCAAGAAGTATTAACCTTATCCCTTCCTTGAAAGGACTATTATTCATACTGTCTTTGTGCTCCTTCTGTTTTGGAAAGGCCCAATCGGTCGATGTGCATTTTCTGGGTCTTATCGACCCCACGGTTTTCGAAGTATCGGGGATTATTCGAACGACCGATGCCCGCGTATTTGTGATTGGTGATAGCGGCAATTCTGCCACCTTGTACGAACTAAGCGAGTCGGGCGACATCATTCACCGGATCGAAATTTCTGGGGCTGCCAATGTCGATTGGGAGGAACTCCAACTCGATGAATACGGGACACTCTTTATTGGCGACATTGGGAATAACTTGAGTTATCGGACAGACCTGACCATTTATCGAATTGATGACTTCGAATCCAAGATGAATCAGGACACGATTTTCAATTTTGAAACGATTCATTACTCTTATTCTGATCAGGAGCCTGACCCGCTTCCCGACAATAGCTCGAATTTCGACTGCGAGGCCATGGTCGTTTTTAATCAGCACATCCACTTCTTTTCGAAAGACCACGGAAACACAAATCACTCAAAACATTACACCCTCCCTATCACTTCGGGTTCACATGTTGCAACTCTAATTGACAGTTTGCCCCGCCAAAATCGAATCACTGGAGCAGCACTGGATCACGTCAACAACATGATTTACTTTGTGTCCGACAGCTCCATATCTTCCTACAATCCAGTCACCAAAATGCAAGGAGAAGATTTTGCCATCGACGCACAAAAACTGGAAGGCATCTGCTTTTTCGATGAAAATCAATTTCTCCTCACGGAAGATGTCGAAACCGAGCCAGAATCTCGTCTCTATTCTTTGATTTATAAGGCACAAGGCCAAATGTCTAGTTCGATCTACCCAAATCCCAACGACGACAGAATCCTTTTTGCTCGTTCCAATGCCCAGATTGTTTCGGTCGAGCTATTTGATTACCTAGGCCAACTTCTTATGAAGCACAATTGGTCACGAAATATCGGAAGTGTGCCCATTCAGTTGGACGCGCTGGCAGCTGGCACTTATCTGGTTAAGGTTCGCACCGACTTGGACACACAAATTCATCGACTCCTGCTTCGTTGATCGCCCAAGCATAAGTCACAAAAAGCGGATTGCCACAGCTGACTTCTGAACTTGGTGAAGAGTTTATTCATTTGCGCTTGTCGCTGATTGTTATCTTCTCCAACGCATTGATATTCTTGTCAAAACAGATGGACACAAAAAGGGCCAACGTTAAAGCTGGCCCCTTGAATAAGATTCATACGGTTGTCAACGCATCACGGTGAACCGCTGTACGGCGCTTAATCCGTCGCTATCGGTCACGCGAACGAAGTACATTCCTTCGGCCAAGTCGCTAATTCCGATTGTGGTGCGATCACTTGTAACCGACTGTGAAAGAACTATCTCCCCGGAAGCATTGAGTACGTCGATGTAGCCACCTCGGTATTCATCCATGTTTATGGTTAGAAGTGAACTAGCCGGACTTGGATAAGCTGAAAAACCTATCGAAGGATCCACTTGTTCCTCGACCGCTGTTGCTCCTGGGCCTACGTTGAATTTTATCTCGGCATATCCACTGCACTCGGCATCGCCCCAGTTTTCAACTACAGAAATCAGGATATAGCGAATCGCAATTCCATTGAAATCAGGACCCACTTCGCCTTCATAGGTTTCGTTACCAGCAGCTTCTCCTACTGTATACGATCCCCAGGCATTCCAAGTACTTCCATTGGTCGATGTATCAATCACGATGGATTTAATCCCTCTATCGGTTTCGCCAGGTACGTTGTAATTCCAAATGACCGACTCATTGATAGCGTACAAATTGGCCAAGTCATAGAGTATCCAATGTTCTTGCGCTCGGGCAGGATTTGGGTTGGCTTGTCCGCTGCAACTAAGCCACATATCGGTTGGATCAGTGCTATGTCCGCCATTGCATTGGGCAAAGGCGTTGTTGGACATTAGACTCATGGCAATCACTGCCGTCGTGTATAAAGTGTGTTTTATATATCGTGTCATGATCGTCAATTAAAGATTCATAAATCCGATTGGCTGTCCGCTGCCAATGTTAAAGAAATTCTCAAGGTTGGGAAGAAGGTATTCCATATCAGAATCCTGTACTCCAAACCACATGGCCAGCTCGGCAAAATACTCATCGGTCGAAAGTCCCGGGATAATGACACCGCCGCCACCGACTTCAACATCGCTGCCAATCGCCAAATCAGGAAATTGACCGTAGATACTTCCTCCAGCCACAGCTCCTCCCATCACCAGGCAGTTTCCACCCCAAGCATGATCGGTTCCGTTTCCATTCGACGATAAAGTCCGAGCGAAATCACTTACTGTAAAAGTCGTAACACAGTCGGCCATTCCAATTTCCTCTAGCGCCGAGTTAAACTCGTTCATGGCCTGACTTACCATCGACAACATGGCCATTTGGTTGTCCAATACATCGTCGTGATGATCCCAGCCTCCCAAAGTGACAAAGAATGTTTGACGTTGCATATCCAAGGTCTCATGCGCAGCAATCGTCTTCGCCACCATGCTCAAGTCTTGAGACAAACTGTTGTCTGAAAACATCGTAGCAAACGGATTCACTCCGTCGATGGCTTGACTGAATTCTGTGTGTTGACCTTGAGATGAAAGAATCTTCTCTCTGTAGGTCTGCTTAAAGATATCCTGGTATTGTTGGTTGAGCAGACTTTCGACGCCGCCTCCAATCACTTGTTCGAACAACTGTTCGCTGTCCAACACCTGAATGCCTACACTACCCGATCCAAAATTCTGAACGGAATACTCGGTATTGTTGGCTCCAAGTTGAAAGACATTTGTTCCGGCCAGACTGATATTCATGCTCACGTTCTGGTTGGAATTCATTGAATTCACGATATCGGCAATTCTCCCTCCCCAACCATTGGCATTACGCGACTGAGGTATGGATGTTTGCCAATGTTTCGCTTGATCGGAATGTGAAAGCAGTCCCAATGGTAGAGGAACTGACTGACTTAATACTTGCGCCTTGGTGGTTGGTTCAACGAGCGTGCCGACATTTGCGAGCATCGCTATTTTCCCATCATTGAACATTTGTTGTACTTCAGGCATGGCAGGATGGAGTCCATAATTTACCCCATTCCCATCCGTATAATTAAGTGGAAGTAGGTCACCTGAGGGCAGGGCCAAATTTGACCGTGATGTTTGATAGGTATTGTACTGTTCCGTTGACGTTGGAACAACCATATTGAAACTGTCATTTCCTCCTGCTAATAAGATGCACACCATGGCCTTATAATCTTCGCTTCTTCGACGAAGTGGCTTCAATGTAGGTGCGGTCAATGCTCCCATCATATCCAGATTGAGCATAGAGTTCAGGGCTGTAGTGGTGCCTATTGCTGCACAGCTTGCCTGACCTAGAAATTTTCTTCGTGATACTTTGTGCTTTCCCATGATCTTCTATTTCTGGATTACGTAATCCGGTGAGACAAGTGTTAAGAATAGTGCTGTTTTGATCGTCAAATTCGGCTCTCCAAAGAACTGATCGATGACATCAATGATGGTCGACTTTGATTCATCCGACATGGTTCCTCCACACAGGAGAATATCCAGTCGGTTCATCAAACCTTCCAAGTCACTGACCATTCCAAACTCATTGGTGAAGTCCAAGGTCACATAATCCGTCGGATCCAACTCATCGGTATCGTATCCCGGGATTCCCGCGAAAGCTGTGCTAGACACTGAAGACACCTCGGTGTAGTAATCGGCCAACAGCATATAGTAGGTCGTATTCACATAGTTGATCGTGGTACTCGAAGTCATAATTTGAAATTCAGGAGCGACCAACTCGGCGTCGGTAATCGGCCCAGGAGGGGCGTAATCAGGCATAAAGAAATTGAATACGGTTGGTGAAGCTAGAACACTTTGACCAGTCGTTTGCTCCCACGTGGCACCAACATTCCAAAACCTTCCTGATTCATTTGAGGCATCAAAGGCGGCCAACATCTGACTGTATCTCAGCAGTGGTTCGCGCATTTTGCCGCTATCTTCGAAATCGATCCAAGCGCAATCTCGTGCCTCATCGTCCATAAGGATGGCCTTTACGACTGCTCCAAGATCACCTCGTTCGCCGTCACCGTTGTTGGCAAACACTTCGGCAACTCGTTCCACGTATTCAGGTGTGGGATTTGATTTCACCAATCGCTGGATCAATCTCGTGCATACAAAAGGCCCTGTATTTTGGTGGTTGAACAAGTTCGAAACGGCCATCGCTACATCCTGATCGCCGGTCTGCCCGCTTGGAACAACCAAATCGTTCAACAAGTACTTCTCTCCTGGCTCGTGCCATTCGTTGAACATCACCATTGGAAGTTCAAGGTTGATCACAGGAACTGAATTCGAACTACTTCCCCATATAACCTCAACTCCAGAAAGATCCTGAAACGGAAGCCAATATTGAGCTGGTCCAAAACCTGTAAAGATCTTCGCCAATTCCTTGATATCATCATTGTCATAGGTCGGAATAGGCACATCGTTCTCGTCTAACAAGACTGTTCCATCAGGACCCAACTCAAATAAACCGATCGTAAACAACTGCATAATCTCGCGGGCAAAATTCTCATCCGGGTGCACGTTATTTTCCAGGTCGGTCTTTTCATTATTCAAATGACTAAGGTAAAATCCCATCGCCGGGTGATAGGTAATCTCCATGAGGATATCCTCATAGCTCCCAAAGGCGTTTTCGTACAATACGTCATAGTAGTGTGCGAGTCCCATGGAGTTCAAGTTGAGATCCGACTGCTCGGAAATCACCAAAATTTCACTCAAAGCCAAGGCTACGCGCTGGCGCAGTTGATCTTCTCCTTTTTGGGCATTGTTCCACCAAGCCATTCTGAAATAATTGGAATAAGGAAAAACTCCATTCTCCTCCAAGGCAGGAATTCCCCACATATCATCGTAGGCCTGAAGGAAGTGCCCCCAAATCATATTGGTCGTATCCAAGTACGATGCACTTGGCATTAACATTTGCTCGTCGATCCAATTTTCAATTCCGAGCTGAGCGCAATACTCAATGTCCTCGTAATTGTAACCCAAGGTCGATTGCCCCAAGAATCTTGATGCATCGACTAGGTGTTGATCTAGTCCAAATCCGTTGATGGTGTTTGCGTCGTCGGTCCCATTTGATTCGCTGCTGGAGCTCACGGAAATTCCTCCGTCGTGCCCCGCCCCAATGTAGTCGTCGTAAACTTGGGAATGGGAAAAATGAGCCATACTGAGTAACAGCACGACTAATCCAGTTCTTTTTAGTTTTTCCATAGTGCTTTGGTTCGGTTTCACCCTATTAACGTCTTTTGTGACGAAAAAATTACTCATTCCTTAAAATCGAGTGATACCATGCCTCTCAACGAATATATACGAACAAGCGTTACGTTGACGCAGAACATTCTTGACTTCCTAAGATTCTCACGTGGATAAGCCCTTGGATATCAACAATATCAGATTGGATTCCCAAAAGGGAAATAATCAAACCACCTTTCACATTTGCTCAATGCAGAACAGCAGCTTAGCGGTCAAGTGGGTCCAAGAAAAATATTTATTGTGTCGAAAGTGATAATTAACGTGAAGCCAAATTCTCCTTCCGCTTGCCTTTGAACAAGGTATATCCCTGGAATTTACAAGCGAGCTGACCGTTGTGAATAGGGTATTTCTTGTCTGGCTTCAAACCAATTTGCTTGAACGGTCCGTCCTCCGGAGCTAAAATCCAGGCATTCCACCCTGGCCACTCATGCTTAAGAGCTGTGCCCAAGTTCCGATAGAATTCCACGATATCATCTACCTGCACGCGAATGTTGTACGGCGGATTGGTAATCATAACTCCTTCTTCAACTGGAGGAGAGCTTTTGAAAAAGTCGGCATATTTCAAATTAGGCTCTTTGCACCCCAAATGCATCAAAGTCGTTCTCGTCGACCCAATTCGCTCTTCTTGGATATCGCTGCCAAAAAGTTGTGGTTCAACATCATTTTCCAAGGCGTCTCGTTCGGCTTTTATTTGGCTAAAAGCTTCTTCTTTGTAGTTAGGCCAGCAAAAGAATCCGAAGTGTCGACGGTATTTTTGTGGTGCGATATTCCTCGCATGCATATAGGCTTCGGCCAGAATCGTTCCCGAACCACACATAGGATCTACCAAAGGTTTATCAGCCGTCCACCCCGACAAAGCGACCATGCCAGCTGCCAACACTTCGTTCACAGGTGCTCCGGGAGCCACCAAGCGGTAACCTCTCTTATGCAGCGAATTTCCCGTAGCATCAATCGATATCGTTACTTCTTGATCGTCAATATGCAAGTCAATCCGCCAATCTGGAACACTTATTTCAACGTTTGGTCGCTGATCAAACTTCTCTCTAAATCGATCGACTATTGAGTCCTTGACCAGCAAGGCAGCATAGTGAGAGTGCGTAAAAATCTCCGAACGCACATTGGCATCAATCGAGAACGTTTGATCCAACAACATGAAATCCTCCCAAGCAATCTCCTTCGATTTTTTATACAATCGGCGCTCATCATAAGCCGAAAACTTGGCGATCGGCATGATTACCCGAAGAGCAGTCCGCAATGAATAACTGGCGCGCATCATATCGGTCATGCTTCCAGCAAACCATACTCCACGTGTTGTCTTGCGCAAATCAGTCAGCCCAAGAGCTTCCATTTCGGCGTACAAAATGTCTTCGAGTCCAGATAAAGTTTTTACGAGATACTCCGAATGGGTATTCTCTCCGGGGATACTTAAATATTGATCAGCCACCTGCTTTCTTTGCTTTGTACCCAAGATCTGCCAGCATGACCATCACTTTGTCTCTGAAATCCCCTTGAATAATTATTTCACCATCTTTTGCACTTCCTCCTGCGCCACACTTTGACTTGAGCGTTTTTCCCAAATCCGACAAATCATCGGCCGAGCCTACAAACCCTGTGATGAGTGTTACGACCTTGCCCTTCCGTTGTTTCCTATCTAAAAACACACGAAGATCCTGCTTCCCAGCTTCCAGTGTTACTTCTTCCGGCTCATCCTGGGAAGAATAATCGTAATTAGCGTTCGTCGAAAACACGACGCCATCCTGACGTTTGCGATTCTTAGCCATTCGGCAAATGTACAGAATTTTGCAGCGCCTGTTCTGATTCCATTCGTTGGAACAGCTTGGCAAACTAGTAGGAAAATCTATAATTTGCGCATAGCAAATACACGCCCCAATCCAAACAATGAAAGTAGCCCCACTCAAAGACCTCAAGAAAGAACTGAGCTACCTCACCCCCGAGGAACTTCAAGTTGTTTGTCTGCGCCTTGCCAAATACAAGAAAGACAACAAAGAACTCCTCTCCTACTTGCTCTTTGACGCTTCCAACGAAGCTGAATTTATCGAAACGGTAAAATCTGAAATAGACGAGCAATTCACGCTTATTAACCGCAAGTCAACTTATTGGATAAAAAAAGGAATCCGTAAAATACTCGCTGGCACGAAGAAGCATATTCGGTATTCGCAGATTAAAACGACAGAAGTTGAGCTGCTGATTCACTTCTGCAAGGGGCTGGCTCGATTCACTCCATCCATCAAACGCAACAAAGCCATGTGTGACTTATATGCCCGTCAGCGAATACTCATCGAAAATGCGGTGGGCAAACTCGAAGAGGACCTGCAATACGATTACAAAGAAGATTTGATTGAATTGGGGAAGTTCTGATTGTTCAGGAAAACTTCATGCGTTTGAGCAAGTAAATATCGATCACGGTATGCGCAACAATGGCCGACCAAATTCCTACTGTTTCTGTGGCATACCCAATCACACAAATGACCCCGGTCATGAACACACCATACAATGATATCCTCCAGTCCCTTGGATTCAGATAACCGTGAATGGCCACAAAAATCACCGCCGTAATCACGATGCCCAACAGTGGTTGGATGGCACCTCTAAACAAGACTTCCTCTCCCACCCCAGCACACAATGAGATGAAGATGATTTCCGGCGTATTCAGTCTTAAATCGGCAATCATATTGGTATACTTCAAATTCACCGCCTGCATGAATTTGCGCTCAACAATGAACTGAGCAAGCGCACCAAAACCCACTCCCATCACCAATCCTAAGCCCACTTGAGCATATAAAGGTGCTCCTCGGAGTAAGCGTTCCGACATATCGACCGAATCAGAAAACCAATCGACGAGCATTGCGATTAAGGGCATGACGATGATTGTCGCGCCAGCCAGCAATAAAATTAAACTCCTCTGTTTGTCCTCTTCTTCTTCCAATTATCGATTATTTTTATCGCTACCTAGTTCATTGTCAACACTCTAAAATAACTTGTCTGACAAAACTGAACGCACACACTTGTATTCAATCCTTATAGTCTGCCTGCGAATTTACTCTATCGTGGTATTGTACCGCATAAATTGATTATTTTTAGCACACCAAACCAAATTGTATGAAAAACCTTTACCTTTTACTGAATACTGTTTTTATTCTTTGTTTGTCAACCGCCGCACTAGCTCAAGGCAGTTGTACCGAAGCAGATTTACAATGGATGGCCGCTTATGGTGATTCAACAGCACAAGTAGCTACCGACTGTGGTACAAGCTGTATTTTCGCTGGCGATCCAGAGCAATGCATGATCGATTGCATGACTCCACTTACTCCTTATACGCCAGATTGTATACTATGTTTTTCAGGTCAAGCTGCATGTGCGTCTAACAGTTGTTTCCTAGAATGTCTGTTTGGTAGCGAAGCTGCCTGCGCTGCTTGTGTACTTGAAAACTGCCAACAACCTTTCTTCGATTGTGCTGGAATTACGGATATCGACGGCGATACTTGGACTACGCTTTCAGATTGTGACGACAACGACGCTTCAATCAACCCTGATGCGACCGAAATCTGGTACGACGGAATCGATCAAAACTGCGATGGCTTGAACGACTACGATCAAGACATGGATGGCGAGATGGCTTTTGAATATGGCGGACTAGATTGCAACGACTTGGACGACACGATCATTGATGGTGCTCAAGTTTGGTATATGGATGCCGACATGGATGGATTCGGAGATGCTTTTAACAGCACCTTGTCATGCGCTCAACCACCGAACATGGTCGCCAATGATCAGGATTGTGATGATTCGAATGGAGATATGTATCCAGGTGCACCAGGAACTTCAAGCGGTATCGACAACAACTGCAATGGTGTAATTGAAGGAGATGAAATGTGCATGGGAGACTACAACGGCGACTTGATTGTCAACACGTCAGACCTATTATTGCTCTTGGGTAGCTTCGGATGTGAAGTGGATTGTGTGACAGATCTGAACGGTGATGACATGGTTAATACCAGTGATCTACTTTCATTCCTATCGTTTTTCGGAAACTTCTGCGGAATATAAAACATGGAGTTTCTTCCTGAAGAAATTGATCGTTATACCAGTGCCCACACTTCTGATGAGCCAGATTACTTAAAAGATCTGCAGCGAGAAACGTGGCAAAAAGTCCTGATTCCGAGAATGCTTTCCGGTCCGTTTCAAGGCCGACTCCTCAGCATGATCAGTCATATGCTGAAACCGAAATATGTTCTCGAAATAGGAACATACACAGGCTACTCAGCGCTTTGTTTGGCCGAAGGATTGCAGGAAAATGGCAAGTTACACTCCATCGATATCAATGAGGAACTGCAACCATTACAGCTGAAATACATTGAACGTGCGGGGATGCAGCAAGCGATCGAATTGCACGTCGGCCAAGCATTGGAGGTTATTCCGACTTTAAATCAGGATTGGGATTTGGTGTTTATCGATGCCGACAAGGAGAATTACCTTGCCTACTATAATTTGGTGATGAAAACCTTGAAACCAGGGGCACATATCTTGATCGACAATGTTCTTTGGAGTGGCAAAGTGACGGAGAAAGTTGCGAAAAACGACCTCGAAACACAAACTCTCGTGGAGCTAAACCAATTGATTCAAGACGATAAGCGCGTTCAAAACATCCTTCTCCCCGTGCGCGATGGATTGACCTTGGTGCGTGTTCTTTAAAAAGATTTAGCACAAGGCAAATGAAATTTCTCAAATAGAAAACCCGGGCCTCGTTAGGTCCGGGTTCTCTCCTCATTTGCACCAGGTCTCTTCCTCACAATTCTCTTGCCGACCTTGTATTTTTTACGCTAGTATTTTATGACCCGCTCGGAAACGGTTGTTTCATTCGATTGAATTTGAAGAATATAAACTCCTTGGCTAATTTCATTCAGGGGAATTGAACAGTTCAACTCGCCCTTCAAATCGTCAAATGTTTGTTGCCATACAATGGCCCCTTTGGCGCTCGCCAGAATCACATCTGCAGTGGTGATGTCATGATCATTGTACCGCACTTGAATAACATTGTGAGCTGGATTGGGGAAAATCTCAAAGACGTGATCTTCGACAGCTTCGAACAATTTGAGGGCTTCAGAAACATGTGAATTACCACAATCCGAATCTTTTACTACACATCTCAAATGCGTGCCTTGAAAAGCAAACTCGTCTTTACTAATTCGAATGTTCTCGCTTTGACATCCAGTGACACCCTCACCGTCGGCTAAATCAACGAAAGAAATTCCGTCGCCAATTTGCCATTGAATCGTCTCTGGCACAAAAGTAGGTTGAGCGCGGTAGAAGACTATATCATCACTTTGTTGATCAAGAATCTTGACGTTCATTCCATCTCCTTCCGTGCCGCTGTAGTGGATATCGACTCCACCTCCGACTAAAGTGGCAGCAATATCATCTTTGCCGTCCAAATTAAAATCGGCGCATACTATTCCTTTGACGCTTCCATTGCCTGAATAGCCCACCCCCTCACTCATGGCTATCTCCATTTGGCCTTGTGCCTGAAAAAGAGTCAAACTAGCATTGTCCTTAGAGGCTATAACAATATCGGCCAAGCCCTCCTCAGAAAAGTGCCCCACTTGAATAGCTATAGGTTCGCTTTCAAGCGTGATCTCAAGGACTTCTTCAAACATGAGATTGTCCTCCCCTCCAATGTTTTGATAAATCGTGAGTGTTGGATTCTCTTTCGTGATTACCGCCATATCTACCAGTCCGTCGGCATTAAAGTCGTGGAAAGCAACACCAACAGGTGGATGTCCGGGTTCGTAAATTGATTTGATATAAGAGGTGCTATCTGCCTCGTTTCCGTTGAAAACCAACACTACACTTTCAGCCAAGTCATTGACGATGCACAGGTCATTTTTCTGATTGCCATCTAGGTCTTTCGTTACAATATGATTGGGACCCTCGCCAGTATAAAAAGTCATGAACTCCTTCCAATCGCTGCCCTGCTCTTCCTTTTCCTCATCCAACGAACTTTCCTTTCGTGAGTAGAGGTGAGTTTTATCGGTCGCCGAATTGGTGATCACAAGCTCAGCTTCTCCATCTTCATCCAGGTCGGTTGCGACACATGAAGATGGAAATAGATCGGTCTCTAAAGTCTTCCACAACCCGAATGTTGTGCCTGAATTCTTAAAAATTCTCACTTCATTCGAGGTACCTATCGTAGCAATTAAATCTTGCTTCCCATCGCCATTTATCTCTCCCAAACTGAGAGCTGTATAACTGGTACCCAGATCAAAATCGTAAGGCCCTGAGAATCCGGTCCCCTGTGGTTCATTGTTGTAATACACGCTCACCTTTGTGCTGGAATAAGGCGTCCCTACCAATAAATCGGGAGATCTGTCACCATTCAGATCCTCCGAAAGAACAATGCTCTTCTCCCCAGCAGTGGCGATCAAGGATTCCGTCATGTCAAAAGACAGGTAATTCCCACGCGGAACGCAAATTGGCTCATCAATTTCCTTGGCCCTTCCCTCTTCATCAGTTGTGAAGGTATAATGAGCGCTATAGGGAGCCATGCATGAGTCAAACTCGTCGCATCTTGAGCCTACTGACCAATAATACTGTGTGTTTGGTTGAAGACCTACGATGTCATAATAGGTATATCCCTGCGAATTTCGCCACTCAAATGAAGAATCTCCATCCTTGAAATAACGCAGCAAATAGGTGTCGGCCTGAACCACACTAGACCAAGACACACGCGCCCCGGTGGAGGTAATATTACTCGCGCTATACCCAGTCGGCATTTCGCAATAAGGCAGGGTTTGAAAAACGTGCTTCACGCTATTCGAAGTTTGCACACCTGTACAAGTACTCGCTACTTGCCACTCGTAATAAGTCGCTGGATCCAATTCATCGCCTGTAATCGAACCCAATACTAAGAAGGTGTCCGCCGCAGCATTTCTGTACTGCCAAGGGTCGTCGGTTCCCCATTCCCTGAATCGAATTCTATACTGGTCGGCATCATCCAAAGAATCCCAAGTCAAGGTCGACTTATACAGTTTCACATCGACCGTCTGCAAATTCTCCGGCACCGAATTACAACTCACTTGTGCGTTGGCCACCACTGGCATATTTTCAATGTCAATGGCTGAAAAAGGGGTTGAAGACACGTAAAAAATGGCATCGTTAAAATCATTGTCGCAGCCACCCCATTCTCGATTGATATCTTCAAATCCAATTAGGATTTGTTCTCTTGAAGCATCGCTCAAAGTCACGGCATGTTGTCGCAAAGAAGGTGAACTTTCTGGATTAAAATCAGGATTGGAATATACCGTGTAGTAGTTATTCTGTACTGTTTGCGAACCGCCGTTCCACCCTCGTGTAATCAGCGCAAATCCAATCCCCGTTCCTGCGGTAAAACTTCCAAGAAGCACTTTATTTCCAGAGTGCATTCCGCCCCCACCACCTTGGTAGGAGAAGTTTGGAAACACCAATGTCAGCGTTCCTATTTCGCCAACAGTCTCCGGTGGATCGTTTTGATCGTAAGTATAAAAGGCCAGGGAATTTTTCCATCCAGCCCCTTCGTGGACAAAGGTGACGAAGACATCTGCATCTTCCGACAACAGAATATCCAAATCATTGACATCCGTGAGATATTCGGGATGATAAGTAGGAACAGGTTTACGTTCAGGCAAAGACAAGTTGATGTCCTCCAACAATTGGAGGTCTATATCGTCATCCGTAAGCTCCAAATAATTGGGAACGCCACTGGAATTCCATGAGCCTAGATATGAATATTGTGCAAAGAGATTTGTGGCCGCAAAAGCCAGTACAAAAGAAATTAGTAAACGTGATTTCATGTTCATCGAGAATTGAATTTATCTCCAATTCAACTCACATCATCACATTTTAGTTCCGTAGGCAAAGCCCCGAAGTGTGTAAGAAAATTCTGATACTGTGCCTTAGCCCAAAAGCTCGCTAACCTTATCCGCAGCCTCTTGCAATAGCACAACCGAATGAACGCTTAATCCGCTATTGTCAATGAGTTCTTTCGCTTCAACAGCGTTGGTGCCTTGGAGACGAACGATCAATGGGACTGGCATCTCACCAATGTTCTTGTACGCATCAACAATACCTTGAGCCACGCGGTCACAACGTACGATTCCGCCAAAAATATTGACTAGAATAGCCTTGACTGAAGGATCTTTCAAAATGATACGGAATGCCTTTTCTACTCGTTCAGCATCCGCTGTACCGCCAACGTCCAAGAAGTTGGCTGGCTCACCGCCTGAGAGCTTGATAATATCCATCGTGGCCATCGCAAGTCCTGCGCCATTCACCATACAACCAACATTACCTTCCAGTTTCACGTAATTCAATCCCGCTGCATCAGCTTCTACTTCGATCGCATCCTCTTCTGTAGTATCGCGCATAACGCTGTAATCTGGATGGCGATAAAGTGCGTTGTCGTCAAGTGTTACTTTGGCATCGACGGCGATGATGCGATCATCTGAAGTTTTCAATACAGGATTGATCTCAAACATACTCGCATCGCAACCAACATAGGCCGAATAAAGAGCTTTGACAAACTTTGACATTTCCTTCATCGCTTTGCCGCTCAACCCGAGGTTGAAGGCAACCTTGCGACATTGAAATGCTTGAATCCCCACTTTAGGATCAATTTCTTCTTTGAAGATTAGGTGAGGTGTATTTTCAGCAACTTCCTCAATGTTCATTCCACCTTCAGTAGAATACATGATAATATTGCGACCCGTTGATCGATCCAATAGAACCGACATATAAATTTCAGATGGCTCTGAATCTCCGGGATAATACACGTCTTCAGCCAACAATACTTTATTGACCATCTTCCCCTTTTCTGAGGTTTGAGCAGTCACCAAATGCCCGCCAAGGATTCCTTCTACTTTCTCCTTCACAAACTCAAGTCCCTTGGCCAATACTACACCATGTGAACCTGTCTCCGTAACGACACCCTTGCCTCGACCACCAGCGTGAATCTGAGCTTTCACTACTAGCCAATCAGAACCAGTTTCGGCTTGTAATTTCTTACCTGCCTCATGCGCTTCGCTAACACTGTCAACTACTACTCCGCGTTGCACTGCAACTCCAAAGCTTGAAAGAATCGATTTTCCTTGGTACTCGTGAATGTTCATATCCTCAAAATTTGGGGCAAAAGTAAGTGAAACTATGGGCACAGACAAGGAATGTTCAATCAATCCAAAATTCATCCTTTCCAGAGACTCGCCACCAACATATTTCTACTGAGAATCTTGCTGGTTCTTGCAGACAAATCATTGCCCGATATGGTGCAAATAAAAAGAGCATCCAAACTGGTGGATGCTCTTTTTCAATTTAATCTCTTCTTCCAAATTGCCAAAATTATCTGCAATCCGGTAGGTATCTCCTTTACAACTTCGTTACCTTCTTGGTAACCTGTTGACCGTTGGCAAAATTAAACGTCAAGAAGTAAATTCCTTCGGTAAGTCCGCCCATCGAGATCTGCTTTTGTCCTTTGCTTAGGTCCTTTCGAACCACTAAGTGTCCCAATGCATCGTAAATCGTTACAAAATCGAGTTCGAATGACTTCTTCAATTCAATTTGAACAAGATCTGAGGCTGGATTTGGATACACTCCCACATCGCTAAATTCAACTTCAGCCAAGGAAA
The DNA here is from genome assembly GCA_015665315.1 of Flavobacteriales bacterium. Taxonomy (GTDB): domain Bacteria; phylum Bacteroidota; class Bacteroidia; order Flavobacteriales_D; family Sanyastnellaceae; genus JADFAK01. The sequence continues at coordinate 29,926 of JADFAK010000082.1, read as the reverse complement.
CCCAAGCCTGGTCGCAATCAGGAGAGTAGTTACCAAAAATCTCTTCTTCACCTGTATTATCCGGATCCAAGAACACACTCAAGTCATCTGTTGGATTAGAGTTGCCATCCCAGTGATAGCTCATTTTTCCGTAAAAATCTGGAGCATTTGGCGAATTGCAGAAAGACGAACCTCCTGTGAGTGTTCCAATGATTTGCTTGTCCTTATTGAAAATCGGACTTCCAGACGATCCACCTTCAGTTACACCGTGATTGGTCTCTGTTTCAACCCAATTTACTCCCCAGTGCGAGCCAGGAGCTCCCCACCATTCCGAAGACAAGTTGCTATCATAAGTGGATATCTTCTTCAAGTCACCGGCAGGATGATGAATGCTCACGCCTTCATTGCTACCTGTTCCACTGGCATCCCATCCTGAATAAAATGGATCCCAAGAAGCAGAAATCTCATCCTCAATCTCAACCAAAAGGAAATCAGAACCTGAATTTCCACCGCCATCATTACTATCGGCTAAGAAGATAACTCCAGTACGCTGGTGCGTGCTTGATCCTCCGCCAGTTCCGCAGTTGGCTCTCTCATAATTGAATCTTACCTGAAGCAAGCCAAAGTCAGAAGTGCTAACCCCATCGGCACAGTGAAGTGCAGTAAGCATGTATTGCCGACAATCTCTCGCCGTAGTGTTTACCATGGATCCTGAACATAGTCCAATGTTTCCTCCGTCGACAATCCTCAATCTCACAACTCCATCTCGTGGACCTTCCCAACCTGCTCCTTCAGGGCAGTTAACATCAACTTCACACGGATCTGACCCACCGCGATTCCAATCGGCAGTAAAATCATACACGTAACGATAGTAATGCCCAAATCCATGAGTCGTCAATTGCGCTTCACCCACTACATCAGCAGGTTGGTAATACTCAAGTACAGCTTCATCAGAAAAAACTTCTGCTGTTCCCATCTTACCGTGATCGTTGTTCTCCTTCCAATCATAGGGACCTTCTGCGTAAGACTTGTCGGCGCTCCAGATATAAAGCTCCCCTCCTACAGGCAGGTTATAGTTCGAAAAATAAACGTTTGTAGCAAGTGCTCCCGATGTCTTGTATTTGAACAGCCAAATCTTCGACCCATCAGCTAGCTCATTCCAAACACCATGGGTGTCCATGTCGATTTCCTGAAATGCCAAACGACCGTTGATCGTTTTTCCAGTCTCTTCTTCTACCAACAAATCCGTTGCGTATAATTCATCGTGATCGAAAGTTTCCAATTCCACGGCATCGGGAACGGTGATCAGACTACTATGGACACCCCAACTAGGAGGAAGATTGATTTCTTGTCCGTTCATTCCCAATGTCAGAGCGACAAGGGCTGTTGCTAAAAAGTATAATTTATTCATGCTTTAGATTTATTCAAATTATGCGTTCTCGCAAAAGTAACCGATTCAACGAAAGTACTCGAACACGTTTCTCTAGTATATGGGAATTTTACCAACACCCGCTACCTGCTTCTACCAATAATCCTCCGATTACCCCCATCGGAATCACGTGTCTTTCAGAATTCTCTATCCTAACCTCCACCAATCGATTTTTGATGGAACAATATTTGCCCGTAGATTAGGCATCAATAAAAACTAAATTTGGGCTTAACCTTTTTTAACCTGAAGAGTATAAGTAGAATCGACAACTTTACAGATTGCAAAGGAAAAGAACACATCAAAGGACCTCATGAAGAAGATCGCAATATTTACTGTGCTAGCCATGGCCGCAATTGCCTCTAGCGCGCAGACAAGCAATCCAAAAGCAACGTCGGAAAAATTTAACACGCTCTTGTATTATATTGAGAACATGTATGTTGATTCAGTCGACATTGAGTCGCTTGTTGAACATGCCATGGTCAGTATGCTGGAAGAGCTTGACCCACACAGTGTATACATCAGCAGCGAAGAACTTGCCGATGCCAACGAACCCTTGAACGGAAGTTTCGAAGGAATCGGAATCCAATTCAATATTCTCAAAGACACTATTTATGTGGTAACACCTATCTCTGGTGGCCCATCTGAAAAATTGGGTATCCGCGCTGGAGATAAAATCGTCCAGATCGAAGGAGAAACCGTGGCCGGTGTTGGCATTAAGAACAGCGACGTCGGTAAAAAACTCAAAGGGCCAAAAGGTACATTTGTCAATGTAGGAGTGGCAAGAACAGGAGAAAAGAAATTAATCACGTTCGACATTGAACGCGACAAAATTCCAATTTTCAGCCTCGACGCCGCATACATGGTCAACAAAGATGTAGGTTATATCAAGATCAGTCGATTTGCTAAAACCACCATGCAAGAACTTCAAACGGCCCTGATCGAATTGAACGGACAAGGCATGAGTGATCTGATCCTTGACTTACAAGGAAACGGAGGTGGTCTCTTGAGAACAGCCATCGAGATGGCCGATGAGTTCCTGTCCGAAGACAAACTCATTGTGTACACCGAAGGACGTGCATTCCCACGTGACGACACCCACGCTCGTGTAAAAGGAAAATTCGAAAAAGGAAAACTTATTGTACTCATCGACGAAGGTTCGGCTTCGGCTAGTGAAATCGTTTCTGGAGCTATTCAAGATTGGGATCGCGGACTCATCATTGGTCGTCGATCTTTTGGTAAAGGATTGGTTCAACGACCTGTGCCTTTGCCCGATGGATCAGCTGTCCGACTAACTGTTCAGAAATACTACACACCTGCCGGAAGATGTATCCAGAAGTCGTACGAGGATGGAATTGATGCCTATCGTTCTGAAAAATATGAACGCTATTCGAACGGCGAACTGCTCACGGCAGACAGTCTGGAATTTCCTGACAGTCTTAAATTCTATACAAATGTGAAACAAAGAGCCGTTTTCGGAGGGGGTGGAATTATGCCCGACATTTTTGTTCCCTTGGATACGACCAATAGCAGTGAGTATTTCTCTGACTTGTTGAGAAAAGGTCTAACGAACACCTTTGCTCTCACCCATGTCGATGCCAATCGCAAAGCGCTGAAATCCAAATACAAGTCTGTCGACGAATTCATCCCCGGATTTGAAGTAGATGAAGCTCTTATGAATGAATTCCTCGCCTTTGCCGATTCAGAAGGCGTACCAATGGACGAAGAAGGTTTCAACGTATCTAAATTCGCGATTGAGACGAGAATAAAAGCACTGATAGCAAGAAACATGTGGGACTACTCCGCTTTCTTTCAAGTTGTTAACGTGCTAAATCCAGCTTACATGAAAGCTATAGAAGTGTTAAATGATGGTACTTTTGAGAAAATGGACCTTGCACACTCGCAATTTTAGCAGACAATCTTAACTTTGCATATCGAAAATCAAAATAATACAACAATGTCAAACGGAATTAAATTCGGGTACATCACAGGATTTGCTCTTTTACTGGGAGTTGTTTCGGCAACCTTAATGTCTTGCAATGAAGACAAGCCAATGTCTCACCCTGTAGAAGGGGAAGTTTCTAACCCAGCAGAAAACAAAATTCAACCAGCCCCAACTAGTGCGGCGAAGCCAGAGAAATTTGATCCACTTAACGCTCAAAAAGCAAAAGACGAAGTGAAGTCGGATCTTCCTTTAACGACTGCTACTTTTTCTGAATACGAGTGGGATTTTGGTACAATTAATGAAGGCGACAAAGTTGAACACACTTTCAAATTTACCAACACAGGAACCAATCCTCTCGTTTTAGACAAGTGCAAAGGTTCGTGCGGTTGCACAGTGCCTACATGTCCGAAAGAGCCTATTCCTCCAGGTGGAACAGGTGAGATTGGTGTGGTTTTTAACTCAAAAGGCAAAAAGAACCAACAAACAAAACGTGTGACAATTACATGCAACACAGAAGAGCAGCCAATATTGAAAATTCATGCTCAGGTTACTCCTGAAGATGAAGTTGAAAAAGAAGGCTAATCTTTACGCTTTAAAAAATTCAAAGGTTGTCTTGTTCATTCAGGACAACCTTTTTTTATGCTCCGTCTATTCAATATATCGACCCTGCTATGTCTTTCGATCTTTTCGAGCGGACAAGGCTGTACGGATGATTGTCAGTCCAATTATTTGCGCGGTGAAGTGCTGCAATATGAGTTGGTCTATCACTGGGGATTTATCAAAGCACGGGCAGGCCAGGTCACTTTTTCAATCGGAGACACTCTCGTCGATGGCAAAACCTATACTTGCTTCAAAGGTCACGGTTCTTCCATGCCTAATTGGGATTGGTTTTATCACGTCAACAGTTCGTATTTGTCGTTTACCGATCAGGATTTGTATCCCGTCTTTTTCTCCCGGAAAGGACAAGAAGGACCCGAAACATACGACCGAGAATACCGCGTAATTGGCAATCAAGCGTTCCTGACTCAGGTAGATGAAGATGGAAATAGAACCGAGCAACTTTTGCTTTTGGCAGACTGTTCTTTTGACGTAATCTCAGCGATCTATTATTGCCGGTCCATCGATTTCTCTAAACTCGAAATCAATACCATACTCCCTCTCAACCTATTTCTAGATGGCGAGACTCACGAGTCCTATGTACGCTTCGTTGGCTATGCCGATTGGCAGGATCCACGTACCGATGAAATTCATAAGTGCATCGTTTTCAAACCTTGGCTCATCGATGGAACGGTATTCAGCGAAGGAGAAAACATGACCGTTTACGTGAGCGACACCCCTGAAAAAACTCCCCTTTACATCGAAACAGAACTAGTAGTTGGAAAAGCTGAAGTTTACCTTGTTAAATAAAAGCAGTCTCATCATACTTTCACGAAAAGTCCGAGCTCAATCACTCTTCCACCTTCAAATAACATGACTATCCACAACATGTCACCTAAAACCAACTTGGTGAAAAGTCGGTACGTCCTCTCAATTTATATTCCTGTGTCTTCCTAAGATCCACAGGACTAATTCCTGACAATAAGATCCTTGGACAACAAATCCAGTTGGCCTAGTTTAGAAGTAGGTTGAACGCTTCATGCACTGAGAAGCTAGCTATTTGTGAATATCCTTGCCGAGAAACTGCATGAGCAAGAAAAAACCACGTGAACAACCGAATTTCTCAAGACTCGCTCTCGCACTCGCTCTGGCCTTCAAGCTCTCCAACTTTAAATAGAGATAAATAGAGAGAGATAAATAGGGAGAGATAAATAGGACGAAATAAGTATTGATTTTTCATGGGGTTAGGTTTAGGCGTTTTAGGGGGGGGCACTCACTCTGGCCTTCAAGTCATATTTACCACTGTCCATACCAAAAAGAGGATATCAGTTCCATCAAGGGATCCCCGGATTTATCTCTTCCTCTAAACACTTCCTCTTATCTCTTGAATTTAAAGAGGAAGAGAAAGAGATTTCTGTTCACAACCAAAGCATGTCCCGTAGGGACTATATATCGGTAGCTGTCAACCCACAACATGACATCCCGTGCCGTAGGTACGGAATTCCTTCGACTAGCTTTTGCGAAACACGTGCGCTATCATGCATGAACGGGGAACATTGGTGTTACTTTACGGATAGTCATTTCAAATAAAGCCCTACATAATATTGTTTTCTATAGCTTAGCCTTCGGCAAATGACGAGCAGAATTTAAACCTGAATTCTTGGTCTCCAATGACATTTTTTCGTTCCTTGCCCACTTGATTGCACCGCGTATTTGGAGCAAGAACAAACACATTATTGAGCAGATTCAACCTCGAAAAAATGATACCCTTCTCACCCCCTCGAATTGATCAGAAAACCATTGATGCAGTTACAGAAGTCCTCCAGTCAGGATGGATTACCTCTGGCCCAAAAGTCCGCCTGTTCGAACAGCGTCTAAGCGAATACATTGGAGGCGCTCCCGTCCTAGCCTTAGGTTCCTGGACTGAAGCTGCCGAACTTGCCTTGCGCTGGTATGGCATTGGACCTGGTGACGAAGTAATCGTTCCGGCTTATACATACGCGGCTTCGGCCAATATTATTTTGCACACAGGAGCAACTCCCGTATTCGTCGATTCCCTTCATCACAATTGTCTGATCGATCCCGAGGCACTCAGGGAATGCTTCACCGAAAAAACGAAAGCCGTTATATCTGTCGACCTCGGTGGTATGCCTGTTGATTACGCTGCCATTCGGCAAATGATCCAGGACGCTCCTTTCACCCCACAAAACGAGAATCAAAAGAAACTGAACCGACCGCTATTCTTAGCCGATGCCGCCCACTCTTTCGGAGCAACTTACGAGGATAAACCGCTTGGATCCCAGGCCGACATCATGGGATTCAGTTTCCATGCTGTTAAAAATCTTACGACGGCGGAAGGAGGCGGACTATCCTTTGCACTACCCGACGTGTTTGAAATGGACGAAGTCCTGAAATGGTTTAGAGCTATGTCCCTTCACGGTCAAACGAAAGATGCCTTTAGCAAAACTACGGGCGGTTGGAGATACGACATCATTGCTCCGGGGTACAAATGCAACATGACCGACATACAAGCCGCCATTGGCCTTGTTGAGTTGGATCGCTATGCTGAAACGCTGGAACGCCGACAAGTCATTTGCGAAGCTTATGAAACAGCCTTGGAAGAATATGAATGGGCACTCCTTCCAGATTTGGCTTATGACGATTCACAATCTTCTTACCACCTCTACATGTTGCGAATCGATGGAGCCTCCGAAGAACAGCGGGATGCTATAATTGATCACATTACCTCTAAAGGTGTGTCGGTCAACGTTCACTTTATGCCCCTCCCATTGCTCTCAGCTTATAAAAATCTTGGATACAACGTAGAGGACTTCCCAAATGCCTTCAACTTATACCGAAATGAAATCTCCTTACCCGTTTATTTTGACCTTAACGATGAACAAGTAGCTCAAGTGATTGATGCTGTCGTTCAATCTGTCGAAGAAGTGCTCGCATGAAGCGACTATTGGACATACTGCTTTCACTTTGTGCATGTATCGTGTTACTATTACCCGGACTTGTAATTTCCCTTCTCATTAAATTGAGTAGTAAGGGAAAAGTCTTCTTTATGCAAACACGCGTTGGAAAGTCGGGCAAGGAGTTTTCCATCCTCAAATTTCGCAGTATGCGTCCTCTTGCAGAATCCAGCGGACAATTGACGGTCGGCGAAGATGATCCCAGAATCACTGGAATTGGAAATTTTCTGAGAAAGACCAAACTCGATGAAACACCTCAACTCATCAACATCCTCAAAGGTGAAATGAGCATCGTAGGCCCTAGACCAGAGGTGCCGAAATATGTGGCGCTGTACAACGAAGAGCAAAGAAAAGTATTGGAAGTTCGACCGGGACTTACAGACTTGGCGTCCTTGGAATATTTCGATGAAAACCGACTTCTAGGTGAGTCTGATAATCCTGAGCAGACCTATATCGACACCATTATGCCTCACAAGTTGAGCTTGAACCTGAAGTACATCGAAGAAAAATCCATCATGCTGGACATGCAGATCATACTTCGAACGATGAAACGGATAGTAGGAATCTAGCCTCTGAAGACCATTTGCAAGGCTTTCAACTCTTCAACCTTGTCTTTCTTTCCGAGCTGCGCGTACGAATAAATAAGATTGTCAACCATTCGGGCGATAATGTCTACGTTGCCACAAGGACGATAAAACTTAACCTGTTGTGGTAAGTTTAGATAATTCAAGAACTCATCGATCTCGTTTCTGTGAATCATCGTTCCACCCGTGAACGGATTGATGTAGAACAGTACTCCGTGATCTGTATCGCTGTCATTCAAGGGATTTATTGAACTTTCGTCGACATAGCCCAAGATAAAGTGATTCGGCAGGTTGACTCCATAAATCGGAACATCCAACGAGCTGGCCAAAATTTGATACAACAAGGCAAGAGACAACGGATTTCCTTTTTTGGTCAGAAGTACATCTGCAATAAACGAATTCTGAGGAGCATTGTAATTGTTCTTGTTACCTTCAAACTGGTGAACGTTGAACAATATTTGATTGAAGATATTTACTACTTCTAGTGCTGTCAGACTATCATTCAACTCCAGCCAAATATCTTGACGGATCTTCGCTATCAATCGTCGCACTTCCTTTTCGTCAAACGAAGGATATTGGTATTTGTTAATCAAGATAGCTCCTTCGAGCAAATCATTGTTTTCTGCATCGCGCCATTCTTCGAGACGTCTCAGGACAGAATCATACTGAATTGAGTGGATAAGGCTTTCTAGTCTCTCTTGAAACAAAACCCCGTGATCATTAAACTCCCAGAATTTTTCCAATTGAGGAATTACGCTTTCACCCATTGATACGATTTCCGACTTCACCTGATCATAAATTGTTGGATCTGGATCTTCAATCAAATTAATAAGTGCGTTTATCTCCGACATACTCTTGGTTTTGGCCTATTCATATAAAATGCAGCATTTCAAAAATAGACGGCTTGGGAGTAGAGAACAGACTTACATGTTCTTATTTTTAACAATCAGCGTGTTAATCGATTCAAAACGACATCGACCATGCGTTCGACGTGGGTTAGCGGATTCTCAACAAATTCAAACGTTGCCCTGTTGGCAAGCAAGGTGCAAAGGGTAATTGCCTCGTGTCCCAACATCGATGCCATGGCATAAAGTCCAGATGTTTCCATTTCGAAATTTATCACCCTCAAATCCCCCTGGCGAAAATCTCTGAATCCATCCAGCAAGTCCATTCTAGAGCTAGGCAAGCGCAGTTGCCGATTCTGTGGGCCATAGAATCCGTTGGCCGTTACGGTTATTCCTCCGTGGCCTAGATCGGACAATAATTCAATTAAACTCGGTCCGGCGGCCACAATATAAGGATCGGCAAAAGCTGATGGCCAATTAACTGATTCTAAGAGTGACTTTGTTAGATCTACTTCCTCAGGGGTAAATTGACCTTCATAGTGAAAGGGCAATCCATCATATCCCAAGGCGTATTTTGAAACTACTATCTCCCCCACCTTAATATCAGGCTGCATGCATCCACTTGTCCCCAAGCGAATGAAGCGCACAGATGTAAGCTTTTCCTTGATGGTCTTGGTCTCAAAATCGATGTTGAACAAGGCGTCGATCTCATTCAATACGATATCAATGTTGTCCACTCCAATTCCCGTAGAGACAACAGATAACTTCGTACCCTTCAACTGTCCTGTAATGGTATGAAATTCGCGATGAGTTGCGACATGATCTACTCGATCAAAACGATCGCCTATCATTTTCACCCGCTCAGGGTCACCAACCAATAGAATGGTCTCTGCCAATTGGCCCGGCAACAGGTCCAGGTGATAAATTGCGCCTCGATCATTTGTGATGAACTCGGCATTTGAAAGAATTGTGTTCGCAGGTCTGGGATATCCAATCATGCGGGTGAAAATACAAATATCCCCACAACATAGTCGGGGTTAAATTGCATGACGGAAGGAAATAAGAATGGTAATAAATGTAAAAGACTACACTAAGCTCACTTGATTTCGCTTAATTCGTAGGGCATTTTTCGCTGCTCGAGTGTAGTTGTGTCCACTTTTACAGGCTCAACTGAGAACAAATTAAACAGCTGCAAATAGGCTCGAGACAGAGAAAACGTATATTCCTGTTTCTGTTCGACTTTTTCTGGATCACCATTTGATTCAACATTTGGCTCAACATTATTAGCTAGAGCTGAAAAACTCAAGCCAAGAGAAAATGCGAATAGAACAACAAATTGTTTCATAACCATATGGTTTACTGAAAGCTAAATATAGGGACACACAAGCCGCCCTAGATTTGGTTAACAAATCTTAACAAATGAACACAGCCTCTAGAGGACGACTTTATACGACACTATTCATCACGATTTCCTTTTTGGCAGTGTGCTGGATGCTTTTTGGCGCAGAGGCCCTCGGTGACATCCGATTTAGCCGATGGGGGCTCAAACCTCGGAAGATGGAAGGTTTGATAGGAATTGTGAGCATGCATTTTTTGCACGGTGATCTCAAACATATCACGCACAACACCTTATCCTTTTTTGTGTTGAACTCTTTTCTTTTCTTTTTCTATCGGGAAGTGGCGGTCAAGGTGTTCTTGTGGATCCTCTTTTTGGGCGGAACCCTTCTCTGGTTTTGGGGACGTGAAGGAAACCATATAGGCGCTAGTCTGCTCATATACGGCCTCGCCAGTTTTCTCTTCTTCAGCGGAATATTCCGTAAAAACGAAAACCTCTTGCGCATTGCATTGGTTGTTGCCTTCTACTACGGAAGCATTGTTTGGTACGTTTTTCCAGTCGACCCAAATCTATCATGGGAAGGACATTTATCGGGTGCGATAGGCGGACTAATCTTCGCTTGGCATTACCGAGAAAAAGGCGCTCCTAGGCGCAAGTACCAGTATGAAATTGACGAGGAAAAACAGGCTGAGTTAGAAAAACGAATTGCAGAAGGAGATTGGACATTTCTATCCGACACATCTGAGGATTCCGAAATATTCTACGAATACTTGTCCAAAAAGAATCCCGAACAAGACGCGGACGAGCCCAAAGATTCCTAGTTCGACAAATGGTTATTCATTTGCCGAAGGCTAAAAAAAAACCCCTCCTAAGAAAGGAGAGGTTTTCAATATATTGGTTTTGGTTAGGGTTAACTATTCTCAGGTGGATCCCTAAGATAGTCGAAAATCTTAGTTGTTCAACATAACTGGCATCACGAGCATTAGAATATCTTCCGATTCAAGCACTTGCTCAGCTGGAACAATGATACCCGCTCTATTCGATGCACTCATTTCCAGCACAACATTCTCTGAATTGATGTTCGATAGCATGTCGGCCAAGAAACGTGAATTAAATCCTATTTCCATGTCTTCTCCAACATAGCTGCAAGTAAGTCGCTCGTTCGCCTCATTGGCAAAATCAAGGTCCTCCGCAGAAATCGTCAACTCAGAACCGTTGATCTTCAAGCGCACTTGATGTGTTGTCTTATTGGCAAAAATGGACACACGGCGTATCGACTGCAATAAATCCAATCGACCAATGGTCAGCTTATTCGGATTCTCTTCAGGAATTACAGCCTGGTAATTTGGAAACTTCCCTTCAATCAAGCGACAAGATAGAACCACATTATCAAAAGAGAACATCGCATTTGACGAGGTAAACTCAATCTTAATGGGTGAATCTGAACTTGTAGCGATGCTCTTCAATAGATTCAAAGGCTTCTTCGGTACAATAAAGGAAGCTCCAGCGCTCGCCTTGGCATCACCACGTGTATAACGCACTAATCTATGGGCATCGGTTGCCACAAAGCGAATAAACTCCTCGTTCAACTCAAAGAAGATTCCTGACATCACCGGCCGAAGTTCATCGTTTCCAGCCGCGAAAAGAGTGCTATTGATAGCAGTACTCAATACATCGCCGCCCATTTCCACATGACTGGAAGCATCCAACTGTGGGGCTTTTGGAAACTCTTCTCCATTCTGACCGCTCAACTTGTACTTTCCAAAATCGGAAGAAATCTCAACTCCGAATGTCTTTGGATCAATAGTGAAAGTCAAGGGTTGCTCAGGGAAAGACTTTACCGTGTCAAGAAGCATTTTGGCCGGAATGGCAATAATACCATCTTCCTTGGCCTCAATCATGATTCTTGTGGTCATGGTGGTCTCAAGATCGGAAGCCGACAGTGTCAGCTCCTTTCCGTTGATTTCGAACAGATAATTATCTAAGATTGGTAAGGTATTGTTCGAACTAAGAACACCACTCAACAACTGTAACTGCTTAAGCAGTGATTGACTATTTACGAGAAATTTCATTCCGCGTTATTACGTTTAATTTAGGAAGGCAAATATACTCAACTGGATGTGTTTTCTTCACTCCCTGCCTAGGAAGTTCTTAACCTATGTTGATTACTCACCTACCCTCCCGCAAATAGCCTATCTCATCGGCCCTTCCTAGTTCTTGACTGTAATTTTTATGTTGTTGGTCGGAAGCACTCTTCCACTGGCGTCTCGAACAAGTATATCTTCCAAGTACACAATAGCTCCTGGCCTGAGTGAGTTTAGCAATGCTTGGTCTTCGCTTCTTGCTTTGCGCCCTACAATATGTCTTTCAACGACTTCTCCCTTGTCTATTACCATATTGAATTCCACAACCGTCAGCGGTAAGGGAAACACGAAATCTTGATCATACTCAGCAATAAGTGAATTATTGATCAAATCGAACGCATCCATTTTACCACTGTTTTTTATAGGTCCAAATCGAACATAGGGCGTTGGCAATTTCTTGACCCGAAAGGACGTTTTTGCCATTTCTTTGAGTCCGCCATCCATTTCGGCTTTGACGATAACGTCGATATCTCGCGGACTCCCCAAAACCATGTCGGCCTCATACATTCCTGGTCCTATCTTGCGTATTCGATTCCCGCCAGTGATAGTCACGCTCACCTTTTCATCTGGAACTCCAGGCACAGAGATCGAAAGTGGATTTTTAGGTCCGACGTAAAGGACATTCATCTTGGTGGGAGAAACAGATGCACTTGGTTTAACTACGGTGTAGGAAGATTCAAAAGGAAATTTTCTCGGATTCCCCTTTTTATCATGGATGACAATTTCTCCGTTATAATCAAATTGCCCTTGGCCTGTGGGCTTGAAAGAAAGTTTGCCCATGCCATCTTCCACAACAAGGTCACCGGATCCATTCAAATTTATTTCAGGCTGTGTTGTGCTATTGTATGCACTCAAGAAAATATCTGATTCGTAGGTTTCGCCTAGAATGATGTACTGACTTCTCGGAACAACTCGAGCAATTACCGTATCGACGGGAATATCGTCGACATCCACTGCAGAAAGCATTTGGCTCACTGCATTGTATTCAATCGTACGTACGTCGTTCTGAAGCTTCGTCAAGATGGCCACGCAGGCAGCCATGGGGATTTCATAGAAAGTCCGCATTTCCCAGTTGACCATTCTATCCTCCACCATTCTATCCCTGAAATCAAAAGGCATTGAAAGCGTATCTAACTTCAATTGTTGCAAAGTTGTATTGACCTGTCTGGCAAATGATTCGATCTGATTTCTCAGGTGATGAGCAGCCCCAGTGGAAGCATCTTCCTTTTCTCCAGCAAGAATCCTGGTGGCGTCATTGTATTGGTCAATTTTTTCCAGGTAGCAAAGCGAAATGGTATCAGCTTGCTCGGGTTCAATTCTTTCCGTCGCGGCGATTATTGCCGATTTCAAACTGTCGATGCTTGTGACCAAGAAATTGGATTCCTCCTGCAACGCATTGGCTCCATTCCAATAAATCCCTGTTTTCTCGGGATCAAGTCCGTGCGCAAATTTAAACTCGGAATACAGCGAGTTATTTCTCTTTTCGAGCGACTTCAAACTAGCTGCGGTTCCGTCTTCAATGACTACAAATGCATCCAGTATTTCGCGCTGTACATTCAGTGCCAGCATGGCGGTCAATACCAGGTACATCATACCTATCATTTTTTGTCTGGGTGATAAATTGCTTTCTGCCATCTTATTGATTTTTGGTTTCCCCTTAAATGCAGGACCAAAAAAAAGTAACAGGCCAAGCAACTTTTTCCAGTAAAATGTACTCTATATATAAGTGGAGTTTGACAATTGCACCACTAAACGTATATTTACAAGATTAAACAACCCTTAAAGGCCATGATGAAGAAACTATTTTTTGCAGCTTTTCTTGCACTGGGTGCTACGATGATCTCACAAGACGTTGTCGCTCAAAGTCAGGAGAACATCGATCTTACAATCTCAAACGAAACTAGCCGAGAGCAGCTTTGGGAAATGCATGAGTCGCTCAAGGAACAAGGGATCAACTTCAAATATCAACCGGAATTCAATCAAAATCGAGTTCTAACTGGAATTAAAGTTCAGATAGTCACAAATGATGGTTTTGAAGGAAACTTCGAAAATCTAAATTTGGTTGACGGTGCTCAAGTGAAGATCATTCGTAATTTCGAAGAAGGTGCAGAAGTCCCTTTCTGTGTCGGAAATTGTGAAACTGAATAATATTTATTGGTTCAATCCAATATCAAAAGGGTGACTTGATCACCCTTTTTTTATGCCGTAAAATTCGTTCACCTGCTTCTCCATTTCCTTTTTCACCTTGTCCACTTGGAGCCTATGCCCTTCACTGGCATCCTTGTGCTGGAATATCCGTGCGCGTTTTGATAGCTCCGCGTTCAAGGCTTGCACCTCACTTTTCATGGCCGACGATTGAAACTTTTGCCAGATGAAGTCTACCGCCAAGGCACTTGGATGTAACATATCGTCCTTGTAAAAACGATAATCGCGCAGCTCATCCATCATGATTTCGTAGGCTGGGAAATAATGCACCCGCGCACACCGCCGCTTTACTTCGTGTACAGCGCTGATCAATTCGCTTTTACTATTACCATTTTCAAAAGCGCCATCCTTCCAATGACGCACAGGACTCACCGTAAGCATAATTTCAAGGGTCGGATTGAAAGTCTGCAAGCCCGCGAATGTCGCGCAAAACAGTTCTACCAACTCCTCTTTCTGAGTAAGTATTTTAGAAAACTCCGCTTGGGGAATGCGGTGACAATTTGCGACCACTAAGTCATTTGCCTTGTGCATATAGCCCCAGCTTGTACCCCATGTTATGACCAGCACTTTCGCTTGTTTTAGGGCTTGGGCCAACCTACTTGCGCATTGGTTCATCCGGCGCAAGGTCTCGACTTTCTCCTCGTGCGAGACATGGCCTTGATGATCGGTAGAATGCCATTTGCCTTGTGCGAAAATCAAGTCATCCTCATGATAGGGAATGCCAGATATTGCTCGAGAAATGGACCTACAAAGCGGGATTGGATGAAATATGGTGCCGTTTTCGTTGAGGTTTACATTGAACAGTGCAGACTCAAGTTTGCCCCCAATCTCGGTTGAAAAACACGACCCCATGAGCACAAGAGAGTCGCGGTGATCGAGTTTTGGTAAATTGGCCGGTAACTTAACTTCAGTAGTCCACATATCAGTGCGCAAGTTAGTCTGAAACCTCCTTAGATGAAACATTGAGTAGCTAAATGCGTTAAGTTGAAAACCTAAAATACTGGAAACCATGAAATACGCACTTTTGACATGCTGTCTGTTCGCATCACTTTTTACCTTTAGCCAGGGAACTGAAGCTGGGGATATAACTTTTGGTGTGGGTATGGACGCGGGAATTTATAAGACATCCGGCACGCGAAGCTATTCTGTAACGAACTTTGACTCGACTGAAACCTTCAAAGACACTGCCGCCGCTTGGTTTGTGCCTATCCATGTTGAATACTGTTTTCACCACATGCTCTCCGCTGGAGCCTTAGTGAAATTCGGTCGCTATTTCGTGGAAGACAAGGAATTTGAAAGCCAAACAAACGTGGCCCAGGTCTATGGACTGACCATCGATTTTCATCCACTCAAAAATGACTATTTCGATCCCTATTTGAGAATAACCAATGGATATTCATCTCTCAAAATTAACCATCAAGAATTCACTAGCATTGGTACCTTGGCTCAAACTAATGAATCAAGAAGCGCTGGATATCATTTTGAAATTGACGCAGGAATTCGCGCCTATTTCGGTAAACACATCGGACTGAATGTTTACGGAGGGTATAATATTTACAATCTGAATCTCAAAGATCTAACAATTGATGGCAAGTCTGAACCTGCCTTCAAACAAGACATGGTAGCCAAGGGAGTTGAAATCGGAATGGCAATTGTCGGTCGGTTTTAGCCTATCGGCAAATGCAATTATACCGCAACCTCAAAATCACGTAGTACATCGTTGAGCGACGTTTTTAGGTCGGTACTTGCCTTGCGCTTCCCTATGATCAAAGCACAATTCACGTTGTAGCTGCCTGCCGCAAATTTCTTTTCGTAGCTCCCCGGAATCACCACTGAGTTTTCAGGAACTTCTCCATGCAGGGTCACGGGCTCAGGGCCGGTAACGTCGATAATGTGTGTAGATTTAGTAAGGGTAACATTGGCACCTAGAACAGCACCTTTTCGGATGCGGACTCCTTCTACAACTATACATCGCGAACCGATAAAACAATCATCTTCAACAATTACTGGAGCTGCTTGAAGTGGTTCAAGAACACCACCAATTCCAACTCCACCGCTGAGGTGAACATTCTTGCCAATTTGCGCGCAGGATCCCACCGTTGCCCACGTATCAACCATGGTGCCTGAATCGACAAATGCGCCAATATTGATATAAGAAGGCATCATGATTACGCCTTTTGCGACATACGCACCGTAACGAGCAATAGCATGAGGAACGACACGTACTCCTAAGTCGGCATAGTTCTTTTTCAAGGCCATTTTATCATGAAATTCAAAAGGCCCCACTTCGATTACCTCCATTCTACGAATTGGAAAATACAGCACAACGGCCTTCTTCACCCATTCGTTCACCTGCCAGCTATCCCCAACCGGTTCGGCAACTCTCAGCCGACCTTTATCGATTTCTTCCAACACATCGTTGATGGCCTTTTTGGTTGTGGGGTCGGTAAGCAAACTGCGATCTTCCCACGCTTTTTCGATTAACTCTCTCATGATAAACTCAACTTTGAAGGGCAAATATAGTTGAACAGACTAAGGTATAGCTCGTGGTTGGCGCCGAAATAGACCTATCTTTGCTCCATGGGTAAAATCATGGCCATCGACTACGGCTTACGTCGAATCGGAATTGCGGAAACTGACGAATTGCAACTGATTGCAACGGGGTTGACAACCGTTGACAACAATTTAATCTGGCAGTTTCTAGAAACACATCTAAGCAAGAATGTGGTGGACTGCATTGTGGTAGGCAAGCCTGTGGGACTTGATGGTTTGGCTACAGACTCAACCCAAGCAACGGCCAATTTCGTCGCCAAATTAAAAAAGAAATACCCTGCGATTCAGGTTGACGAGCTCAATGAAATGTTCACTAGCAAATTGGCCAAGCAGGCTATGATTCACGGGGGGATGAAGAAAAAGGACCGCCGCAACAAGGCGATGGTGGATCAAATCAGCGCCACGATTATTCTCCAAGATTATATGCATCGAAAAGACGGTGGCTTTGCTTGAAAAGAGATAATCAAGGCTTGAACACTTCGATCTCTCGCGTTTCTTTGATTAGATCTGTGAACTTTCCGTTGAACCGAGTGGCTCGTACGATGTGATTGTCGATCCAATGATAATTTCCTCCACGCGGCTTGTTCATTAAGATTGCATGGTACTTAAAACCGTGTTTGTTCAACCACTTTTCAGTAACCTCCCTATGTTCTTCTGTGCGTGAGGTAAAAAAAGTAATCACATGTCCTTCGTCATACCATTGATTGCACATTTCCAGAGCATCGGGATAAGGCTTGCACGTCGCCATTCTTTCAGGTTCCTCATTCGGCACATCGTCGGTGATGGTTCCATCAATATCGATCAGAAAATTCCTTACTGATTCCTCAAGCTTAGGACTAATAGCATTCCCCTCTTGATCTTTGGCTTCTTTTAAGTTTGCGGACATAGCTTAAATGTACAGAATTAGAATGGTATTTCGTCAAAAGAAATCACGTGCATGTTTGCCGAACCAGGTTCAAATTCATCGACTAAAAAATCAATTAGCTGGTGAATTTGACCTGCACCAAACTGAAGGATATTGACATAACGTTCTTGCAATACACCATCGGGATACACCCAATTGTGGACAGCTTCCACTTGGCGGACCTGTGTATCATTTTTCTCTTTGATAGCTCTCAATGCTTTTGCTTGGAGCGCTTTGAGTGTACCGGCCGACTTCGCTTTTTCCGAAGCTGTAGATTTTGCTAGCGTGGGATCGATTCGTTCGAGCGCTTTTTCCACATTGAACCAGGCACTGTTGAGACCTTCTCCCAAGACTTCCCAATCCGGAGTTTCAGAGGACAAGAGTGACTTCACAACCTCTTGAACAGGGCTGAATAATTGCTCCTTCATCAAGCCCAAAGAATTAATCTTCTTGCCCATGTTTTTATTTAGAATCAAGGTTGACTCTCGGACAATTAAAGCAGGAAAGGCCAAATCAAGTGCATCGAACACCCCTTTCAACTGCAACCAATACGCGATTTCCCCTCCTCCGCCAATGTAGGCAACATTGGGCAGAATCAACTCTTGGTACACCGGGCGCAGGGCGACATTGGGACTGAAAGACTCGGGCGAAGAATCGACCAAACCCATCATTTCCTCTTTGGTCCACTTGTAATCTCCTTTTACTGTTTTATAACCGTCACCATTGCGAACAATCCTCTCTCGAAAGCCATCAGCTAGGAAAAACAGGTTGATTGGTCGCGGATTGATTTGCCTTTTGTAGCTCCATTTTGACAATTGCTCTGAGGTCTCTTCAATAGCTTTCTCAGAGAATCCAGTTTCCAATTCACGCTGGATGATCGGCGTAAAAAGCGACTTAAGTGCGTGCGAATCTCCATCAATAATTACCAGTCCATATTCACCGAAAAGAGCGTTGAATAGTCGGCGTGTAGCCATGGCCAGGTTCTCCTCCTCATAAGATTCAACCAACAATTTGTGCAGATCAGAATCAGCAAATTCATCACCTAGCACCTCAGCCATTTGAGCTATTGCTGATTGAATCCCCTCGGTATTCATTCGGCCCACAGCTCCCATTTCAGCATGCTTCCACTCTATCCTTCTATTGAATAGGTACAGGTGATTAATTTCATCAAAATCATGATCTTCCGTTGCCATCCAGAACACAGGAATATAGTCATGCGAGTCGTCATGCTGGTTCATCTTTGCAGCCAGAGCAATCGCCGAACAGACTTTGGAAACCATGTAAAATGGGCCTAAAGCAAGACAAAGTTGATGGCCTGTAGTAATTGTACCAGACGTCGGATTTCGAAGTAGATTCAGGTTTTCGGTCACTTTGGGCGACATCTGAAGATGGCCATATTGGGCGTAAACGGTTTCAACTAGAATTGATCGATGATCAGCCAAAAATTCACGATTGGTCGCAAGCAGACGAATATTTTCTGTCGACGGAAGTCCGTTGTGGAGGTTCTCCAAGTTCGAATTACCTGTAAGATAATCATGGATTAGCGGCGACACCCCGGATGTAATCAGGGGGAGCTTAGTACTTTGCATTGTCGCGAAATTACAGAGAATATTAACGCAAGAGATTCACAGTGCCGTGAATTTGCTTTTCTTTTGAAGGTAGATCTTCTTCGACTGTTTCGTGGTAGGAAACACGCCACACATATACACCTGGCTCGGCAAGCTGACTGGCGAATTTACCATCCCAGCCCAAGTCGGGATCTTTGGTACTGAACATAAGTTCTCCCCAGCGGCTGAATACCTCAAAGTGGTACTTTTCATTGCTCGGAGAAACTGGCTTGAAAACATCGTTATCCCCGTCATTGTTGGGGGTAAACGCATTGGGAATGAAGAATACATTTCCTTCTGCATCATCACTTCCACCTTGGATGACCGAATCTTGGTCATTCCCTTTTTCCCCGTCGATGTGAAAGACCTGGCTACCTTCGTATGGCTCTTCAATCTTCTGAATAAAAAAGTCGTCGAAGAAATAATAGGCAAATTGTGGGTTGCCTTCAACCACTTCAAATGTTTTGGTGCCATCATCCCCAAAAAGACCAACCGTCATATGCTCAAACGGTTGATTGGCCTCAAAAACAAAGCGAACAAGTTTCCATTCCTTGCTGTAAAAAACAGATTCCATGGTAAACTGAGGCGACACGATAAGTGGTTCATTGTCCACTTGTTGTTGCGCCTGAGTAGAAAAGTAAACACCTATGTCACTCACGGCCAAACCGGCCATTGACACATTGGTCAAGTCACCATTCGTGATCCTAAACGTGACCACGTATTGGCTTCCAACTTCAAGTGGTGCTGAAAGTTCATTTGAAATATACTCGCGATAATTGGTGTGTTCATTTCCGCAAACAGTCATGCCCATGACGGCACTTCCATCCCATGCATTGACCATGGCTACTGGAGTTTCAGGAATATCACCAGCTAGCGAACCCGCATAATGGTAGTAATCTGGACTTCCGACATTGCTTCCAGCATTTCCCCAACCGTTGCATTTTTGATATTCACCCGTTGAAGAAGGCAAGCCCGTATGATCTTCGAAACTAGCATTGCTAATCTGTCCAAAGGCCTGACCCACCAAGAAAAATGGTGCTATTATGAGAGAAATTTTCTTCACTGTTCTGCTTAACGCTGAGTTACAAGTAAATGTAGACATTTCTATGCAAAATTCCCAATTTTTAACACTGGAAAATGGCCGATTTAGCCAATTAAAAAAGGGGATTCCGTTGAATCCCCTTTTTTACCTTAACCAAAACAACTTTAGTATTATCTAAGTTCCGCAACTTGCAGGTTTACTTCACTTAGAATTTTTCATTGAACTATGAAAAAACTCTCATGTATAAGACGCGATTACGCTTCATTTGTTGTGGAGCAATTCCAAAAAAAAAGTTAACGGGATAATTCTCTTGGTTTGTCTACCTCCTCGAAGGGGATTTTTGCTTGACGAAAAACCGAATGCCTACGGCCAGCAAAACATCGTGATGACTAAGAACTACAGGAGAACCTGAACTAGAAATAGGAATGAAACCTGGGGAAAAGTTCAGACTAGTAAAAAACTCGGGGTTCCAGGTATTGGACTTTTGATTTCTTCCCAAACTTATTTTCGTGCCGACACCAATAAATGGCTCAAAAAGAAAAGACTTGAGCTGAAGATCATCCAACGCCACATAGTCATACTCCCCATTCGCATTGAGCAAAACGATCGGTCCGCCCGCCTTCGAAAGCTGCATCCTACTCACCAATCCAATCTCGGCCGTGAGTTGAATTTTTTTGTTCTCTGTCGGAATAACATAGCCAAAAGCCACAGGAACATCCAAGGAAATCATGGAGATATTGGACCTTCTCAACTTGATATCAGCCGTATCCAACTCGGCGCCGATATCGTATTGTATCCTTATAATTTGTCGAATATTCTTCTCTCCATCCACTTCAAATCTCCAAAGTGCTGTATCCAGATCCGATTCAGGAAAGAATTGATTCGAGATGGACGTCACACCAAGGCCTAAACCCAACTTGACATACCAACTTTCTTTGTTCCTTTTATTCTTTTGATGATAGGAAAGAGAAAACACTCCCTGAGCAGCGCCACTTACATTGGCGTTCTTCCCTCGGAAATCACTGATTGTCTGCAAATTCCCTACGTTCGACTTCGGATTACTAAAACTGGGACCTCCCTTGAATTCAACATTTACACCAAGCCGGTAATTTTTTCGCTTAATTTCTTGTGGTGGTTCTTCTTGAACTTCGAGCGTATCATATTCAACTATTCGATTGACAATGACGAGTCGGCCATCAACAATCAGGGTATCTCCGTTGCAAGTTGGATTGGCGTTAGCGACGAGCGCAAATAAAAAAAGCAGCACGCCGAGCGTGCTGCTGAAAAAATATCTTTGAATTCCTTTCGATCGGAATCTGTTCATGTGTCAATTATACAAATACTGAATCTCTTATTGCTCTTGAGTAGACGTTTTCTTAACGTGCATTGGAAGATAAATTGGCCCGTCTTTCTTCTTCAATTGTTCAACCAAGTTTGAATTTTCGATGATCGATCCTCCCATGTTTACTGGAAGATTGGTTTGAAGTTCTACTTCACTTGTCAATTTTTCTTCGATCACTTTGTCCTGCACTGCAGTCTGCACAGCGGCAACCTGGTTATCAACCTTTTCTGCTGAACCTTTCTGGTCAACAGCTACAGCCGTTCCAGCATCTACACCTTTCTCTTCTCCAGCACAACTAGCTTTTGAAGAAGATGCTACCGAACTGATAGTAGACTTAGTCGAAGTTGAACGATTAGGCGAAAATTGAATCGCTACGTTTTCTACTTCTTCGATTGGCATACTTACTACTGAAGCCATCATCGGCTCGCGAAATTCTTTGAGTTCATATTCACTGCCACTGGCAAGGATACCCGTAGAATTTTGCTCTAAGTTGGACCATCCCAACAAAGCTATAGATGATGTGGCAAGTAGCACATACCATATGTTCAATTGAGCGATGTTGAAGCCCATAAAGTTGGACCAAAACATTTTCTTCTTCACTCCAGCATACACCGAAGCAGGCACCTCCGGCGCAAAATCGCCGAATGAATCTCTGAACATCTCTAAAAACTGATCTCCGTGTTTGTTCATTCCCTTACATATTAATCTTACTCAGATGCTCCAACTCTCGTTGGAGAAATTTCTTAGCGCGTGAAAGCTGTGATTTCGATGTGTTTATGTCAATCTTCAGCATTTCTGCGATTTCTTTGTGTTTGTATCCCTCGACCACATACATGTTAAAAACCATTCTGTAACCATTCGGCAAATTGTTAATCGCGCCTAGGAGTTCCTTTTGTGTGAAGTCGCTATCGTAATTGTCCACCTCTTTGTATTTCGTTTGAGGTGTATCGTCAATATCTTCTTGGTAAGCGTGCTTCAGGTTCTTACGGTAATGTGTAATCGCCGTGTTTATCACTATTCGTCTCATCCAGCCTTCAAACGAATTTGTCATGCTGTACGTTCCGACACTTTTAAAAATCTTCACCATCCCTTCTTGTAGAACATCCTCTGCCTCTTCTCGGCTTTTGGTGTATCGCAGACATAATCCGAATAACATGGAAGAGTATCTCCGGTACAGTTCATCCTGATGCCTTCGATCTTTTCGCTTACAGCCTTCGATTATCTCCCTCAGTTCTATCATTTAAGGATTGCAATTACTACTAAGACGTACACAATTAAATTTTGGTTGCGTCAGCTTGAAAATACTGTAAAAAAAGTTTTGAGCGGTGCAGGCAGACCTAGAGTAGCTCGTCTTTTGACATGTCCAACCATTCCAAGGTGGCATTGCAGAAAATATCTTCGACGACGCTCTGATCCAAGCCCATCTCTTCAATAAACCTTCCGATTTCTAGGTCACCCAGAGGAAAGGGGTAGTCGGAACCGAGGGTTATTCGTTTTGACCCTTGCATTTCGAGTACGTACTGAAGCATCCTCGGGTCATGGGTGATACTGTCGACCCAAAACTTCCCGAGATACTCTCTCGGATTAACTGGATTGTCGATCGCAACAAGGTCGGGTCGGCAATTGAACCCGTGCTCCACTCTTCCTATGGTCGATAAGAATGAACCGCTGGCATGCGAAAAATTCACCCGTAGCTTAGGCAATCTTTCGAGTACCCCACCAAAAATAAGCGAACAGGCTGCTCGCGATGTTTCGGCTGGCATGCCTACAAGCCAAGGCAACCAGTATTTCTCCATATCCTGCTTGCCCATCATGTTCCACGGGTGGATCATAACCGCCATGCCCAATCGCTCACACGCTTCAAAAATTGGAAAGAAACGCGGCTCAGATAGATTCAAGTTGTTGATATTCGAACCTATCTGAATTCCTTTCAAACCAAGGACGTTTTTACATCTCTCCAGTTCTTCAATAGCCAACTCTGTATCCTGCATGGGAATAGTTCCCAAGCCGATGTAGTTTTTTGGCCACTTCTTGCAGATATCCGCGATGTGATCGTTTAAGAACCTGCTTGTGTCCTTTGCATCTGCTGGCTTAGCACCGTACGAGAACAGAACAGGAATGGTACATATAACTTGTACTTGGGTATTGAACTTGGCATACTCTTCGATACGAATTTCCGGATCCCAGCAATTGGCCGCAATCTCTCGAAAAAACTTATCTCCCTGCATCATGCGGGCATAGCCCTTGCGATGGTGCTCCAAATAAATAAATGGACCATACCCGAATTTTTTGGTCCAATCTGGAACTCTCTCAGGCATGAGATGGGTGTGCATGTCAATTTTTAGCATCTAGGAAGATTTGATCGAAGCGAAAATAAGGAATCTGAACTAGCTAAGAAAAGCCGACTCAACGATATATACCGCGTTGGTTCAAAGCTCGTTGGTATTTATTGGCGTTATTCAGATGCTCACTGTAGCTCTTCGAAAAGATATGGGTGCCATCCATTTGCGGACTCGCGCAGAAATAAAGGTATTTATGTCGTGGTGCATTGAGTACAGCATCGATGTAGCCCGCATTGGGAATATTAATAGGGCCTGGAGGCAAGCCCAAGTTCTTGTAAGTATTGTAGGGAGAATTGATCTCTTTGTGTTTGTCCAAGACACGTTGAATGGTGAAATCTCCCAGCGCAAAGACCAAGGTCGGATCAGCCTGCAAGGGCATGCCTATACGGATTCGGTTCAAGTAAACTCCCGCCACAGTCGGCGCTTCCTCCATGTTGTTGGTTTCTGCCTTGACTATTGAGGCGAGGGTTGAGATTTCGGATTGTGACAAACCAAACCCTGCCGCCTTCGCCTTGCGTTCGTCGGTCCAAAATTTTCTGTACTCGGCCGCCATCCTTTCGGTGAGTTCTTCTGCACTGCTCGTCCACCACACTTCATAAGAATTTGGTATAAAGAGTGAGGGGAAGGATGCTTTGTTGAATCCGTATTTGAGGGCTACCTCTTCCGAATTGAGGTAATTGAGCATGGTCAGACTATCAATTTCAACCGCCGCGCTCATTTTTCCGGCAAGGGCAGCTATTGTTCTAACCTCTGAAACGACCATTTTAACGGGATCCTGGTCTCCCGCTCTTAACTTATTGACTAAGTCATTGGTTGAAATTCCATTTTCGATGAGATATCTTCCAGGCTTGACTGCATCGTGGAAGCTCTTTTTGTCGGCTACCCACTCGAAATCTTCGCTGTCGGCCAACACGCCACTTTGTAGTAAGATGCCAACAAGATCATCGAAATCGCTTCCAGTGGGTACAAATAGCTCAATTTCCGGTGCGTCGCTTGCATAAGCAACCCCAAATATTTTCTGATAAACCGCTCGAGCGATCAGCAGACCTATGACCACAACAACCGCTAAAATCAATCCCCACTTTTTCATACTTCTACTCTCTGATCAGTTGATAGTCCAATAAATTTATCCATTTTCCTCCGTGATTTAGCCAAGCTACTTTTTCGCCGCACTTCACGAATCCAATTTTTTCGAAGAGGGAAATACTTGCTTCATTGCTTTTCAAGATCGTACACCACCATTGTTTTAAGTTAAGTGTTTCCCACCCAAATTCAATGGCTGTTCGCAGCGCATCGGAGGCAAAGTTTTTTCGTCGGTCCTCTTCCCTGGCAATCAAAATCCCAATTCCACAACGGCTGTGAATAGGATTGAACTCGAATAAATCCAGAGTACCTATGGGCCGCATATCGGCAGCACAAATCATATAGCGAAACTGTCCATCCTTCACTAAATCATGCTCGGCCAAGACGTATTCCGACAGAGTATGGCGAGAAAATGGAATTAAGCTCTGACTTATTGCCCAGTTTTCAGGATCATTTTCCCATTGGTAGAGCAGATCAATATCTGCAGGTTCAATTGGGCGGAGGTATATGTTCGTTCCTTTCAGCATCAGTAATTGTCTATGGCCAACATAACCAGTGTGCACGCGTCGATCACTTCTATTCCTCTATCAATGGCCTCGTTTCTCAACGACAGACTTTCCGTCCCAGGATTAAAAATGATTCTTTTGGGATTTAGCGACCAAATATATTCAGTCCACGGCGCCTGATGACTGGGTCCGACGTAAAGAGTGATGGTGTGTACATTGTCAATTGGAGGAAAATCGGTTAAAATCTGCAATTGCTCAATTTCTCCCACTCGCCGTCCCACAGGCACCACCTCTATCCCCTTCGACCTCAATGCTACCGTGGCTTTGTAGGCATATCGTTCTGGTCTGGAACTAGCTCCTATGACGACAGTTTTCTTCATTTCTCCTCCTTATAATTGCAAAGATGACAAAACCAATAAAATGAATTGCAAAGCTTCTCACATGTTAATTGCTATTTTTGCGTGAGCACATATCCATTAGAATGAAATATATCCTCCTCGTACTTGTCTTTATTTCGGCTTTATCAAGCTGTACTATCAACAAGAACATCATGTTTAAGACGGACACAGATTTTGTGTACGACATACCTCCAAGCGATACGGTCAACGCGAATTATAGGATTTCGCCCAACGACATTATTTTGTTTCGACTATTTACCAATGACGGAGCAAAGTTGCTTGAAATCACAACATCTACCGATGGCGCCAACACGCGATTCTTCAATATTGGGGACATAACCTACCAGGTTCAAGCCGATGGAAGGTGTAAGCTTCCAGAGATTGGATTGGTCCAAGTCGCTGGTCTGACAGTCATTGAGACACAGGCCATGTTAGAAGAACGTTATAAGATTTATTACAACGAGCCATATGCTGTAGTTCAAGTAATGAATAACCGGGTGATCGTTTTTCCAGGATCGGGAGGAGACGCCATGGTGATAACACTGGCCAACCAAAACACAACCGTTATTGAAGCCTTGGCCTTGGCAGGTGGATTGGCCGACAGGGGGGATGCGAGTAAGGTCAAGTTGTTTAGAAATGTCGATGGCGTCCAGAAAACTTACTTGATGGATCTTTCGACCATAGAAGGAATTCAATACGCCCAAATGGTCGTTCAGGCCAACGATATTGTGTATGTGCAACCAGTACCTGAAATTGCACGAGAGGTTTTAAAGGATGTATCGCCCATAGTCTCCATAGTTTCCGGAGTGGCCCTGATTTACGCAATTTTTGTTAGGAATATATAGATGAACTCGCAGCAGGGCCAAGAATATTCCAATTACAAACAGCGGTTAACAAACTTCTCCAATGAATTTGACCTTGGCCTATTTGTGTACATCGTCAAGAAAACATTTGTTTGGGTAATTGCCAGCGTGCTGGTTGCAGGTCTGGCCGCACTCTTGTACTTGCGCTATACACCACGGATCTACGAAGCAAATACCGTGATTCAGCTGGGGGAAGATGAGTACTCTAAAAGCATAGTTACCCTCAATCAATTTGGCGACGATAATTCAATTCAATCTCGACTAGAGTTGTTGCGATCGAATATGATGATTCGCCAAACGCTTCAGAAAATGCCGCTGGAGATAAGTTACTTTGCCGAAGGCGAGATCTTGACCAATGAACATTACCTCCTTAGCCCATACGAGGTCGAAATCCTCCATTTGAGGAACGAGAATATTAAGAACATACCGATACACATCATTTTCCAAGATGAAAGAACGTTCTCCGTTCAATACAAAGGGAATTCTATAACCGACTTAAGCACAGATCGAGAAGTTCACCTGGATGAGATGGACATTCGCGTCCATATTAAGAATTGGAAATCGGTCGTTTCTTTATCACAGGAGTATGAGCTCTTTTTCCGCGTGAACAGCATGAGTGCCCTCGTGAAACAATTTAGCCGCAACCTCAACGTGCGCATATTGAACAGTACGGCTAAGACTTTGGGTATCTCTTATAAAAACAATAACACGCATTTGGCTCGCGACTTCGCGCAAATGCATGCACAGGAATTTATTCGATTTGACCTTGAAAGGAGAAGCAGGAGTGATGAAAACATCATTTCTTTCATCGACAATCAAATAGACACGGTCTTTGACAATTTAAGGGCGTCAGAGATTTTGTTGAATGAGTACAAACAAGCGAATAAAATCACCAACCTCGAGAGTATTTCAGGGGTGTATTTGGAGCGACTGACCGATTACGAAGATGAGATTGTCTCCCTGGAAATAGAAGAGCGCCTACTCAACGAAGTGGCCAATCTAGCCGCAGGCTCTACAGATGACATTGAGATTTACAACTTAGTCCCACTGGTCGCCGGAAGTAAATTCGAGTCTTCTTTGAAAGGCTTGCTGGACAATCTATACCGACTCCTACTGGCCAAGGAAGAGGCCCTCTACAGCATTACCCCTGACAACAATCAATTCGAGAACCTCGAGTACCAAATAGGCATTCAAGAACGTCTAGCCCTAGAAACGATTCAAGCCCTTAAAAACAAAACGACCGAAAGGAAGGAAAGTCTGCAAAACGAGCTACAATCAGTTTCTGGACTCTACTTCGCTCTTCCGCAAAAAGAGTTGGAATTTGCACGACTTAAGCGACTTTTTAGTATCAACGAGAAGTATTACACGATGCTCCTTGAAAAGCGCATTGAATACCGCATCTCGAAAGAGGGTTTTGTAACAAGGCATCAAGTACTAGAAGAAGCTTCACTCCCACGGCAACCCGTTTCTCCAAAGCCGAAAGTGATTACCATTGCCTTTCTGTTGGCGGGTGCATTTTTAGGTTTCTTGATTATTTCGATTCGGTATTTGATTCACAATGACATTACCTCACTCAACGAAATTGTAAAGCTATCCGACGCGTCAATGGGCACCTTGGGCATCGTTCCGAAGTACAAGAATCCTATTCCCGATTCCATGATGATCGTGGACAAGCATCCCAAATCATTGATTGCGGAGGCTTTTCGCTCGGTTAGGACGAATCTGCAATTCATCGACAACAGTGAAGGACCAAAGCTGGCTGCAATAACCTCTACCATCTCAGGAGAAGGGAAGACTTTTATCGCTATCAATTTAGCTGGAATCATCGCTTTTTCGGGAAAAAGGGTCATCGTAATCGACCTCGACATGCGGAAGCCGAAGATTCACAAAGGCATGCGTACCGACAACTCGTATGGTATGAGCACCCTGTTGATCAATAAGACGTCGCTGAATGACACCATTCGAAAGAGCCAACTTGACAATCTAGACTTTATCACAGCTGGGCCGGTACCTCCCAATCCCTCAGAGCTCATTTTGAGCGACACGATGCAGGAGATCATTGACGAGCTCAAGACCCGATACGATTTGATTATTGTCGACAATCCGCCTGTCGGACTTGTGACAGACGGTGTGGAGATCATCAAAAAAGCCGATTTCCCGATTTATGTATTCCGATCGGATTTCTCGAAGAAGCAATTTGTACAAGTTGCCGATCGCTTAATTAACGAGAACAAAGTATCCAAACTGAGCATCATTCTGAATGGAGTCGACCTAGATCGAAATAAATACTCTTACCAATACCGCTATGGCTACGGATATGGTTATGGTTACGGATATGGCTATGGTCAGGGGTACTATGACACCGAGCAAAAGGTTCGCAAGAATTGGTTCAAGAAACTGTTTGGAAAAAAATGAGGATTGAGCCTACTAAAATAGAAGGTGTGCACATCATACACCCCGTTGTTCATGGCGATGAGCGAGGTTATTTTATGGAGTCTTTTCACGCTGCGCAAATGTTTGAATCCCTGGGGAAGAAACACGAGTGGGTTCAAGATAACGAATCATCGTCCCAACAAGGTGTTTTACGCGGATTACACTATCAAATTCCTCCCATGGCTCAGGCCAAACTAGTACGTGTTTCTAGGGGAGCTGTGCTCGACGTGATTGTCGATTTACGAAAGGATTCTCGTACTTACGGACAAAGTTTGTCGGTTGAATTAAGCGCCAAAAACAAAGCACAACTGCTAGTCCCGCGAGGAATGGCTCACGGATTCTTGACCTTGGAACCGGACACCATATTTTGCTACAAATGCGATCAATATTATAGTGCCGAGAATGAGCGCGTGCTTCACTGGAAGGATTCCGACTTGAATATTTCCTGGCCTATCAAGGACCCCATGGTCTCGGCCAAGGACCAGCAAGGTGAGGCTTGGAAAGATTTTGATTCACCCTTTACGCTGAGTAATTCTTGACACTGAGTTCCACATATTTGGTCGAGATATTCGCATTGACTGCCGCATCCGTAGTTCTTAATTATCTCCTGCTTCGATTTCTCCGTTCACCCGGCAAAAAAAACCAAACAGGCACTTTGATGGTTCGCTGGAGCGCGCAGGCCAAACCAGCAATTGGTGGCATTGGATTCTTCGTCATATTCTTGATCTCGCTGATCTTCGCGCTTTTGTTTTTCGGTGATTTCATGGTAGGTGATGACAAGTCCATGCTCCTCGGACTGAGTGCCTCGTGCACCCTT
>JADFAK010000179.1 GCA_015665315.1 Flavobacteriales bacterium | reverse complement strand
ATGCGAACATTGTTGAAGTTCAGAATTGACGCCGGCAAGATCCATGATTTGCGCGTTGTAGAACTTGGTCCGCGAGCTATTGAATCGACTGAAGAAAGGTAGCCTCGTGTTGGCGAAAAAGGATCATTAAAGTGACCATCCCTTTCATATCGGCTTGCAGCATTTCGACATCGGAGCGCACCACAAGATAAGGTCCTACATAAAACCATTCATCTTGTCGCGAAGAGTCATAGCGCCCATGTTGGTTCTCGGCCGATAGGATTTTGGCCTGGAGCTTTTTGTGTAAGGCTTGCATTTCGGATACCGGCCTGTAGAGGGCTCGGTATGCATCGCTATTGGATTCGAGTCCTGTTGCTTTAAGGGTTTGCAAACTTTTACCAATGATACTCCCCTGCGTCATCAAAGAGTCTTCCCACATTTGAATTTGGGCTAGCAAAGTATCCCCGTATTCCTCGTGCGTGATGCGGCGTATTCCATGCTGCAAAGCCAGTTCATCGTATCGCGCATTGGCTTTGTCAAACTGCTTGTTGTAGTTTGATAAATTCTCTGAAGCCATGTCAAAAGCTTGGGATTCCCTAGCCAATAAAGCCGACTTTCCCTCAGGCGAAGCTGCAGACATCACCTTTTTACAGGAATCGGCCGTAGCATAGTAGGCACCGCGGTTCTTGAGCACAGCGTTGTGAATTTCGTCGAGCTCAGTTTTAAGTTCTATTAATTCGGCATAAGGCTCTTTTTCCTTTTCGCGGCATTCGAACATTAATTCGACATGGAATTCTTCCTTGGTATAGTACTTCCCTTCAATGTCCTGCTCGCCGCGCATGAGTTCGAGGTGGTTGGCTGTGATCTCATCGGAGAATTGCTGTAAATCTTCCTGGCTTGAGCAGCCTGAAGCAAGGACGAGAAATAAGATCCAAAGTCCGTTTTTCATCGCAGGCGATCCAATGATTTAACCAAGTCTTCGTCTCCTTTTATAGCGCGATTTGCCAAGAAGTTGAATGCCAAAGAAGCTGCTGGTAGGTAAAATGCAACACCATACACACTTTGCCAAGTTCCTTCAGGCAACAATTCTTTAGCTGCACCTCCCACGAAGAAGGCACATACGAGCACAGCCAAGATTAGCACGTATGCCAAGCGTCCTCTTTTCAACTGACCACCTCTATTCTTATAACCGAATATAGAGGCCAACAGCATTAAACCCGCTAGCCAAGCAATTGAGAGCCATACCCAATACAAAACAGGAATCGCCAAGGCCGTCTCGCCGTTAGAAAACGAACACATTTTCAGTGTAAATGATCCAGCGTCGCTGTTGAAGTCATAAAGTGGAAATAATACAACCGCCAAAAGGCAGAGGCTAGCTAACAATAGGTAAATAGACTGAATTCGTTGAAGCATGCTATACTTTTTTTGGCAAAGATAAGTCGTATGTCAAAGAATAAGATGCATGAGATGGAAAAAGAGGATTTTGAACGAATAGACATCTCGATTGGGGACTAGTTGGGCCGACTGGTCAGACACTGCTTTGAGTTATTGTCGTTGATATCGAGAAACGAATTACTTTTGTCCTGTGGAATTGACATGGACATTGAAATCATTTGACGACCTCACCGTGGGCGAATTGTACGACGTTCTGGCTGCACGAATTCGCGTATTTGTAGTCGAACAAGACTGTCCCTACCAAGAGGCCGATGAACTTGATAAGGTTAGTCTGCACATGATCGCCACCGATCCCCAAGGACGCGTTGCGGCCTATATTCGAGTAATTCCACCAGGCAAAGCGTACGCCGAGGCCGCGATAGGTCGGGTCATTGTGGCCGAAGAATTTCGAGGAAAACAGTTGGGAAGGGAGATCATGGAGCGTGGCAAGCAGGAAATAGCACAGCGTTGGCCTGGTGCAAGTATTCGAATTGGAGCGCAGATCTACCTCAACAAATTCTACGCCTCTCTAGGCTTTGAAAACCAAGGCAATGAATACCTGGAAGACGGAATTCCACATATAGAGATGCTTTTTCATCCAAACAGTTAAATTTGCAGCATGCCACAGACAATAATTAAAGTAAATGCTTCATTTACACAAGCCAAGGATCGATTTGTAAACGACCTGAATTCTTTCTCTGAAAAAGGATTGTCAGCGACAGGCGCAAATGGAGGTTGGAACCCTATTCAAATTTGTGAGCACATAATCACCTCCGAATACGGCACGCTCAACTACATGAAAAAGAAGATTCTGGGCGGATGGGAAAGTCTGGAATTAACAGGCGCCTCAAATATCAAAGCCGCCAATCAGCTACACGATAGTCTGATTTCCGACAAACGATGGACCGCTCCAGCAGTATTGCCCGAGCCTTTGGGGCAGACAAGCTTGGATGAATTATTGGATAACTGGACAGCTTTGCGCGTGAAATACGACGTGTTCTTGGACAAACTTCCTGAGGAATTTTACGACCGACTATTGTTCAAGCACCCGTATGCTGGCCGATTGAATCTATGGCAAACGATGGATTTCTTGACACACCACATTTATCATCACATGCATCAGCTTGATCGTGTGAAGATTGAAATGAAAATGGGGTAAATCCTTTTTACTCTATGTGGTAGTCCACCAACGTTCCAATCATTTTAGCACCTGATACATACGCGTAGCTCCGTTGAACCGGGCCAAAACTGGCAAAATAGGAGATGTCAACGACCTCATTGTTTTCGGCCAACGGATAGACAATATGAGTAGCTTCCTGACGCATGCATTCTTCTTCACCAAAATTGGTTTCAACCAACTCTTTAAGCGGAAATTTGTCGTAGTAATAGAACAAGGTATCTGAATCTCCAAGGACGTAATGATGTTCGTTATAACTTTCTTCAGTCGGACTTGGAGGCAAGACCATTGACCCATACCTAGTGAGAATTGAGCCTTCATCATCTCTCAAATACCACACCCCATTCGACGTTGGCTTATCAGTGTGAATCACGAAAAAGGAATTGTCATCTATAATTGTGTCGCCCACAACTTTCAAGGTATCCATGGATATTGTGCCTGAAGTCGATCCATCTGGCAAATAGGTTTGAAATTCATAAATCCAATAATTGCCAATCTCCAAGGGATAATACGCATTCTTCGAAATAGTGGGGGATTCTTGAGGACAATCGATGACTTCTTTTTTGCAAGCAGTAATTGCAAGCACACCTACAAATAAGGGAAACAGGTACTTCATGGATTCTGGTTTGACTACACAACTCGAAAAATCTGGAAATCGTATGTTTGACTCCATGGATATTTTTTAAAAATGACCTATTTCACAACTTGGCCTCCCCTAAACAATTAACCATGACCGACTAAATATGGCTATCTACTTACTGTTCCTTGAACAATCAATTCAGACACCGATTTATTCAAGGAACCACTGGTACAAAATAAGTTGCTCTTGCTATCACTAGAGGAGAATATATAGAGTGACAAGGACTTTCGAATATGTAGCGCAACCGGAATGGGATCTGACGTAGCAGCCAAAAATATTTATTCCAATAGAAGTCCTTTTCGTATCTTCATACTGTCGAAATTAAATCATGAACCTTAATCAAAATTCTCTTCTTCTAACGCCGCTAAGAGTAATTCTTTGGAATATACTCTGCCTCCTATCTATTGATATGTCAGCGCAAGGCTATGAGAATATCACAGCGTTGAGTGGGATTAATGCATGGTGCGACGGGGTATTCGGAAATGGAGCGAGCATTTATGACATTGATGGAGACGGTTGGGACGACATTACTCTTGGTTCACATAACAATGGGATAAAAATATACCGCAATCTAGGAGATGGGACTTTTGAGCCTTTAACAATTCAAGTTGCTTTTGACGGAGACGCAAAAAGCATCATATGGATAGACTACGACAACGATTTCGACAATGATTTACTTATCACTGGCACTTCAAATGTAGTCCTATATCAGAATAATGGCGATATGTTAATGACAGATGTCACTGCAGAAGTGGGCATTGCCAATACAGTAGCCAATTGCGCTGGATCCAGTTTTGGAGATGTCAACAATGACGGTTGGTTGGACCTGTACATTTGTCGGTATTATCAGACCGACAGCGGATTTACGAACATACTCTACGTTTCCGATCAAGCTGGGAATTTTATTGACGAGACTAGTATTTGGGGAGTAGAGAATGGCTATCAGCCCAGTTTTCAGTCGACCTTTTTCGATGTTGATCGAGATGGTGACCAGGACCTCTTTATCATCAACGACCGGACTGGATACACA
Source organism: Flavobacteriales bacterium (assembly GCA_015665315.1). Lineage (GTDB taxonomy): Bacteria > Bacteroidota > Bacteroidia > Flavobacteriales_D > Sanyastnellaceae > JADFAK01. The sequence continues at coordinate 41,224 of JADFAK010000179.1, read as the reverse complement.
AATAACTTCTATAGAAATGATGGCGACCATTTTACGAATGTGAGCGGGTTCTACGACGTTGACTATGATATGTGGTCTATGAGTAACACAGTCGACGACTTCAACAACGACGGATATCCAGATATTTATGTGACCAACACGATCACTGGCAATGCCTTGTTTATGAGCGAATTCGCAGAAGGAGAAGAAGGATTCCTTGATGTCACCGAATCGCAAAATGTATCAGTTGGCTCATTTTGCTGGGGAAGTGCATTTAGCGACTATGACAACGACGGCCGGAAAGACCTTTGGGTTTTGAGTGACCCCCTTATTTTTGGAGAAGGCAACCATTACTTATACACGAATACGGGAGATTCTTTCGAAATTTTTCCGAATGCTGGAATTGAGGAGAGCATCGGACGTTCCTATGCTCTTGCTTTAGGTGATCTCAACAACGACGGATTCCAAGATGTGGTTACGCATAGCGAGCCTGAACTCGGTACCGAATTGTGGCAAAATTTAGGCATAGGTGGCAACTTTTTAAGTATTGGATTGAAGGGAATTATAAGCAATCGCCCTGGAATTGGATCTATTATAGATGTATACTCCAGTAACGGATTGAACTCAGCCTTTGTCCACTGTGGTGAAAACTATATTGGGCAAAATTCAGCGGTAGAGCATTTTGGTTTGGGATTAGCAGAAATTGCTGACAGCGTCGTTGTACACTGGCCCTCAGGGCATGTCGATCGTTTCTTAGATGTCCCTACCAACGAGAAGTATATATATTCCGAAGGCTCCTCCCTATCTGCGCAAGTCACTTCGACCTCAAACTATCTTTGTTCTGGTGATAGCGCCGTCTTGGATGCGGGCGATTGGGATCAATACCTTTGGTCAACAGGCGATACTACATCATCAATCAATGTGACAGAGCCAGGAGATTATAGTGTGGAAACATGGACCAATTTAGGATTGTATGCGCATTCGCCTGTGTTTACGATCAGCTATGCTCCTGCACTTAGCATTTCAGCTTCAATTCAGGAAGTTTCATGCTATGGTTTCAACAACGGCACAATCGATTTGCAACTGGACAGTACTGTAGTCGATAGCATCGTTTGGCACAACGGTCATTCGGGAATTTCAATTGACAGTCTTCATGCGGGGTACGCCAGCTACCTGCTGACAGATATTTTTGGTTGCCACCACGCCGACTCCATTCTGCTAGCATCTCCAGATGCACTGTTGGTTTACTATTCGACAATGAATCCCACTTGTTTCGATTCAGAAGATGGATTATTGATTATCGACTCTATACAAGGTGGAGCTGGAGATTACACCATTGACTTTGTAGATTTTGATCCTACTATTATGGGCGCTGGGGAGTTTGGCTTTTCAATAACAGACTCCTTGAATTGTGCATGGCAAACTAATTTTGAATTGATTGCTCCAGTGGAATTGACTGCCAACAGTAACATCGTGGAAGGCACAATTGAAGGGACTCAAACTATCGAATTACTTGTCCTAGGCGGTACCGAACCATACACTTTCCTATGGACCCCGGGCGACCACGATACCGCCGATTTGATCGACGTAATCCCAGGCGAGTACAGCGTTCTAGTGACCGACAGTATGGGCTGCACCTTGCAGGAAACCTTTATGCTCACCAGTACGATGGATTTGAGAAATTCTCAACTCATTGTATTTCCAAACCCTGCTCAATCGGAGATAACGATAGTTGGCTGTGCAACATTTAGTCAATTACTCGTATACAATACTCTTGGCCAAATTGTACTTGACATCAACAACTCACAACATGTGTCGAAGTTATCGGTCAACATTGGCAATCTAGCCTCTGGTCCGTACTGCATTCGTACCTCAAATGGTCAGATCATAGGGCGTTTCATCCGGAATTAGGAATAGTCTTTTTGTCTTGTGATTAATTAAAAAACAACAATTCACAATTGAACCTCAACATACACTTTCATTTGGTAAATTCGTAGCATGGAACTTATTCGTAAATGGTGGAGTGTCCTGCGCGTGGTCATCATCACATCTGGAGTTATCAGTCTGATTCTTTGGTATGTAGCCAAATCTCAATGCACTGAACTCAACTGCCCCATGACGTGGAATACGCTTGGTTTACTCGTAGGTGGATGGGCTGTATTTTACGTTGCCGTGAAGCGTGTGATGTCCCGATTGTATTGTCCGCTTAGGAAATTACAAAGCCTAATTATGATCTTTTTGGCCATCGCATCTGTTTTTCCACTGTACAACTTGCTCATGCCCGAGTGGACGATGGCCGGTATGTCGACTTTCTTGCAGCACAATCATATCCTCCCTTTCTCGTTGTTGATGTTGGCGGCTATGGGTTGGGTACTCATGATGTTTTACTTCCAGTTCAACCCTACATTGGGGCAAGAAAGCGTTTCTTTCGACGATGAGTAGCACCAATTGACGCGTAATATTCTTGTACGTTTATGAAATTATTTTCCTTAGTCTTTCTTACAGTTCTATTAGCGACAAGCGCAAATGCATTGGATGAAGTCGAAAATTTCGGCAGCAATCTTGGCAATTGCGACATGTTCGTGTATGAACCAGCATCTTTGGGTAAAAACGACCCATCTCCCCTCCTAGTTGCCATACACGGCTGTTCGGAAACCGCGGAGAAATTGGCAAAGCAGACAGGCTGGAACGAACTTGCCGACCGCCATGGATTTCGAATTCTCTATCCGCAGCAAAAGATGTCGAATAACTCCTCTCGATGTTGGAATTGGTTTCAAGCGGAGGATACCTACGACGGTCAGGGTGAATTGGGGTCAATTCGAGAAATGATCGACTATATGCAGACACACTATGCCATCAAAGATGACGGAGTATTCGTGTACGGGGTATCTTCTGGTGGTGCTATGACTAGTGCCCTAATGGCCAATTATCCCGAATTATTTCATGCCGGTTGCATCTATGCAGGAGGAGCATTTGGTGCGGCAGAGAGTCCATTGCGCCCGATGAAAACGATGACTCACCCGGAGGACCTTTCGGCCGAAGAACTGGCTGCCACTGTGCGCCGACAATCGGGAACTGAAGTAGTTCGCTACCCCAATGTGGTAGTGGTTCATGGTACAAGGGATCCGATTGTAAGTCCGAAGAATGGTAGGCTAGCGTGTATGCAGTGGGTAGAATTGCATGGTATGGGAGACCAGCATTTGCGCTCGTCGCTGATAGATGACCGCGAAGACCTTGTATTGAAGGAATATTGTGCGCCCACGGGAGAGGCTATTGTAAGCCACCTTGAAATCGACAAACTCACGCATCAACTGGCGATAGACCCCGGTGATGGCGAACGGCAAGGGGGAAAACGCACTATGTTTTCGGCCGATTTTGACTTTCACTCTACGTGGTGGATAGCGCGTCAAATGGGATTAATAAGTAGATAAATCCTACTGCTGATCGAAATTCACTTTTACGGTATCCGATTTAGGAATCGCTTGGCATGTAAGCACGAATCCAGCGTCCACTTCTCCTGGCTCCAGGGCGTAATTGACCATCATGTCTACTTTTCCCTCTTCGATTTTGGCGCGGCACGTACAGCACATACCACCTTTGCATGAGAATGGAAGATCCAGACCTTTGTCTATGGCCGCTTCTAAAATTGGTTTATCGAAAGGCATGTCAAACTCCCATTGCTGACCATAAAGTGTAATATCAACGTGGCAAGTCTTTCCTTTGTGCTCATCGGCCACCTCAACTTTTTTCGCCTTGTCCAAACTCCCTTTCGGAGAAGTAAATAACTCGAAGTGAATGTGATCTTTGGCAATGCCCACTTTCTCACAGGCTGCAGAAACCTCGTTGATCATGGATTCTGGTCCGCAAATAAACACCTCATCACAGCGATCGGGACTTAGGAAAGTCTGAAACAGTTTCTCCGTTTTTTCGCCATCGATGCGGCCGGCAAACATGTCAATTTCATTCATTTCGCCACTCAACACGTGAAAAATACGCAGTCGACCGAGGTTTCTATCTTTTAAGTCTTCCAGTTCGTCTCGAAAAATGATCGACTTGAAATAGCGATTTCCGAACACAAGCGAAACTTCACTTTTTGGTTCGATTAACAAGACCGACTTGATGATAGACATCATAGGTGTGACGCCACTTCCAGCGGCAAACAAGACGTAATGCTTTTGGTTGTCGGGGTGTAGTTCAGACGTGAAATTGCCCATAGGAGGCATGACCTGAAGCGTTTCACCCACTTGAAGATCCTTATTGGCAAAAGTTGAGAACAGTCCGCCCTCCACTTGCTTAATCGCTACGCGCAGGTGAGACTCACCTACTCCTGAGCAGATCGAATAGCTGCGACGAGTATCTTCTCCACTGAGATCCTTTCTCAAGGTGAGGTACTGACCAGGTTTGAATTGGAAGGACTTCGCGAGAGATTCTGGTACATCAAATCCAACGGATACAGTGTCGGCGGTTTCGCGAATGATATCTTTTACTGTGAGAGTTTCAAATTGTGCCATGTGCATTTCTTGTGGGGACAAAAATAGTAATCCATTCAACGGGTCACATGATCCTAATCATTTTAGATACGGAAAAGCTGAACGTTTTTTGTGTAAGATTGTTTTGAATGCAGGAAACAAGCGGATAACAGGGATTCGTGATGGGTGATAAGTATACACGAAGGTTGATTAATTTCAGCGTTCAGACTGTAAAAACCCGCTTATTAGTGGTCGAAAATGGCTAAACTTGCATTACAAATTGAAGCATATGGAAAATCAAGAACAGCTTGACAAGTTTTCAGCATACGTGCAGCAAGAGTTGAAGATTGAGGCAAAGGATTGGATGCCTGAGCAATATCGGAAGACCTTGGTGCGCCAGATGGCCCAGCACGCACATTCTGAAGTAGTAGGAATGTTGCCCGAGGCCAATTGGATTACGCGTGCGCCAACTTTGAAAAGAAAAGCCATTCTACTGGCAAAAGTTCAGGATGAAGGTGGGCATGGCTTGTATTTGTACAGTGCAGTTGAGACATTGGGCGTTGAGCGGGATGATTTGGTCAACGACTTGAACCATGGCATAGCTAAGTACTCTTCTATCTTCAACTATCCGACATTAAGCTGGTCCGACATCGGGGCGGTAGGCTGGTTGGTCGATGGAGCTGCGATTGTGAACCAAGTTTCATTGCAAAGAACCTCCTATGGTCCGTACTCACGCGCTATGATCCGTATATGTAAGGAAGAGAGTTTTCATCAACGTCAGGGATATGTGATCATGATGAAGATGGCCCAAGGGAGCGCCGAGCAGAAGAAAATGGCGCAAGATTCATTGAATCGATGGTGGTGGCCTTCTCTTATGATGTTCGGTCCGTCTGACAAAGACAGCACGCACAGTCAGCAAAACATGGCTTGGCGAATCAAGCGTCATTCCAACGATGAATTGCGTCAAAAATTCATCGACATGACCGTCCCACAGGCGGAGTACTTGGGATTGACCATTCCAGATCCGGATTTGAAATGGAATGCGGAGAAAGGTCAGTATGACTGGGGTGAGATTGATTGGGATGAGTTTTGGAATGTCGTTAAAGGCAATGGCATGTGCAACAAAGAACGTGTAGCAGCTCGCAAGAAAGCCAGCGATGACGGAGCTTGGGTGCGTGAGGCAGCAACGGCGTATGCCAATAAAAGAAAGACTAGTAAGGTAGCTTGAATCTATTGAAATCATGAGTGACAAAAAGAACTGGCCTCTATGGGAGGTATTTATCCGAAGTAAACAAGGGCTTCATCACAAGCACGTGGGTAGCTTGCATGCTCCAGACGAGGAAATGGCTATTGAAAACGCACGCGACGTGTATACTCGCCGGATGGAAGGAGTAAGCATTTGGGTTATAGAGAGCTCGAATATTCACGCCTCATCGCCCGACGAGAAGGACATTATGTATGATCCATCAAACGATAAGATCTATCGTCATCCAACATTTTACGATATCCCCGATGAGATTGGGCATATGTAGAACTGTGGCAGACTATAAATCAATTGACTTTTACAAGAATTAAGCATGGATAGCTATTCATCATATTTATTGCGCATCGGAGACAATGCGCTCATACTTGGACAACGACTTGCGGAGATATGCGGTCATGGCCCGGTATTGGAAGAAGATATTGCATTGACCAATATATCGCTCGACTTAATTGGACAGGCGCGCATGGCCTATCAGCGCTATGCCGAGCTGGAAAGCGACGTAAAGGACGAAGATGAAATTGCATTCAAGCGCGATTCACACGAATTTTATAACTGTCTGCTCGTAGAACTCGACAATGGCGATTTCGGAATGACCATCGCGCGGCAGTTTTTCTTTTCGGCCTTTCAGGTTCCTTACTTGGAAGCATTAACTCAAAGTGAAGACGAATTTTTGAGGAACTTTGCGTTGAAGTCGGTCAAAGAAGCCAAATACCATCTCAAGCACAGTGCTCAATGGATGGTACGTCTAGGAGATGGCACAGCTGAAAGTCATGATCGCATGGAGGAATCGGTGAACAAGCTGTGGCCATATACGGGCGAACTTATGATTGCCGATGAGCTTGACGAAAAAGCACGTGCATGGGGAGCTCCAGACTTGTTGGAGATCAAGAAGATCTGGTCGGACACCGTCGAGCGCACATTGAAAGAAGCTACATTGACTATTGAGGCACCAGATGTTTGGATGTTACGTGGAGGCAAGCAAGGCAATCATACTGAGCATCTTGGGTTGATATTGGCGGAAATGCAGTTTCTACAAAGAGCCTATCCTGGTCTTGAATGGTAAAGGCCTAAAATCGTGTCTGACACCCCTGACATAGCCAATAAGTATATTGAGATCCTGGAAAAAGTCAGGGATCCAGAAATTCCTGTGCTGAGTGTTTTGGACATGGGCGTCGTTCGGAAAGTTGAAGAGACGGCAACAGGACTTGAAGTTACAATTACACCAACTTACAGTGGTTGTCCAGCGATGGATACGATTGAGGAAGACATTCTTCATCAATTCAAAGCACATGGATTCAAGGGCACCAAGGTAAAGACAGTCCTTTATCCGCCATGGACTACAGACTGGTTCTCAGAAGAAGCAAAAGAAAAGCTTCGAAAGACAGGCATTGCTCCCCCTGATCACTCTATCAGCAAGGCCGATTTAATGGGCAAGGACACCACCGCTACTTGTCCGCGTTGCAACTCCAAAGACACGTCCCGCATTTCTGAATTTGGCAGTACGGCTTGCAAGGCATTGTATAAGTGCCATGCTTGCGGCGATCCATTTGATTATTTCAAATGTATTTAGGGGGCTTCGGTGCGTACTAGAGGTATTCACCATCCTTCCAGCGCATGCTATGAAGATCGAATTTTTCCTAACATTTAGACTATATATCGGTAGAAAAATGAAACAACGGAAGTGTCACCATGCCGTAGGTATGGGATTGCGTCCTTAAAAATGAACGTTTCTCGTCAAGAAAATTCACAGACAGCTAGCTTCTAGCGCATGACGCTTTACACATTTTCCTACACTAGACCAACTGGATTAGCCGCCTTAACTGCTTATTATCGGGATTCTACCCCGCAGATCTGAGGAGGTCGAGGGAACGTAAATGGATAGGACGAGCCGACTTTATACAGCGTTGGTTTCTGGTGACATGTTACGGATAGTCATGAATATAGATCGACCAAGATTCAAGTTATGTTTCTTCCGCTCAACCTCACGCCCATAACACATGATATAATTTACAAATATTCGTATATTTGCAAATCTTATATTACGTTATGCCAAAGAAGAAGATTATAATGTTGCCGAAGACGAGGCGAATTCTGAACGAATTGGGCGACAACATTAAGCTCGCTCGATTACGAAGAAAACTAAGTGCTGAACAAGTGGCCGAGCGAGCGAATATTAGCAGACCGACCTTGTCGGCCATTGAAAAAGGATCCCCTACAGTTAGCATGGGATCCTACCTGCTGGTGCTCCAGGTTCTTGGCTTGGAGAAAGATTTCCTGTTGGTCGCTAAGGATGATGAGTTGGGTAGAAAGCTTCAAGATGCGAAAATTACCACGAGAGAACGAGCACCAAAAAGAAGCAACGTATAATGTCACGGAAAGTCGACAAAAGATCCATTAGCGTGTTTGCACACTGGCAAGGAATGGTGCATCCAATCTTAATGGGTGTTTTACAATCCGATAGAATCAAGGGAAAAGAAATATTTTCGTTTGAGTACAGCACAGATTGGCTTAAAAATGGAACCTTTCATCTATTAGATCCCAATCTCCAACTATTCTCCGGTCTGCATTACCCAGATAATGACAGCGGTAATTTTGGCATTTTCCTGGACTCCTCTCCAGATCGATGGGGACGAATTTTAATGCGAAGACGTGAGGCAGCGAGGGCACGTCGCGATAGTAGAAAGGAGCGCAATTTATTTGAAACTGACTATCTCCTTGAAGTTTTTGACGGACATCGAATGGGAGCTTTACGTTTCAAAATCGAGGATGGTCCATTCCTTGATGACAATATTGAAATGGCATGTCCGCCATGGGCCTCTTTGAGAGAACTAGAACAAATCAGCCTACGCTTAGAAGAGGACAATATAGTTGATGATCCAGACTATTTAAATTGGTTAAGTATGCTAATTGCTCCCGGAGCTTCATTAGGCGGAGCGCGGCCCAAGGCAAGTGTCGTCGACAATGATGGCCACTTGTGGATAGCGAAATTCCCAAGTTTAAATGATCATACGGATACAGGTGGATGGGAAATGGTCACTTACGAACTGGCCATTGCTGCGGGGCTAACTATGTCTCAATCCAAAGCACAAAAATTCACCACAGATCATCATACTTTTCTAACCAGGAGATTTGATCGAGCCTCAGATGACAGCAGAATACACTTTGCTTCAGCTATGACAATGCTTGGTTACTCTGATGGTCAAGATTATTCTGACGGAGCTAGTTATTTAGAACTCGTAGAATTCATTCAGAACCACGGAGCAAATATTGAAGCCAATCTAGAAGAACTTTGGCGGAGAATTGTATTCAGTATTTGCGTTAAAAACACAGATGATCACTTACGTAACCATGGATTCTTGCTTTCCGATCAAGGATGGACAATCTCCCCCGCTTATGACATCAACCCTGTTGAAACTGGGACTGGTTTGAAATTAAATATTTCGGATCATGACAACTCACTTGATCTCGAACTTGCGCTAGATGTCCATGAATATTTTCGATTAAAATTAAACCGAGCGAATGAGATTATATCTGAGGTGAAAAATGCGGTTCAGGACTGGAGAAAAGTGGCTTCGGAATATGGAATATCCCGAGCCGAACAAGAGCTTAAAGCACCTGCATTCACCGAAGCCAATGACTAGCATTCAGTTAGCCCGTGATCCACATTTCACTCTTCCTATAAACTGTTCCTTTAAAGTGGGCCACCTCAACTTCATGTTGATTTTTAACTACAATGTGGTAGATTCCGATTTTGTGATTCAAACTCACTTCAGTGACGAAGGTCGTGAGGACATCCCCTTCGAATACGGGTTGGATATGGGAAATCGATGTTTCTACGGATACCGATTTTCTTCCATGGCTATTTGACGCGAATGCCAGCGCGCTGTCGGCCAGCGAATACGTGATTCCCCCATGCGCTATAGCAAAGCCGTTGAGCATCTCTTTGGACACCGTCATTCTCAATCGAGAATCACCTGGAGCATCTAGCAAACGTTCAATTCCGAGCCATTGACTAAACGGATCATTGTTGTACATCAAATCTACCACCGCTGTGGCGAGTTCTTTTTCAGTCATAGGACAAAAATGCAAAAATCATTGGTAGAATAAACGCAGCTAGTCATTCGGATCTCCTTTCGCTATCACGACTAGCTATGCTTCTTGAAACTGCAATTCGAACAGACGCTTGTAGTTGCCTCCTTTGGCGAGAAGCTCGGTATGTGTTCCGCGCTCTACAATTTCTCCTTTATCGAGTACGACGATCATATCGGCTTCTTGAATAGTGCTCAATCGATGGGCAATTACGATTGACGTTCGTCCTTTTGTGAGTTTGTTGATGGCCGTTTGAATCAATTCTTCTGATTCTGAATCGACCGAAGACGTAGCCTCATCGAGAACTAGAATCGACGGATTGTAGACATAGGCGCGTATGAAGGCCAGCAATTGCCTTTGTCCGGCCGAGAGCATCCCTCCTCTTTCACGCACGTCGTAGTCGTATTGTTTTGGCAGCAGTTTGATGAAATCATGCGCTCCCACAGCTTTGGCAGCTTCGATCACCTGTTCCTTGCTGATAGTTGGATCATGTAACGTAACATTCTTGTAAATGGAATCAGAGAAAAGGAATACATCTTGAAGCACAACCGCCACCTCCCGTCTAACCGATTCCAGGGACATCGACTTCACGTCTACACCATCCAACGAAATACTCCCATGTTGGAACTCGTAAAAACGACTAATTAGATTGATAATAGAAGATTTACCGGCTCCAGTTGCTCCAACAAAAGCGATAGTCTGACCAGCCTTCACCTCCAAATTGATGTCTTTTAGAATCCATCCTTTTTCAGACTTGTCGACCAACTGATCATCGTAGGCGAACCACACGTTTTTCAGAATGATATCGCCGTTGAGTTTGCCTGGATCCAAGGTTCCAGTGTCTTGAATAGAAGCTTCTGTATCGAATACTTTAAACACACGTTCGGCATTGACCATTCCCTCTTGCAGCGTGGTGAATCTATCGGCCAATTGACGAATTGGTCGGTAAATCATGAAAACGTAAAGAATAAAGGCCAAGAGTACCCCCAAAGTGAATTCACCGTCCACAACCTCTTTGATACCAAGCCATAGTAGGATAGCCACAGATAAGGCTGAGAGAAGTTCGACAACGGGGAAGAAGATTGAAAAGGCCCATACTGTGCGAATATGCGCCTTCATGTGCTGTTTGTTCAAGACTTGAAATTTGTCTTTTTCTCGTTTCTCTCTGTTGAAGATTTGGACAATGGCCATGCCTGTGACATGCTCTTGTACGAAGACATTCATTTTGGACACCTGATTCCTCACATCTACGAAGGCTGATTTCATGGCCTTTTGGAATGCTTTTGTCGCCCATATTAAAATAGGCACAGGGATGAGCACTAGCAATGCCAGAAGCCAATTGACATAAAACATGTAGACGATAACCACGACAAGTCTGAGAAGGTCTCCAGTGATTGTAAGCACCCCATCAGAGAACACCCGAGCGATACCATCAATATCCGAAACCAATCTCGTCACCAGAGCTCCTACAGGCGTTTTATCGAAATACCTGAGTTTAAACTTGACGACATGCTCGTAGAGCTGAGATCTCATATCAAGCGTCACGGACTGGGCGACCCAATTGGCCATATAGGTCTGAAAAAACTGCAACAAGGCCTCGACAATAATGATTCCGACGACGGAGAGTAAGATCATAAGCAGACCATGATGATCGCCTGCTTTCATTTTATCGTCGATTGCGATTTGAATCAGGTAGGGGCGAATTGGAGCGAGCAAAGCTAGGACGATAACCACGAAGCCTGTAAGCCTAAAGCGGGCTTTATAGGGGCCTACTCTCGCGAGAACTCTGCGGAGAACACCTAGATTAAAAGTCTTTTTCTTGGGATCGCTCAAAATGAATGCTTAGTGCGGGGCAAAACTACAAAAACGGATACTCAACTTTCGTTAAAAAAAGTCCGCACCCTTCGGCCGAAGCACTTGCCTTCGATCGGGATTTTGATTTCAGGATTTCTTCGAACTGGGACAGGTCGATATAGCCTCTTCCTAAGTCTATCATCGTGCCGACAATAGCCCTCACCATATTCCGTAAAAATCGATCGGCTGTGATGTCGAATCTTAGTCCGCCTTCTTCCACAACCCACTGTGCACTACGCACATCGCAATTGGTCGTTTTTATATCACTGCCCACCTTACAGAAAGTTGCGAAATCGGTTTCTTTTAGAAGGAGCTTGGCGGCTGTATTCATCAATTCAACATCGAGGTCGAACCGAACCATGGCCGAGTATTGCCATTTGAATGGGTTCTTTGAGCGATGGGTATAGTAGGAATAACTTCTTGCCGTGGCATCGAATCGTGCGTGGGCATCTTTTGGTACTTCCAGCGCCCGAATGGCGACAATTGATTTGGGAAGAATCCCGTTTAGTTTGAATACAAAGTCTTGGAATGACCACTCGAGCTTCTCGAGATCAAAATGGAGGAAAAACTGGGAGGCGTGCACGCCGGCATCGGTACGACCGCAGCCGAGTGTTTCGATGGGCGTTCGCAATAGGGTAAAAAGCGCATCATTCACCTCTCCCTGGACGGTTACGGCATTGTTCTGAATTTGCCAGCCGCTGAAATCTGTCCCGTCATATGCTATTTCCAAAAACACTCTCACGAGGCAAAGATAGTCGTTGATTTAAGTGGAGTCGCAATTAAAGGACAAGAAAAAGGCCGCTCTAAAACGAATAGAGCGGCCTTCTTAGTATTGTACGAGATCTTCTTATCGAACGATCACCTTTTCAGAAACAGACTTTCCGTTCACCACAACTTGCATGTGATAAACGCCTGCTTCAACATTTTCTAGATCAAGGATCTGATTCAAAGTACCGATTCCTTGTTGAGCTAAGTTTTCGCTAACAACAAGTTTACCAACTTGATCGTACATATTGATTTGAATCGAAGCTGATTGAACCAAGTTGAATGCAAGAGTCAACTGATCATTTGCAGGATTTGGATACATATCCAAAGAAGCAAGTTCTTCGATTTCCTCTACTCCAACAACCGTAGCCATTACTTCTACACGGTCACTGACGCATTCAGTAATTGGAGTTGAAACTGTCCAATCGTAAAAGAAGTAGTAGTAATTGTCCCAGTTATCGCCTGTAACATTTGTTCCAGTGATATCAGCAAGATCACCCACAGCAAATGGGTAGTCCATATTTGAATCAGGCTGAGAATCTCTCCACATTTGAGGATCGTCGTCCATAGAACGCAGTCCATAGCCTTCACCTGCAGGAACTGATAGATTCAGTTCAACAACGCTTTCACCATCGGCAACGTTAAATACTCCAGAAGAGACAACACCACCAAACGCATCTACAACAGCGATTTCTCGATCTGCCGTTCCGTTGGCGAATATCTTCACCGACTCAATGATAAGGTCTTCATGTGCATCAAAAGTGAGGTAGAATCCACTGTTGAAGTGATGCTGGCCATCGGCATTTGTCTCTAGACCACCATTTCCTTCTTCACCACCATGATACATGACATCTTCAACCCAATAAGTAGTCGTAACATCGATCCATGGAGTCGTGAAAGTCATTCCTTCTGCCAAAGGCGTCTCGGCGGTTTCAGTTTCGTACCAGCGAAGGTTTTCACTTGCACCAGTAAATTCAGCGCTTCCGGCCACGTCTAAGACGATATCGGTTACCACTGGTGTTCCTGGAGTAGTCAGTGCAACAACTTCAATTTCTTCCGAAGAAAGTGGTGCATCACACTCACCTTGAACTTCAACTGAATAAATACCTGATTCAGTTACGGTGATGGCTTGCGTGTCTTCACCATTTGACCAATCCCATGACATACCGTCGGAACTAATCAACTGAACAGAACCACCTTCACAGAATTCAAGATCTCCTGTAACGCTTACTGTAGGAGCAACAGGCTCATAGTAGCTAACAAAAATTGTATTCGTGAAAGAAGGACAGCCATTTTCACCCCAAACAACGGCGTGGTATGCTCCTTCTTCGCTCACGTTTATAGTACTTCCAGTTTCGCCATTTGACCAAACCCAAGAAAGCGACTCATCGTCTACTGACAAATCAACAGTTTCTCCATCACAAAGAGCGATTGACCCAGAGGCAGAAATAGTTCCTTCCTCAGCAGTACAAGCTCCTTCCACAACTTGAACGAATTCATTCACGTCTGGATTTTCAAGCAATGTCATTTGACCTGAAGGCCATTCTACAACTGCATAATCAATTGTCGCATCACCAAGGCCGAAGTGGCAGTTGAAGGTATTTACGATACCATAGCTTTCACCTGCTCTTACTTCGCGAATTTGTGTTCCGAAATCTCCGTAGATGATAACCTTTGCACCAATGGCATTGATATTAGACTCAGTTCCTTCAAGTTGGAAAGTAATCCAGTTGTTCGAGTTTCCATTGTTCAACCACAATGCATCATCGTGATCGTAATCGGCGCTAACATAACCATCCCCGTAGCTTCCATACAGGTCGAGCTGACCGTCATGATTCAAGTCACCAATAGCAAGTGAGTGCAATTCGTCTCCTGAATATGGAAACACATCATCCATCCACGTAAATGTTTGATCACCGTTGTTGTGAAGAAATCCTTCGCTACCACCAGCATAAACAAGATCAACAAACCCATCGTTGTCAAAATCGGCAAATTTCGCCTGAAGGAAGAAGTTGTCGATCTCCAATCCACTTCCAGCAGTGATATCGGTGAAGTAGCCCATTCCGTCATTTTCCAACAGAGTCATGGTAGTACTGTGGTTTGTAATCAAACAATCAAAATCACCATCGTTGTCAATGTCGGCAAAATCGGAAGTCCAAGATTGCTCATAAAGAACCAATCCTCTTTCTAGAGCATGATCAGAGTAGTTGTTATCTCCATCATTCACCCATAAGGTATTAATTCTCCGTGCATCGTACGGGTCGCTCACAAATTGTCGGCACTTGGCGATAAACAAATCTAGATCACCATCTCTGTCGAAATCGGTCCAAACAGAACCATAATTACCAGAATTATCGGTAATCGGCGTACTCGCCATGTCAATCCAATCATTTTGAGGTACTAGGCTTCCAGAACCGTTGTTTCCCCAAATGCGGCTTTCTGCATCATCGTGACATGCAAAGGCATCCAACCAACCATCGTTGTTGATGTCGGCAATATTGCATCCTTGCATGAACATGTTCCCTTCATCCAAGTCATTTGAGTTATAGTTGCCTTCATTGGTAATACTCACCACGTGAACACCATCATATGAACCACCACAAAAAACATCGTTGTGACCGTTGTTATCAAGATCACCAATGGCCATACCCCACTGGCTGTTTCCAGAGACCATACCGTACATGGCCTCGCTAAAGTTGCCCATTGCATCTTGGTAGACAATTTTTAGGTTGTTACTACCATCTAAGATAATGATGTCGTCATAACCGTCTTGATCCATGTCGGTTACACCAACACAGCCTCCGCTGTTATACGTGTCAGGCAACTCATTCGTAGCGTTGGTAAAGGTTTGACCAAACATCAACGAAGGAATAGCCGCAAAAAGTAATGCGTAAATTCTTTTCATTCTTGCAGATTTAATTGTTTCAAAACACACCTTATTAGTGATGCGTGCGAAATATAGCACGAATACTGCAATTATAGAAACTACATTTTTCTAATTATTGGAATGACCGCCCAGAGATCTATCTAACTCGGACAAATATTTCCAAACATCGATAGAAATACCAAAAGGTCCGAGCTGTTGGCGACGCCATCACCGGTTAAATCAGTGGGACAAGGTGCATCATTACATCCAAAATCGCCTAGAAAGAACAGAAGGTCGTTTGTATTCACTACACCATTCCCATCAAAATCGCCCGCGCATGAAACCACAACGGCCATCACTTCTACACGTTCGCTTACACACTCAGTTACTGGTGTAGAAACGATCCAGTCATAGAAGAAGTAGTAGTAGTTATTCCAATTATTACCGGAAACGTTCGTTCCAGTAATTGATGCTAGTGTACCAATAGCGAAAGGATAGTCCATATCGGTATCGGGTTGTGAATCTCGCCATAGTTGGGGATCTGTGTCCAATGTACGCAGACCATATCCCACGCCAGCGGGAACTGAAAAATTCAACTCCACTACACTCTCTCCATCAGGGACCAGGAATGTTCCAGAAGTAAGCACTGCACCAAAAGCATCTACCACTGCAAACTCACGGTCGGCACTACCATTGGCAAAGACTTTAACCGACTCAATAACAAGATCTTCATGTGCATCAAAGAGCAGGTAGAATCCACCGTTAAAATGATACTGTCCATCGCCATTTGTCTCTAAACCACCATTGGCTACTACACCACCGTGGTTCATAACGTCTTCTACCCAGTAACTCGTTGTTTCATCTATCCATGGAGAGATGAAAGTTTCTCCTTCTGCCAACGGAACAGCAGCCAATTCAGTATCATACCAACGCAATGCAGCGCTTGTACCCGTGAATTCTGCGTTACCCTCGCCAGATACTTCAACATCGTCAACTACTGGACTAGGTGGAGTTGCAAGAGCAATGACTTCAATTTCAGAAGATGTTAAAGGAGTCTCGCAATCGCCTTGGACTGAAACGGAGTAGGTGCCTGATTGAGTTACTGTAATGGCTTGTGTCTCTTCACCACTTGACCATTCCCATGACACACCTTCAGAGCTGATTAATTCAACAGAACCACCTTCACAGAATTCCAAATCACCCATAACCGCAACGGTAGGCGCAATAGGTTCATAGTGACTTACAAAAATTGTGTTTGTGAAAGAAGGACAATCGTTCTCACCCCACACAACAGCATGGTAAGAGCCTTCCTCACTTACGGTAACGCTGTTGCCCGTATCGCCATTCGACCAAACCCAGGATAACGTTTCATCATCAATTACAAGATCTACTGACTCTCCAGTACATAGCGTACTTGCGCCCGAAGTGGAAATAGTTCCTTCCTCAGCTAAACAAGGTCCTTCTACAACCTGAACGAATTGGTTCACGGCAGGATTCTCTAACAAAGTCATTTGTCCAGAAGGCCATTCAACAACGGCATAATCGATGGTCGACGTGCCCAAGCCAAAGTGACAATTGAAGGAATTCACGATACCATAACTTTCACCAGCGCGTACTTCGCGAATTTGTGTTCCAAAATCTCCGTAGATAATTACTTTGGCTCCAATAGCGTTTACATTTGACTCAGTTCCTTCAAGTTGGAAGGTAATCCAGTTATTCGAGTTACCATCATTCAACCACAAAGCATCATCGTGGTTGTAATCCGGATTCACATAGCCGCCACCATAACTTCCGTACAAGTCCAATTGTCCGTCATGATTCAAGTCGCCAATCGCGAATGAATGTAACTGATCCCCATCATACGGAAAAACGTCATCGACCCAGGTGAAAGTCTTATCGCCATTGTTATGAAGAAATCCTTCACTTCCTCCAGCGTAGACAAGATCGACAAATCCGTCATTGTCAAAATCAACCATCTTCGCCTGAAGGAAAAAATTACTGATTTCAAGTCCGCTTCCAGCTGTAATGTCCGTAAAATTTCCGCTTCCATCGTTTTCAAGTAGAGTCAGCGTAGTACTATGATTGGTTATCAGACAATCGAAGTCTCCGTCGTTATCAATATCCGCGAAATCTGAAGTCCATGACTGCTCGTAAATAACGAGTCCTCTATCATAAGCACCCTCAGAATAATTATTTGACCCATCATTGATGAACAATGTATTTATTCTTCGAGGATCGGAGGCATTGGTAACACCTTGACGGCACTTGGCAATAAAGAGGTCCAAATCTCCATCTCGGTCAAAATCCGTCCAAACAGAACCGTAGTTACCTGAGTTGTCAGATGCTGGCGTACTCGCCATATCGATCCACCCATTTTGTGGCACAAGGTCTCCAGAACCATCGTTTCCCCAAATTCGGCTTTCGGCATCATCATGACAGGCGAAGGCATCTAGCCAACCATCGTTGTTGATATCAGCGATGTTGCATCCTTGCATAAACATACTTCCGTCACTTAGGTCGCCAAGGCTGTAATTACCTGGGTTGGTAATACTCATTAGGTGAACACCATCATAAGCTCCTCCACAAAACACATCGTTATGTCCATTGTTGTCCACATCACCTATGGCCATTCCCCATTGACTATTTCCTGAAACCATTCCGAACATAGACTCACTAAAGTTGCCCATGTTGTCTTGATAGAGAATTTTTAAAACATTGCTGCCGTCCAAAACGATGATATCATCATAACCATTCTGGTCCATATCAGTTACTCCAACACAGCCACCGCTGTTGTATGCGTCAGGTAAATCAGCCGTGGCATTGGTGAAAGATTGACCGAAGGTCAAGGTAGGTATAACCGCAAAAAGCAGCGCGTAAATTTTATTCATCCCTCAAGATTTAATTGTTTCAAAACGCATCGATTTCTGGTGCGTACACAAATATACCACGAAAACGGCACTTATTTCCCTGCGATTCCTTGAGAACTTACATCCCTACCGAGCCTGCTGTCCGCCGGCGGACTTCTTTTTCGATCTCGACCCACCGGCGTCAGCGGACAACGCGCGCACTTTACTGCACTACGAATCGTTCACTTTGAACTCCGTCGAAGGTAATCCAATAGATTCCTTTGGACCATGATTCAACAGATAGCTCGGTCTTACCATCTACTAGCTTTCCGCTAGCGACTAGTCGGCCTGAAACATCATACACCTTCCAATTAGAAAGGGCGTAACTATCAACCTCAATCAGGAGTTGACTAGTGGCTGGATTGGGATACAGCGTGAATTCTTGATTTTCGCCAGCCGATTTTTTGGCTGCGTGGCTGGGTGGGCCGTGGCCGACGCAAGAGGTATTCAATATTGGCGCACCATCATGGAAAATAACGGGACAACCAAGGGCTGGGGGTTGTTGTAAGATACAATCAAAGTTGTATATCCACACCTGAATTTCATCGTCATCAGGTTCGCCTGGCAGTCCGTTTAGCGGCGTATAATCGGCTACTGACCAATTATTTCCTGAAACGTTCAAGGTGACTGCACCACAATCATCGCATTCTCCTTGCATCAAACCGTACACATTCCAAAGCGATGCATTCCGAATGGTATTGTAGCCATCTATGATTGCAAACTGCTCGACACCTGCCATTTCAATGTTGATCCGATTCTGAATAAGCTTATTGTGTCCAACATCATGAGCTTCGTCGAGGTAGGCCTTGCATCCTTGACCTAGGTATAACCCTCGAATCGAATTATGTCCGATTTCAGTGCAGCCCAAATATACCTCTCCTTCCACTTTGAAAATACCAGTCCCGCACCGTTGGATAAAGCAGTCGGTCACAAAAATCGAGACCTCCGAATTGTCTTTGACGGCACAGTTATCTGCCAGGTTATGGAAATCGAAGTGACAATTATCAATCGTGCTTGATAGATCTAGAGCGTTCGAAACAATCCCTCGACAATCTTCAAAAGTGCTATTGCGTATCGTGTACCCTTGTCCTGTGACTGCAATTTTACATTCTTCTCCGACGAAAGTTGAATTATCTACTTCCAGCATTCCGCCCAGCAGTTCGGCCGTGACCGCTACATTATCAAAAGTACAGTCGGTTATTTGGGTATCGAATCGTGTTAAAAAAGTCGCGTCGTTTCCTTGGGCTTCAAAGACGACTTTATCAAAGACTCCGTGATTTCGATTTTCAAAAATTGCATTCGGATGGATATAGACTAATCCGTGCTGAACTGTGAGTGTACCGAACCCTTCTTCACATTTGAATCGAGCATTCGGCATTACCTCGATGATTTTGTCAGTTGGCGAATCTCCTACAAGATCTATTTGCGCGAATGCGCCCCCATAAAAAGTAGCGCCCTCCCCATAGATTAATATTTTTCCACTTTGCACATTTGTATGAGTTATCAGAAGTGTGCTATTGTCATGGATATACACGTCTCCATGGATTTCCAAGATAGCTTCGGACCCCAGTAGTCCAATGGCCTCATCCCCGTCCAGATGAAATTCGGCACCCTCTTCAATGATTATCTTGGCGCCATTTTCAACGCGCACATGTCCGTTATTGGAATTTAAGTAAGCTCCACTTTTCACTCTCAATTCGCTGCCAGCATGAACTAAAAGTATTCCACTTCCTTCAATGGAGAGAGAGCCTCCTTCGCGGATCTCAAGCATTCCTTTATTGCCATTTGAATCGCCAAGAATGAGCATCCCGTTCTTTCCTACTGTGACCTCGCTTCCGCAATAGGCAGTCTTGGCGAAAAACGACGATCCCTCTTCGGGAACGATGTCGCCGCCATCGGCAAAATGACTGGGGAGATTTCCGTTGATGTAAACTTTCGCTCCATCGTGAATGGTTACAGTTGAAAGCACACTATTTTCTTCCAAGCATAGATTATACGTTCCATTGTTCGGACTTGAAGCATTTAGCTCTTCACTTAATAAGCCTTCTCCAGAAAGTACATTGGCCATAACGAAGGCGATGTTTTCGGCTGTTACTTGGGTATGGATTTGATTGGCGCTCGCGGGGGCGTAGAAAGCATCGAAAGGCATGAGTTCAGGGTTGTCGGTCACTACTTGTCCGATGTTGGCCATTGTGTATTCATCTCCTAAGCCCAATGCACTCGCCGTGGAGATAAAGGAATGGTACTTCTGATAATCATCTCCCCCAACTTGTGGAACAAAACTGTATTTATCCAAGTAGTCGTTCAAACTTCTGACCAATTGTTGGGTGGTATTGTACTTACCTCCGGGTGCTACGTCGTAGATTACCAAAGACGAAGTACTCACCTTCTTGATCTTCGGGTTGATGGTCAGCCCAAACAGCTCAGCCGCCAAACAAGCTGGATCAATGCACATTCCCGGCGGGGGGATTCTAATTTCCGACACTACGTTCGTTGTCCCATCGGATTCTTCATGAATTAAGTTGCCGGGTAAAGCATGTACATCAAATCCGATGATTTCATCTCCCAAGAAACTCCAGCTATAGTCTAATATGTTAGAACTTGGAGCGTAATCAAGAGGGACCCCTGAAATATTCCCATTGGCAATCGCAATTTTCCGGCATTCTTTGGGGTACCCCAATTCATCTAACTCATTGTACCAAATATCAAACAAGTCGGAATTCGAAAACCGATTGTACCTCAACATTTGTTTGGCTGCTGGCTTTGATAAGTCATCGACCGACTTTTTTGCGCCATCGCTTTGTGTCGCCATGTCTTCGAGCAAACCTTGCACTCCAGCAGGAATATAGGCTCCACTGTGCGGGGAGTCCATCGATACCCATAGTCGACAACAATGCTTGTTGCCCGCCAACTCCATCTTACGCAATGCGTGACGGCTGACTTGTCCGCCCATGCTCGCTCCCACGACCACGTTTCCGGCGTCACCAACTTTGTATTCATTGACCAATTCGAATAGATGCTGGAGGATGGCCGAATTTCGTTGGATATAATCTGCTCCATCCTTAAAATCTAGCAGCACGATGTCATAGCCCTCTTCTTGGAGTTGTTCGATTAGCGTTGGCATCATCTCAAGGAATCCGTACCTCTCCGACTGTCCGCTAGAAAACTCGTACCAACCAAAAGTACCATTTCGTTTGGAGGAGATATCATCACCGAAATCGACTCCTTCAACGAAAATGAAGGGCTTGTCAAATATTCCATCGGGACTTGTCAAGGTATAGGCATTGGCTTGAATTAAATAGTCTCCATAGATCGTACTAATCCGCCAAGGATGGGCACTGCTTGAGATGGGCCACGGAGATGGATTCAATTCGAAGCTTCCGGCTTGTCCGCCCCCACTGCGCAAGTGGAAACCCGACTTCAACAATTGCTCATCCCTGAGAAACTTCACTTTGATGTATCGATCTTCTGTTGCATTGGGATAAACGACCTCTACAACTTCATCCCACAGAACTGGAATCCAGCCTTGTCCGTCATCGAAATCGGCCTGAATGACGAAAGTGTCGGATGGAATATTGGTGATTTTGAGGGACGAAGGAAAGATAAATCGCTGCACGGGATCGGTGTAAAACTCGCGGTCGTGAAAGCAACTTACGGCCCTCTTTTCTTCGAATAATTCGTCTCCCGGTTCTGAAAGGTCAATGTACTGCCCATTATCAAATCCAAGGAGCCCGCTTTCCATAGCATCTGGGATAAAGTCATGGTACCGAACATCAGTCACGACGATAGGAACTGCCCCCAGTTCATCTTTGAGAGCGTCTGAAAGCTCTTGAATTTGATCCATTTGAGGGAAAAGTTGGTTATCTAACCTAGCATTTCCGATTTCAAAGACCACTTGACTGCCAAAGGAAAAGTCTAGTTCGGTGTAAGATGATCCATTGGGAATGTATTCCGAACCGGGGGTGGTTGGCAAGAAAACACCGCTCGTTATTGAGCTTAGATCGAGGTTTTCAAAAGGGTCAACAGATTGGCAAAGGATCAATTTACTCACCAATACAAATATGATTGACCACAACAAATTTACTTTGTTCATGATATCAGGATTTGAGTGCCGAAGCACGATTTGTAAAGGGGAAAGAAGCTTGGTTGTTGAATGAAACAAATCAAGGGCAAATCCACCATTCATGCACTACGATCTACAAAGCCAATTGGCGCATCTACAAAGTTTTGATCGGTATAGACAGACTCTCTACAGTAAAAAGCGACGACAATTTGAAATCGGGTTGTGAGAATCTGCCAGAGTGCCCTATTTTTGGATCATGAATCTCTTTAAGTACGAGTATGTCATGTTGTACTACAAGGTTATGCGAGCCGTGCGCTCGCGCCTGAACCTTGGGCCCTTGCAATTGCGTAACTATTTAGAGCACCTTTCGAAGTTTGTTCCCGCACCACGCGGTGTCAAGGCTACCAAGGAAAGCATTGGCGGAATAGACTGCGACCGTATTGTATACCGAGGAGAAACGAACGATACAGTTATTCTCTACCTGCATGGGGGAGCATTTGCTTTTGGTTCGTCCAAGACACATCGTGCCATGATGGGACATTTGGCGCGCCTCACTGGTAGCGAGGTCATTGCTCCGAACTATCGCTTGTCGCCAGAATTCAAATATCCTGCTGCGCTCGACGATTGTGAAAGTGTGTACACACGACTACTCGAAACTTATCCGGGGAAAAAGATCGTTGTTATTGGGGATTCGGCAGGGGGAAATTTGACCTGCGCGCTGACAGAGAGATGCATTTCTAAAAACAAACCAACACCAGCCAAATTGGCTTTACTTTCACCCTGGCTCGATCTGCGCTCTGATTCTGAGTCGGCCAAGCTCAACCAGGCAACCGATTCGGTCTTTGACAAAGAAGATTTGAAAAGCTATGCGGCGATTTATGCGGATGAATCAGACTTTCAAGTTCCTGAAATCTCACCGATCCAAAGCGTCAACCTAGCCCACTACCCTCCTGTGCTCTTGCAGGCCGCAACCAACGAACTTTTGTTTCCCGACAGCGATATCTTTGCCAAGCGACTCGAGGAAGCTCAGGTACACGTGAAATTCCAGCCTAGCGACAAGCTATTTCACAGCTGGCAGGTCTTTCCAGACTATGTGTCTGAAGGAATGAAATCGCTCGAGGATGTGGCCGATTTCGTACGCCAAGTTGAAGATTAGGGTGATCAGAAGCATTTGCCTTGTGCTAAAGTTTTAAAATTCCTTTTCTTATCGTTCATACAGACTTAACAATACATGTAGAGCTTTGTGCCGACTTCAAAAATGAAGTTATTAGATTTCTTTTCGACTCGCTTGCTCAACGGAACAGCAATCGTATTTGAATCTTCTTTTTGATTCCAAGGCAACAAGGTCCGCACTAATGTGGGCTTTGTTTTTTAGCTCATATTCAAGTTAAGGGAAAATCAAGTTCCACTAGTCATTTTTTACCAATTGGTGATTCTCAGGCACTTCTAGCTTAACGTAATAGCAGATACAACCAGCAGCAAGGAATTTAAAAACTCCACCTAGTGCCTTTACTTCGAGATGCGCACCCGAGGATCGATGACCCCGTACAGCAGATCGGTGAGGATATTGATGACCACAAAAATGGAGGCGATAACCACTACGGAGCCCATGACCACCGGCAAATCATCTTTCTCAAGTGCGTTGTAAGTCTCCAGTCCGAGTCCCTTCCAGCCAAAGACAAATTCGACAAAAACGGCACCTGCCAACATCGAGGCAAACCATCCTGAAATAGCTGTAATCACTGGGTTTAACGCATTTTTCAAGGCATGTCGCCAAATAATCGCCGACTCTTTGAGGCCTTTGGCTCTGGCCGTGCGGATGTAATCTTGCTGCATCACTTCCAACAAACTATTGCGTGTGAGCTGTACAATTACTGCCAATGGACGTATGCCGAGCGTGAGGGCTGGCAGTATCAAGTTTTTCAAATTCAAGACCTGCCCCTTCCAAATATCCACGTCGTATAAACTGCCAGTCATGGACAATCCCGTTCCCGGAAGATGAAAGGCAAAGTCGCTCAGATTATCCAGCAGGAGAAAAGAGGCCATAAGCCAAAAGCCCACTCCGATAAGAAAACCAAGGAGGGATAATCGACCGAGACCAACTGACCAAGCTTTTCCTGTTCGGCGATTGCGCCATAAACCGGCCGAAACGAAAAGCAGCATAAAGACCACGGGCCAAGCGGTGAGGGTCGTTGATTCATACCACAAATAACCTCCTACCCAGGCGACGAGAATGGCCATAAAAAAGGAAGGGCCAGACATACCTAGAACGCTGAGCACGAGCGCCAATCGGTCGACCAATCCGTCTTTGTTGAGGGCCGAAAGAACGCCAATTGAAATACCAACGATGATAGCAAAGATGATGGCTACAAGCGCAAGAACTCCAGTGCCTGGAAGTGCATCTCCTATGATCTCGGTAACGCTGCGTTCGGAGATGTAGGACCGACTGAGAAAGGGGGCTTTGAGTGCGATTGTTTTGCTGCCAACTTGCACGCTCGCGGCCACGGAATACTGCTTTTCATCGAGGAAGTATCGGCTTGACTCATTGGTGCTGTGGACTGAAATAGGTGAGATATCATTGAGATAGAGCAGATAGCGCTCCCCCACTGGCAAGTCCAAATTGAACTTCTCCCGTATAGCGTCTTTGACCTCTTGCGTTGAATTCTCGGCGACAAGGTTCTCAACGGGGTCACCTCCTAGCGAAAAAATAAAGAAGACCACCGTGACGACTCCCCAAAGAACCAGGAGACCATAGGTGAGTTTGGAGAGGATATACTTGAGCAAAGCCTATTTCATATATTCTTTGGAAACTTCAGCCCAAGTTGGCACATCGCGCCACGCCCATTTTTGAATGACAGTACCTTCTTTGATGAGCACCAATCCCGGATTGCTGCGAACGATGATTTTGAGCTCGATTTGATCGCAATTCAAGAACGGATAAGCTGCGCTGTGTTTGTGTCGGTAGGCCTCAGTCTCTTCGTACAGCGCGTTCGTAACCGCGTAGAATCGATTGCCGCTCGCTTCGGCTTCTTTGGCCAAATCGTTGAACTTCGTTTGGGCCGCTTCATTGGTCTTGCTCAAATCATTGGAGATTTGAAGAAACGTATATCCATCAAAATCCAATACCTCCTGCGTGATATTGTCCCCTTCGTAGGTCTCTAGGCTAAAGTCCTTGATGGCAGGTTCGTAGCCCTCTTCAAGCATCACCTCGTCCCCATCGTAGGTCACATTTTCATAGGTAGATTTGAACCAAGGTGTGCTATACACTTGCAGCCAGTCGCTACTTAGAACAATTGTATCGACACCCGTCTTGATGTTCTTGAAAACAAATTTCGTAGCATACACAGGAGAAGTCAAGGAGATTTTATTTCCCAGGTCTTCCATCAGGGCGATGCCGTTTTCTTCGCGCTGACCTTCATTCATGGACTGGTACGTATCGAAGTATTTTTTGACGTAATGCAAACTGTCGGCACTAGGCAAGTCCAGTTGATGGATAAAGGCATACACGTTATCGATATTGCCGGTGGACATTTGCGCTAGCAGAGCTTCATTCAATTCATCAACACTCTTCATTTGGGTGCTAATGTTCTTGCCCACGGCGTACGGTCGGTAGTCTTTCATAGGAAGATGCGCCAACGTGTGGTATTGGAATACAGAACACACAACCAATATACCAGCAGCCATTCCCCATTCGCGCCACTTATCCGACAGCCGC
The DNA here is from genome assembly GCA_015665315.1 of Flavobacteriales bacterium. Classification (GTDB taxonomy): domain Bacteria; phylum Bacteroidota; class Bacteroidia; order Flavobacteriales_D; family Sanyastnellaceae; genus JADFAK01. The sequence continues at coordinate 15,254 of JADFAK010000179.1, read as the reverse complement.
TTTTTCAAAAAAGTAACGACCAACAAACTGATTACCAAGAAGATAACAGGGAAGAGCCAATCTAGCATTAACATCCCAAAAAGGGCTGTAATAACAATGGCCGCGGTGTAGACAATGATATCTTCACGGACTGTGTTGAGTTTGATTTTATTGGTAAACGCACCAATCACAATAGGAATTACAAAAATTAGGATCGAAAGATCTTTGAGGAAAGACTCCCAAGGGGTGAGGGGAATTGCGTTTCCAAAACATCCACATTCAAGGACGCACTGATTGACAATTTCCTTGGCTTCTCCGGCCGCATCGGTGATCATCGTCACTCCGGTTGGATCGCATGTATGTGTGTAGTACGTGAGCCAAGTGAAAAACAGCATCATGAGCAAGGAAAGGACGGCGGTGAGTTTGGCTTTGGCACCGGTGAGGATCGCGATTCCTAGGAGCACCTCTGCCACACATACAAAGATGGCCAACTCCAAAGCTATCGGCTCGAAGAAGGACATATTGAGCGCCCCCGGCTCGAAGTATTCTTCCAATTTATATTTGAATCCCATCGCATCATTTGACTTGATGAGTCCGGAGACTATAAACAGTGAGCCGACTAAAATACGGCTGAGGGTTAATATAAATTTTACGATCATCACCTTGTTTTGTAGGATACAAACTTAATTACACCACTCCGTGAAATTAGTTTTTTAACGGCTGATTAACTTTCAGCAGCGAACTAACTATGAACACTTAGGTTTTAAAATTTGAGAACAAGCTTGGAAGCCGGCTGCCACTCGGTATTAGCTCGCCGTGCCTTCATCGAAGCGAATCAACGCAAAGACCGCATAGTTCAAGATATCGTGGTAATTGGCATCCACCCCTTCCGACATGATAGTCTGCCCATCGTTGTCCTCAATTTGTTTGATTCGCAGTAACTTGACAAGGATCAAATCGGTAAGTGAACTAATACGCATATCGCGCCACGCCTCGCCGTAGTCGTGATTTTTATTCATCATCAACTCTTTGGTTAGTGCTACGTGCTTGGAATAAAGCGCACTTGCATTTTCGGCATTGAGGTCGTTGTCCTCCCCTGCTCCTAGCTGAAGTTGAATAAGTGCCATCACGGCATAATTGACGATGCTGTAGAATTCAGATTCGATTCCATCGCCTACTTTGTTCATGCCAGTCTCCTGCAAAGTTCGAATACGCTGAGCTTTAATAAACAACTGGTCGGTAAGAGATGAGGTGCGAAAAATGCGCCAAGAGCTGCCGTAGTCCAGCATTTTCTTGTTAAAAATCTCCTTACACCGAGCCACAACTGCGTCATATTGTTCACTCGTTTTATTTAAATCCTGTTCAACTGCCATCGATTCGCTTATTTTGCAATGCAAGTATAGACGTGAAGAAATTAAGCTACAAGCAAAGATCGATCAATTGCGGAAGAAATATCCTCGATTTATCAACCCCAGCAGTCATGGGCATATTGAATATTACGCCCGACTCATTCTACGATGGTGGAAACAATACGTCTGTGAAAGACGCTGTAGAACAGGCCAGAAGGATGTTTTCGGAGGGAGCTAGGATCGTAGATATTGGTCCGCAATCAAGCCGACCGGGCGCTAAGTTCTTGGAGGCCGATGAGGAAATTGCTCGTCTGCAAGACATTGTCCCAGCCCTAGTTCAGTCTTTTCCGCAAGGCATTTTTTCAATCGACACATTTCATTCGAAAACAGCTGCTTGGTGCGTAGAACGGGGCATTTCGGTGATCAATGACATTTCGGGCGGACAGCACGATGCGCGAATAATGGAAGTAGCCGCTCAGTACGACGTCCCCCTAATTCTCATGCACATGCAAGGTACACCGGCCACCATGCAAGAAAACCCAAGCTATATCGATGTTGTAAAAGATGTTTTCTCAGCCATTCGGCAAATGGTGCTTCACGCTCAATCAAAGGGAGTCGATAAAATCATAATTGATCCGGGCTTTGGATTTGGAAAAACCCTTGAACACAACTACGCTTTATTGAACAACATGGACCAACTGCAAGATTTGGATATGCCGATCTTATGTGGTGTTTCACGGAAATCCATGATAAATCGGGTACTCGAAACCAGCGCCAAGGATGCGCTCAATGGCACGACCGTTCTCAATACAATGTGCTTGCAAGGTGGAGCTTCGATTATTCGCGTTCACGACGTCAAAGAAGCTGTCGAAGCAGTCAAAATTGTTAGTTTTGCTAGAACGGTCCACGACGCATGATCACAGGTTTTATAAACTTCTCTTTTTTCGATTTACTCGATATTCTGCTTGTAGCCTTTATAATCTACCAAGTATACTACCTCATTCGAGGAACGGTAGCAATCAAGATATTCTTTGGAATACTAGCCATTTACTTGCTCTGGAAATTGGTCGATGCGTTTCAACTAAATATGCTAGAAGAGATCTTGGGACAATTCATTGGTGTGGGAGTCATCGCACTATTGATTGTCTTCCAGAATGAGTTGAGGCAATTCTTATTAATGATTGGTAATCAGAATTTTATAGCTGGAAATAAATCGAATTTCATCCAGCGACTATTCGCTAATAAAACAGACTCCGAGCAATGGGATTGCGATGCATTGCTCGATGCCTGTGAGAACATGGCTCTTACCAAAACGGGCGCACTTATTGTGGTGGCCAACGACTCCGATCCTGAGCATTTTATCACCTCATCTACCCCACTTGATGCGACCCTTTCGACCTCGATGATTGAAAGTATATTTTTCAAGAACAGTCCGCTTCACGACGGAGCTGTCGTCATCAAGAATGGCAGAATCAGCTCAGCGCGAGGGGTGTTGCCCGTATCGGAAAGCATCAAGATGGATGGCTCCATGGGTATGCGGCACCGCGCAGCATTGGGTATTTCTGAGATGACCGATTCATTTGCAATTGTCGTTTCGGAGCAAACAGGTCAGCTTAGCTTGGCTTACGACGGAAAACTACTCCCCAACATGAGCCGAATCGAGCTGGGAAGAATAATTCAAAAAAGACACGATGGACACCAACGATAGTTTCACTGTTTACAAGGAGTTTACTTACAGCGAGCCAGCAGACATCCTAATGGGGCTGCTAAAAGATGAAGGCATCGAATACCGTATCCGCAATGAGGCCGAGGTCGAACAGGAAGTGATTCTGGGACCTGAAACGCACAGTATAATCATACTCTTGAAGCCTGAAGATCACTTGCGGGTGGATGATTTGATTGAGAAGAGGGCCAACTCTGAGCTGGAGAACATTGATAAGGACTATTTCATTTTCAGCTTTGACAATGAGGAGTTGCGAGAGGTTGTGATCAAGTCGCATGAGTGGACTCCTTTGGATGTGGCCTTGGCAATCAAGTTATTGAAAGAACGCGGTGAGACCGTAGCTCCAGAAGAAATTAAAAAGGAAAGAGCTTTGGCTGTAGAGGAATCGTCAAAACCGGAATCTATAGGCAAGCCTATTCTCGCCTTGTTGTACATCCTCGCGCTCTTTACGAGTTTTATTTCCATCATTGCTGGGATTCTATACATGACCTCACGCAAGACCAATAGCGCAGGTGATAGAGTCCCAAAATATGACAAGAGTACACGTCAGCACGGACTCTATTTGGTGCTACTCTCTCTCATTTCTTCGGTTATCATGATTTGTCTGTTTCTCAACTAGAATCATTCCCTATTCACGAAAAAAGCATTGCCCTAATCAGAGCAATGCTTTTCACTTTTATCCGGTTGATCGGATACGAATATTCCTATTTAATTAGCGTCAGCTTTTGCTGACCATGATTTGTGTTTATCACATAAGAACCTGCTGCAAGAGCCGACAGGTCTACATTAAGGGTAATCTCTGTTGTATTGATCGACTTAACGATTCGACCTTCCAGATCACAAATCGTAACCAGTCCAAGTGCTGAATTGGCCGATAGTGTAATGTGTGAAGCAGTTGGATTGGGGTACATATTGAACGCAGCCTGCTCGCCTTCTTCGACGCTCAAAGGCAAGAGGAGTTGAAACGAGTATAACCCGCTTACAGGTCCTGCACCACATTCATTTGTGCTTGTCACCCTCCAATAGTAAGTTCCATTATCAACGATGGCACTCCAGTTGTACGAATTGGTCGTGAGCACTTCGTCAACAACAATCGTCGTAAACGTGATATCTGAGGCTACTTCTAAGTGGTAGGAATCGGCATTTGCGTCCATCGCCCAATCAAAGAGAACTGGCATAGCCTCAACTTGGCTGATATCATCCGGACTTAGCAATTGCGCTGCTGCAGGCATTCCACCTTCTTTTACCACACTAGCCAATGCTTTGTACGCTCCGTAAGTTGAAGTTAAAACAAATTCAAAATTGTGTTGTCCATTTTCCAATCCGAGCAAGCCGGATACAGTCACCTCGGTAGATCCCGGTGCGTCGAATACACTGGAAACCAGACTTGCACCTGTCAAACCTTGCATGGTAATGTCAAAACTCCCAGGAAAGTCTACTTCAGTTTCAATGGTGAAATTCAATTCATCCGTGTCGCAACCAATAACTGGCGCCTCTGGATTTACTTTGAAGATAGTTGGCTTTAACACGAAGAACCCGTCGTACATGTCTGAAACGACAATGTTTCCACTCGGATACCAAGCGTAGTTGCTCCAAGAGCCTGAAAAAGATGCGTTGTCGTTGTCAGGGGTGACATCAAAAAAGGCCACCTCCGCAAGGTTGGCATTTTCAACATCTCCTGCATCTAGAATACGAAGACCAGAGCGATAGTTGCTTTCGTAAACCAAGTCACCAATAATGTACAAATTGTGATCGATAGCATTATTATCTGCCTCATACAGTCCCATATACACTGGGTTTTCAATGTCTTGAACGTCAAAAATGAACGTTCGGGTAGGCGTGCCATTTGCATTCTCATCCCCTTCGTCATTGGACAAGAAATACTTGTGGTCTTCAGTGAGCCACCCCTGGTGAACATAGCCCGGTTCATTGTAATCCATGTGGGAGATCAATTGACAATCGGCCTTATCACTTACGTCGATGATGGCGATGTTGTCCTCATTGCACGCAAAAGCAAGCTCCTTACCCGCATAGTCCTCATCCGGCCCCATGTAGTTCACAATCTGTGCGTCATGCGTATATCCGTCTTCAGAATAACCGCCGGCCACAACTGGGTTGGTGGGATCGGAAATATCCACGATATGCAAACCTCCATTCATATTGTCGGTACCCACACCATAGGCGTAGCCAGAGTCTTCATTGATACAAATATTGTGTGCATCTCCAAAGCCATCGTAATGGGCCGTGTTCTCAAAAACGACAGGAGGAGCATCGACGGTCAACAACTGCGTTAGGTCAAACACTTGCATTCCATGTTCACCAGCTTCCGATACGATATAAGCATGATTGCTGTACACCTTCACGTCACGCCAAAGACTGGGAGTCGTTTGCGTAGCTAAAGAACCTAAATAAACAGGGTTAAGCGGATCCGTAATTTCGATGAATGCAGTTCCCGTATTCTTTCCAATGAGTGCAAATTCACGTCCTGAATCACTATCGGTCCATCCCCAAACGTCATTGGTATTGTCGCCGCCACCAATCTCCGAAAGCGTCATAAAGGACCACATGTCGATATTAGAGCAAGGCCAAATCCCTGCAAATCCAGCTTCACAAGGAGTTTGGGCTGAAAGTATTGTTACAGACAGACCAATTCCTAAAAGTAGAGAGAGCTTTTTCATTCTATGAGTATTAGTTGAATTCTACAATTTAATTAGGCGAGCAGAAGCATTCACTTCTCCGCGCACTTGAATGATGTACACGCCGGTACGGAGATCACTCACATCGAGTTGCAAGTTATTGCCTAAAATAGGCATAGCATCTATCGACCGAACTACTTTGCCCTGCAGATCTACTATGTCTAGATTCATTTTTCCTTTGGCTCCGGCAATCGTCAATGTTGCAAATTGATCAACTGGATTGGGAGACACGCCAATTTGAACTGCTGTTGGTGCTATTTGCTCTTCAACACCTACCATGATGAAATCACTCGGGCGCAATACGTACAATGCCTCGTAGGTTGAAAGAATCACATTCAAGCTCTCGAAGTATGGATAATTACTCCACGAACCGTCGAATCCAGCTTGATCGAAATCGGGAAGAATGTCAAACATTCCAGCAAGAGTCAGGTTGGCGTTGGCTATATCAGAGATGTCTAGAATTCGGAGTCCAGAAGAGTAGTTACTCTGAAAAGTGAAGTTTCCTTTTACATATTGGTTGTGATCTGATGAATAGATCTCGTGATCGTAAAATCCCATGTACACCGGGTTTTCTAAATCGAGCATGTCGTACATATGCGTGTGCAAGGTGGTTCCGTTGTACAATTCGTCCAATTCGTCATCGACCAAAAGATAGCGCTGATCCTCGGTCAACCAACCTTGGTGCACATACTGAACATCCGCATACGAAGCTGTACTTATCAATTGGCAGTCTGTCTTATCCGTACAATCAATCACTGCAACTATATCGGCGTTGAACGCAAATGCGATTTCCTTGCCAACATGCTCTTCATCCGGACCTTTGTAATTCACGACCTGCGCATCGTGGGTATACCCAGCTTCCGCATATCCTCCTGCAAGAACGGGGTTCAGTGGATCATTGATATCTACGATATGCAGTCCGCCGTTGAACCCACTCGTTCCCACGCCATAGGCGTAGCCCGACTCTTCGTTGACCACTACATTGTGTGCATGGCCGAACTCTGTATAGTAGGCATCAGGTGTAAATTGCTCGGGAGCATCAGTTACTTCTTCGAGGTGATTCAAATCGAAAATTTGCATGCCATGGCTGCTATGTTCCGATACGATAATGGCGAAGTGATCGTAAACTTTCACATCTCGCCAGAGGTTGTTTCCTTGAATGGCTGTTGGTAGGTTACCCAAGTAAATTGGATTCGCACCGTCTGTCACATCGACAAAGGCAGTACCATTGGATCTCCCAATGATGGCGTATTCCTTTCCAGTTTGAGGATCGGTCCAACCCCAAATATCATTTAGGTTGTCGCCTCCGCCAATCTCGTTGATGGGGGTAACGCTAATTAGGTCAACATTTTCACATGGATAGGGTCCAGCATATCCATCAACACAAGGGGTTTGGGCCGTGCACCAGATTGATGCCGACAGCGTCATTAAGAGTAAGATTCTTTTCATACAGGTTTATTCGATTACCAGCTTTCTGATAGGGTTTCCAGGTCGTCCAAAGAAAGAAATTCGCCATTGGCTATGCCTCTTTCACTTTGGCGTATGTCGTGAATGAACTGACTTTTAAAAACTTTGGTTCCGTTTATGCGGAAACCAATGACCTTGGCATCACTTGTTCGGTTGTAGTCAATCTCATTGATCAACTCTTTCATTTGACGCAATGAAGACTCATTGTCCTCTTTCAAAGTCCAAGAAATAATATCCAATTTCTCTTGGTTAAAATCCATTTCGTTCATTCTCACAAAGATATACATTGGTTCCACTTCTCTCTCCCCCATTTCATCTTATAATTGGAACCTAATAACAGTACCGCAATCCAAACGAAAACCCTAAAAACCAAGCAGTGAAAGCCAAAATATTTTCCATTTTTATACAGTCCCTCACCATATTTTCCTCTTCACATACACCAAGTCAACAGGAAGTTTTTCATTTTTGCCGACAACCAATCCTTTGATTATGTTGCCATACAGACTGTTGACTCCTTCATTCCTTTTCGCCATCGTAGTGACCTTGGTTTCATGTTCGGCTTCGGTTCAGACTTTCGACAAGGCAGAAAGCGGTCAGCCCATTCTATGCACAGATGTGGGATGTGTTGAGCTTTTTGGGGACTATGAGCCGGTAGTTGCCAGCAGCCTACTTCCACCTTTGGACTTGGCATCCTTTCACATGTTGAAGGCCAGCTCGCGCATTACGCAGATCTTCACAACGTCCATTGAACCACATTTTTCAGGGATCACCTTACAAACTCAGTGCGACAATTGTTCGGATACAGCAATGCATACTTTTTTATCCGATCATGGAGCTGTAAACCTCGAAATGCATCGATTGGAAGGCAAGGAATCGCCGCTGTGGGTAGCGAATTACCAATGTCGGTCTGCAAAATTCGGTGCCGTCGCCTACTTTAGAGAGCTCATGTACATAGAAGGAGATAAAGCGGTACGCTATGTATTTTGGACATTTGATCATCCACACACCTTGAAGTCCGAAACAATTCGCATATTCGACACGTTCTTTCAAGTGAAAGATGAAAATTAGTGACCGGTCAAACTTATTCCTACCAAAATTGAAAGTAGATAAGTTAACTTGTCAAGAAATTAGAAAGTATTATGTCTAAAGACCACCGTGTAACCAGTAAGTTTTCTCAACGAAGCTGGAATGAAAAGAAAAGCAATGATTCATGGTCCATATTTAAGATTATGGGCGAATTTGTTGAAGGATATGACCGCCTACAGAGTATCGGTCCTTGTGTAAGTATATTTGGAAGTGCCCGAACGAAGCCCGAAGATCCGTATTACAAAATGGCGCAGGAGATTGCTTTTGAGCTAACTCAAAAAGGCTATGGAGTGATTACTGGTGGCGGACCGGGAATTATGGAAGCTGGAAATAAGGGAGCGCAGCAAGGAGAAGGAGTTTCCGTTGGATTGAATATCGACTTGCCCTTTGAACAAAGCTCTAACGCTTGGGTCGACAACCAGCACAGCATTGATTTTGACTACTTCTTCGTGAGAAAGGTCATGTTCATCAAGTATTCCCAAGGATTTGTCGTTATGCCAGGCGGATTTGGAACTTTGGACGAGTTGTTCGAGTCGCTTACCTTGATTCAAACCGACAAAATTGGCCGCTTCCCTATTATTATGGTCGGCAAAGACTTTTGGGGTGGATTGCTCGATTGGATTAAGTCAACGCTCCTGGAGAAATTCGCAACAATTAGTGCCAAAGACTTAGATTTATTTGTCCTCGTCGATACGGCTGAAGAAGCGGTTATCGAAATCGATAAATTTTATAGTCAGTACTTGCTCAAGCCAAACTTCTAAAAATAAAAAGCCCCTTTCGACAAAGGGGCTTTTCGATTCAACTCTTTTTCTATCCCAAGTAGGCACGCAACATCCATTGCTGCTTTTCCAATACACTTAGGTCGTCGGTAAGTAATGTTGCCGTCGACTCGTCACCCGCGTCTTGTGCCTTTTCCAGTGTGGTGCGCTCGAGCCGAATGATTTCGGTGAAATTCATCATAGCCGCTTTCACGAGTTCTTCACCCACATGGCTATGACCACTTTCTTTGATCCGCGCTATGCGCAAATAATCTTCCATGCGATGCATCGGCTCTCCTCCTAGGGTTAAAATTCGCTCAGCTATTGCGTCTACAACAAGGGCGGCCGCGTTGTACATATTTTCAAATTGCAGGTGCAATTCAAAAAACGATCTTCCTCGAACGTTCCAATGTGAGCCCCTCAAGTTCTGGTATGTGATCTGATAATTGGCCAACAGCTCGTTGAGAGACTCGATAAGTCCGGCCGTTTTACTTTCTTCAATTCCTATATTCATCTTGCTTATTTTATGACATTTATAATCGGTTAATCCAAGTACGCATTGCGCTCGTGTACATCCTCGGTTAAGTACTGAATGAACTCATACTCCTGCCCCGACGCATCCTCGAAATAATCCCGAATGCGAAATTGATCTTCTGTATGCGGAAATCCTCTTTTGTAACCTGCTGCTTCCAATCGGGCCGATAATTCGGCGACGTTAGGTACGACAAATCCTAGGTGGTTCAAACGTCCCAGATTCTGCTGCTCGTCATTTGCCGGAGGCTCAACCAAAGCCAAATAAGACTCTTGCGTACCCACGTGAATCCAACGACGTGTATCCCACTTTCCCTCTCCTCTCACTTCGAATTCCGGCATGGCTGTCTGAATAAATGCCAACGCTTGGTCTATGTCACTTACGATTAAATTGGCGTGCTCTAAATATGATTGATTGTTCTTCATGGTGTTTGTTTTAATAGTTTCCACAAAGATGCCCCGTAAACACACATAAGTCAAATTGATATTACTTATCTCGCCATAATCAACACTGATAGTTTGTTTAGATACCTTGCGCCATGAAATTGCCTATCATGTAGTTTCACACTATCTTTGAAAGCATACAAAACTGTCTTTTCATGACCCGATATCTCCTGCTTCTTCTCACGCTTGTCTGCCTTTCCGCTCAAGCCCAACACGTTATTCAAACCAAGTATTCAAGTGAAGAAAGCGACCCTCTGTGGGTGCAATTGATGTACGGCGAAAATCCAAATGTCAAAGATGTACGTGAGGCGTATGAAGCGTATTACGAGACGAATGAGTTTGTCAAAAATGCCGACACACAATACTACAAGCGTTGGACGCGCATGGTCATGCCCTATGCTACTGAGCAAGGGGTGATTCAAATTCCAGAAAGAGACCTTCGCGCACAGCAGGACTATCTCGACACGTATCACGAGGCCCAGCAACGAGATGACGCCAATTGGGAAGAAATGGGACCTTGGCACTTCGACCCTGAAGTGGCCATGTATTTTGAAGTACAGTCTCCGGGCGCTTGCCATGTTTACACAGTTGAACAGGCACCGTCAAATCCAGATATCGTGTGGGCAGGAACCGCCACAGCTGGAATTTGGAAGTCGGTCGACAAAGGAATGCATTGGGAATTGATGTCTCGCGACTTGCTTGTGACTTCGGTGTACAGCATCGCCATTCACCCAACTGATCCCAACACAGTGTATTTCGGAGAGGGAAACGGCACTATTTATAAAACCACAGACGGTGGCGATACATGGAATATGACGGGCGATGAAGCTTTTCAATCTTTGACGCTTTGGTCGAGGGACTTGAAGTTCAAGCCAGGCAACGATCAATATCTCTTTGCGGCCACGAGTAACGGTCTGCGAAGCACCCAAGACGGCGGAGTGTCATGGCAGCAGGTGGTAGCTGGAGAGTTCATGGAGATCGAGTTTCATCCCACTGCTCCTGACACCATTTATACCGTTCGCTTGTCCAACAACAAAACATTGATGATGAGATCGGTCGATGGGGGCGAGATCTTTAGCAATTCAACTATTGGTTGGCCAGAACCAGCAGCCGGAGCGCAACAAAGAAGATGTGAGATTAGCGTCTCTGCAGCTGCTCCTGATCGTGTGTATGTGCTCGCTTCAGGTGAAGAAAATGGCGGTTCTGGATTGTATGGTATTTACCTCAGCGAAGATGCCGGTGAAACATTCGCTTTTCAATGCTGTGGCGAAGGACCAAGCGGGGTGCCAGAGGCAGATGTCAATCCGAATACCCTGGGCTGGAGTGAGGACGGAAGTGGTGAGGGCGGACAATTCTATTACGACCTTGGTTTAGATGTAAGTCCGACCAACCCTGACTTGATATTCTCAGCTGGAATCAACGTTTGGCGAAGCGAAAATGCGGGAAGCGATTGGTCGTTGAACGGACATTGGGTCACGTGGGCAGGAGAATTTACAGCCGATCGCTACACCCACGCCGATGTACACGACGTCAAATTCTTCCAAAATGCCGATGAGTCGGTCGACATGTGGGTGGCTTCCGATGGCGGACTATTCTACTCTTCGAACCAAGGCGACAACATTGAACCACGCATGTACGGCATGCACGGAACCGATTTCTGGGGATGGCAATCGGGAGCTCGTCATGGCTCCGTCATGGTAGGCGGAACCTATCACAATGGAACCTTGATTCGCAATGGAAATTTATACTACTGGGGACAAGACAGTGAGGCCAGCGGTGGCTGGTTGGCCGAGCTTGCGGGGGATAATTTTCGCGGATTTGTAAATCCAGGCGATAGCACCATTGGCTACCACGATGGAGGTGCGTTCAAGTACACAACCGATCGATTTGAGCGGATTTCAGGCCTCACCTACGACAATAGCAAACGTCCGAACACAAGCTATTGGTGGGGAGAATATGGGAACATGGAATGGAGTCCGGAGTGCTACAACCGCATCTACTCCCCTGTTGAGACTGAGTTATGGACAACAAATAACGGCGGAGCTTCTTGGAATTTAGTTCATGATTTTGGCGGTAGTTTGATCGTCAACGTGAAGGTAGCACCCCGAGACCCGAATGTGATCTACGTGACGCATGATAGCGGCGGACCAGGCTGGAAAATCTGGCGCACAGAAGACGGTGGCGACAACTGGACGGATATTACTCCAGACAGTGGAACAGTCGGCAACAACAATGGTTCCTCTAAGTACATCGATGTTCATGGTACCGACCCGAATGTGCTTTATTTTGTCATTATCGGCTCACAAAGCGACCACAAAGTATTCAAGACGAGCGATGGCGGAGACTCATGGGAGAACCTCACAGGAAGCGCTCTCAACGGTCAGTTTACAACAGCAATTGCCCATCAACGAGGCACGGATGACGGACTGTACATCGCAACCGATCACGCGGTCTACTACCGAAATGGCACCATGGCCGACTGGGAACTTTTCAATGCTGGTCTGCCCGCCAAAACTCCATCCGTCTTCCTCCAAAGCAATTACTGCGAAGGGAAAATCCGAAGTGCTGGTTCGCGCGGAGTGCACCAAAGTAATTTCTACGAAGAGCCTGATATTCAAGCAGCGTTTACGGCCAACAAGACCTATTTAAACCTTGGTATTCAGTGCGAGGCCGATACAATTCACTTCACGGAAAACAGCGTCATTCGGTGCGAGGGAGCGAGTTTCTCATGGACTTTTGAGGGTGGTGTGCCAGCTACTTCCGACCAATTGGAGCCGCAAATAACGTATGCCCAATCAGGCAATTACGACGTAACATTAACGATTACAGATGGCGATGGAAACACCGACACGTGGACCTGGGAGAATATGATCGAAGTAGTCGACGAGCCGATTGGTTTCCCGATAGCCGAGGATTTCAACAACGGTTTTCCGCCTGAAAACTGGAAAATTTACAACCCTGAAGGCGGAGGTACTTGGGAACAAGGAAATGTTCTTGGCGAGGACAACCAAGTGGCACAGTTTCCGAATTATTGGGTCGATACGAATGGTCAGACCGACCTACTCATCATGCCGGCCCAAGATTTCACCAATGTCGAAAATGCCATCATGCACTTCGACGTGAGCTATCAGGTATACGCCGATTACATCGACGGACTCAAGGTGGTGTATCAGACAGGCGACAGCGATGAGTGGATTACCTTGTATGAAAAGGAAGGGCTTGAACTTGCGGTTGAAGACAACTACGTGTGGTTTTGGTACGATCAGGAGGGCGAGCTCATCTGGCGCATGGACACAGTCGATTTGGCTTCTCTGGCAGGTGAATCGTGTGTGACTTTAGCATTCGCAAATGTTGGTGCTTATGGAAATCACATTTGGCTCGACAACGTCAACTTGACCATGGCAACCGATGTGGAAGATTTAGAAAGCGGCTTTGCGGTCAACTTATTTCCGAATCCGGCGAGCGATGTACTCAATGTGCAGTTCCCTACAACCTTGGGCCCTATTCAATTGGATATGATTGACGCACAAGGCAAATATGTCTACTCCGCAACCCTCAACGCCGGCGATAACATCAATGTAGCAGCGCTGAGATCAGGAATTTACTTCGTCAGGTTGAAGTCGGCAAATACTACACAAACGCAGAAAGTAATCATCCAACGATAGCTATTTGAGCAGATTCTTGGAAAATCTTGCATCTTTTTGAGTCGTTTTGCGTCAGCGGGGAAACAAAAAGATACAATATGAAAAATTCAAAAGGAGAAAACACGTGTTCGTGCACCAATTGCAACTGTTCAACAGACAATAGCAACTGCGAATGCAAAGATTGTACATGTGCTTGTTCTTGCAAGTGCTAAATTCACAACGATTTTAATCACGATGGTCTGCCCGAAACTCTTGGGCAGACCATCTACTCTACCATGAAGATAACAACTCAAAAAGTCTGGACACAATTTGCCGACGAATTGCGCGGGTTTATATTCAAGCGAGTACAATCTGCCGACCACACCGATGACATTCTGCAAGAAGCATTTTTGCGCATACATCTCCATTTGGATAAACTTGAGAGTGAGGAAAAAGTTAGAGCATGGGTATACCGAATTGTCCGCAATTTGCTCAACGATCATTATAAGGCACAAGGCCAAATGGCTCAGCTCAACGAGGCCTCACTTTCCACCGACGAAGATTTCGAAGAGGAGTTGATTCACTGTTTGGACCCCATGATCAACGCCCTACCGGCTATGTACCGCGAAGCGCTGGTCCTTTCTGACATCCGTGGAATCAAGCAAAGCGAAATCGCCAAACGTCTGGGGCTAAGTTTATCTGCCACCAAATCCAGAATCCAACGCGCCCGCAAGCAGCTTCAGGAAAATTTCGTCAGTTGCTGCCACTTTCAGTTAGACCAAACGGGAAAACTGAAGGGAGACAACTGTATCCCAGAACATTGCACCATCTGCAACGAGCAAACCAAGCCCTAGGTCTGTTCAAAACATGCGGATGAATTTGTACATTCGTTGACATAACAATGCTAGCCCATTAGATGAAGCAAAACATGATTCACATCCTCCACGCGATCAACAAGATCATATTGCCTGCCTTCCACAAAAAGGATCTCAACAAGCTTTCGAAGATGGACAAGTTGATGATCGGTTATAAGCTATGGATAGCGAAGAGTATGGCTAGGGAGGAAAAGCCGTTGGCGGGACGGTAAGTCGGCAAGTATGAAATACTTTATCACCATATGTCTTTCTCTAACGTTGATTGGATGCGAGAAATACGAGTGCGTCAAAGACGTAGCCCCAGAAATGATTGGGGATTGGGTTCATTATTCTGCCAATGACGGATTTCACATTATTTACATTCAAAAGAATGGTCGGGGCTGGATGTGGGGAGAGAATGACCATGGAAATACTATTGATGCTCAAAGACGAGGTTGGTATGTTAAAGACGATATATTGCATCATAGTCGCCTAGGAGATGGGCCAAATTTTGCGTTCACAATTGACGAATACCCGACTATATCTGCTAGTGAGATAGCGACTCCATTCGACACAATACCTGCTGGAAATTACTATATGGTACTTGATGGAAGGACGTATCGGAAGAAGAATTAGCCACGAAAGCCTGAGAGATTAGTACTCAAATTAACTCGCGTTGTTCAACTCATAAACAAATAATAAATTCTGAAATGGGAATTGGAGCAATAGTATTAAATTTCATTG
>JADFAK010000059.1 GCA_015665315.1 Flavobacteriales bacterium | reverse complement strand
CTGAAATTCAATTCTGGGATGATTCACAAGGTTCGATTGTAGAATGGTTGTGGGTATTTGATACGATCCAAGTTCTAGGAGGTGCTTTTGAGCAGAATCCAATATTTGACTTCCCGTACGACGTAGGCGGAAATTATCCAGTGTCGCTCACGGTGATTGATGCCAATGGTTGCCAGTCGACTGTGATGAAGTACACGGTCATCTACGACTTGTTTAATGTCTACGTACCGAATGCGTTTACACCGAATGCGGATGGAGTGAATGATGTATTCCTTGTAAAGGGATCAGATATCGACCCTTCTCGCTTCGAGTTAATCATATTCGATCGATGGGGAGAAAAAGTATTCAGAACGACTGATATGACCATTCCATGGTTAGGAGAAGTCAATGGCGGACAACATTACGCCAATACCGACCTCTATGAATGGCATTTAACGGTGTACTCAATTAGTACCGCCGAACGATACATCAAACAAGGATCTGTGACTGTTATTCGATAGTCTGGACTCAAGAAAATTCAAAGCCTCGCGGGATTATCCAGCGAGGTTTTTTTTGTGGGGAAGAATTGAATTAAAAAGCGTGACGAGAAAAGGAAGCAATATCTCGAATGCGCAACGAAACAGGTGCACAACACTTTGAGTCTCCCAAATTTATTCGCCCAGCCACGGTGAAAAGTGGTCCAACGGGCCAAAATCGTGAAAAGGAGCCTGATCATCGATCGGAGGGATGGTTGAGAATTTTACGTTGACCGCTACATGGTAATCACACCATCAAGATGCTGATTCGCCTAAAGCACAAAAAAACCGAGCCATCGAAAACAAATTCCAATGACTCGGCAGTATGTGCTTAATCAACTGAACGCTGATCCTAAATTTTACTCAGAATAATCCAATAATTCATCCATGGTGCCTACGGCCACAGCATGGTAGTGCGGTCTGGCTTTGACATAGATTGCTTTGGCCATATCGAGTTTCCCTGTTTCCTTCATCGCTCGATAGAGTGGAGTCAAGAATTTTCGTCGGCCTACGCTTACCAAGAAGCTCTCAACACGCGGATAGGCTGCTTTATAATCTTTTCTAATGCTCTTTTCCAACCAAGCAAAAAGAACTTCGTTATTGCCCGTTTTGAGGATTTCAAATGCCGCATCCAGTTCAGCCATTTGCGCAGCAGAAACAGATTCAGGCAATTCAGAAATAAAACGATATTTCTCTTGGTACTCCCAAGAAGCCCACTTAATGTCTGAGATCTTCGCGTTTCCAGCTACCCATTCAGTAAGTACTGAATCAACTCGTTCTAAGCGGTCAGATTCCACGTTGGGAATATTGGCAGGAATACCTACTCCAAATACCCACGCATCAATATCGATGGCCGCGCGATCTTCATCCGTAAGCAATCGGTCATTCAAGTAAGCCAAGAAGTTATCTGTGTCCATCACTTGGAAAGAGTGCTCCGTGAAGTAAGCTTTTAGAAAGGCATCAAACTTGTCTCGACCCACGGTTTCTTCCATCAATCGCAAGAAGAAATAACCTTTGTTGTATGGAATGGCAGTAAGTCCATCGTCAGGATTACGTCCCAAGAGGTCCAACTTCAACTTCGTGTCATTTGGCATATTCTGCGTAACACGAATATCTTCTTCTTCTGCGATTAGTTCTTGCTTGGTGAGCTTGGCTAGCATCTCTGAATGCTCTCGTCCGTAAACTGCCTCCATGATGCGCTGCTCGAAATAAACCGTAAAACCTTCGTTCAACCAGAAGTCATCCCAGGTGCTATTCGTTACCAAGTTACCTGACCAGCTATGAGCCAACTCATGCGCTACTAAAGCAACAAGCGATCGGTCTCCAGCGATGATCGTTGGCGTCGCAAAAGTAAGTCTAGGGTTCTCCATTCCACCAAAAGGGAATGCCGGAGGAAGGATAAGAAGGTCGTAACGCCCCCAAACATACTTGCCGTACAATTCCTCAGCAGCTAAGAGCATGTCGTCCATTTCTTGGAACTCATATTCGGCTGCCTCGATAAGAGATGGGATGGCATAAACACCCGCTTGTTCTCCTATGGCACGGAATTCAACATTACCAACTGCCAAAGCCATCAAATAGGAAGGAATTGGCTGCTCCATTTTAAAGGTATACTCACCAGTTGCATTTTTTTCTTGCGGATTCTCGGCACTCATTAGGGCCATCAGGTTACTAGGAACTTTGACCCTTGCATTGTATGAATACCGCACACCTGGACTGTCCTGACAAGGAATCCAAGTACGAGCGAGAATTGCTTGTGACTGCGTAAATAGAAAAGGCTCGTCGCCATCAACCCACAATAGAGCTTCAGCACCTTTGCTTGTTTCGTACTTGATAGAAACGGTTTTTGAGTCGGCAGTGATAGGAACTTCTAAAGGCTGACCAAGATATTTCTTGTCCGGACCGATGTGAAATTCAGTAAGTTCACCCTCTACGCGAACTTCCATTAGGTTTAAGTGGTTGACGTCGAAGATAATCACGTCGGTTCCCGAAACGTTTTCGATTTTATAGTTGGCGGTTGCCGATATAATCTTTTGATCGAAATCGACTACGGCATCCCAGTCCAAGTGCTTAACTACAGCATCTTCTGGCTTGGAATATGAATGTGCATCACTAGCTAGTTTCATATTGGCGATTTTCATCTTGTTCTTGTCGCTGTGCTCTTTCGGCTTTTCTTCGGTTTGTCCGCATGAAGCCAAGGCAAAAGTCAGCGCAAAAAGCAATAAATAGTTCGTGTATTTCATGTGATTTGGTGTTGGGGTCTTAAATGTACAAAGTCGGCACGGAAGCATAGTGTTTTTAAGTCCGACTTTTCTGAAGCTTTTCTCTATTCTCAATGAATCTCCCTAAAATGTGAACGGTTATTAGTCCTAGCGCAACTTTTATCATCATTCCAGGAATCAGTGGTTCAAGTTGATCCGTCCAACTGGTTTCGGGAGGAACGATTTTCCAGAGCCAACTAAAACCGAGAAGTAAAACGATCAGATGCCCTATGAGCCAAATCGAAATGTTTCGCACGTAGGACTTAGGAGTAGCACTCTCCGCAAGGTATCCGCAAACAGCGGCTGCCATCAGGAATCCGAAATAGAACCCGCCATATTGTCCTAGAATTCGTTCGATACCTGAACCATACTCAGCAAATACAGGTAAACCAGCTATCCCAGCTAAGATATAACCACCCGTAGCCATCAGTCCGATCTTCCAGCCAAACACTACGGCCACCAGAATAATGATATAGGTCTGCAATGTGAAGGGCAATTGACCAGTTAGATCGACGCTCAAAGGTGAAATAACAGAGATAAGTACGATTCCGATTAACACACTTAGTAGCACGCGAACCGCTTCATTTTTGTGAAGACGAAGGGACTTAGCGAACATAGACTAGTGCTTCCAAATAAATTCTACCCCTTCTTCTAGGGCAAAACGATTGTTGCTCTTGTCGATGTCGGCCATTTGATTGTTCGGATCGATTTCAATGCTCTGGATATCGGCAATATGTCTGTCGATATTCAATTGGTAAGTAGGATTCGTCCACGGCCAATCTTCAGCAAGACTTGTATCTTCATTTGCCAAAGGCTTAGAACCTCTCATTATACGCAAAGGGATATTCACCATGCTCGTAGAGCCATCTCGAAATGTGATTAGGACATCAAGAGGCATCGGCATAAGTCCAACTCGTTCCAAAGTAACTTGCGTTTTTCCGTCTTGACCAAGTACTTGACTCACCTTGTAATCTATGGTCTTGGTGGTCTTTTCAAAATACTCGAAGTACCAGTCCAATTCAAGGCCGCTTTGCTTTTCAGCGATACGCTTGAAATCTGTTGGGTTGGGATGTTTGAATTTCCATGTGTCGAAATAATCGAGAAGAACTTGCTGTAAGTTCTCTTCACCAATGACGTAGCCTAGCTGAGCCAAAAGGACCTCTCCTTTGCTATATGCGGCAGTGCCATAGGCCGAATTGGTGTTGTAGTGATCGGCATGTGTAATTAATGGCTCTTCGATTCCCTCGCGAACGATGTTGTAATACCCTTCGTAGGCCCAGTGATGTGGTGGGTAAGATCGTCCAGCGAATAGTTGTTCCATGGTTTCAGATGTGGCGTAGGACGTAAAACCTTCGTCCATCCATTCGTACAGACTTTCATTGGTAGCCAGCACGCCTTGGTACCATGAGTGCGCAGATTCGTGCACGCTCACACCAACAAGGCTTGAAACTTTTCGCTTTCCAGTAATCAGCGTGATCATTGGATATTCCATACCGCCATCACCCCCTTGGATAAAAGTATACTGAGGATAAGGGTATTCACCAAAGTGAACGTTCATGTATTCGAATGCTTTGACCATGAAGTCCTGCATTTCTGCCCAATTGGCATTGTATTCTTCATCGTCCTGGTAAATGAAGTGAAGCTTCGTCCCGTTTTCCAAGGTCTTCATATCATGGTGGTAATCTGGATCTGCAGCCCAGGCAAAATCATGGACGTTCTCCGCTTTAAACTTCCACGTAGTCTTTTGTTTTTGCGGTCCGCGCTGTACTGGCGTATCACCGTATCCTTTTCCTACTTCGTTGCCATTTTGTACGACCCCTGTTCCGCCGAGTGTGTATTTGCTGTCAATCGTAATGTTGACTTGGAAATCCCCCCAAATACCGTGGAATTCTCGACCGATATACGGGTTTGAGTGCCATCCTTCATAATCGTATTCACACATCTTTGGGTACCACTGAGTCATGCTGTATTCAACACCTTCAGCATTGTCTCTTCCCGATCGACGCACTTGTAGTGGTACTTGAGCGTCCCATTCCATTTTGAAGACAGTCTTTGAGTTTGGCTTGATTCCTTTTGGCAGACTCACTTCTAGAATGGTTCCAGAAACAACATAGTCTACTTTCTTCCCATCCATTGTCAAAGACTTTACTTTGATCCAGCCTTGTTCTTCAGGTGACAAGTTGCCAATACGATCTCCAACACGGGGATCTGGATCAGAAATGTTCTGACTTCTCACGTCCATCATACTTCCAGGTTGGAAGGCATTGAAGTAAAGGTGGTAGAATACCTTGTCCAACATGTCTGGTGAATTGTTGTAATAGGTAAGGGTCTGCGTACCAGCATACTGGTGACTCTGAACATCCATGTCGATGTCCATTACATATTCAGCTTTTTGTTGCCAGCGATCACTTTGAGCATTTGCACTTGTTGCGCCTAATAAAATCAAGCAGAGAAGGATCAATCTATTCATCATGTGTGGTGTTTCGTGAGGCAAAAATATTCTTTTGTATTGGATGGACAAAGCTAGTCCAATGTAGGCCACCATGCTGCAACTATTGTACCAACGGTTTATTGTCTGGCTAAGCAGTTGGCAAGTGGGCGATTCAATTATTCCCTATTAATCTTGGACGTAAAATCGAAGTGTCTCTCCGGTTGAAGGGATGAGGAATAAATACAAACCAGGATTTTCGATGTTACAAGGAATATAGTTTTGTCCTTTGGTCAAATTGCCCTTGGTGATCAAGCTACCATTGGTCGAAACCAGTTGATATTCGGCGCTTGAATTCTGCAATCCCTTGAAAACGATTTGTTTCGCTTGGTCGTTGTAATACATCCTATTCATCACGCGCTGCGCCGTCTCATCAACGCTCAGGCCAAACTCGATAGACGTCTCAAGTTCCATGATAACAGGGAGGTGGTCCGACATATAATACAAGGAGCGAAGAATCGAGTAGGGCACTTCATTCGACTGATCGCAGTCCAAGATGTCTTGGTTGTAGCATGTACCATTGTTGCCCAAGGCGAGATAGCTATCCTCTAGGTAGTGGACCGAGTTGCTTTGATCCATTAGATTGTCGCTTACCAGAATAAAATCAAATCTGTCGTCCAATCCGCCACTAGCGCCGTCGCCAAATATCACTTGTGATCGCGTGCTTTGCGTCAGGTATTCTTTGTTCGGATAACCACTATCGGTCCAAACTCCTGGCGCATCCAGCGGGTCGTTCATAGGAATGTTCTCGTCCTCACCGAGTAGAAGTTCGTAAGCGGGCTCGGTCGAAGAATACAAGTTAAAGTCGCCAGCCATAATAACCATGGCGTCGTCAGCTACGTTTTCGTCGAGGTACTCTCGCCAAGCCTCTACCATTTCCAACCTCAGTTGCTCATTGGCATTGCCCGAGCTACTTTTTAGGTGAGTCACATACATATATAAGAAGGTAGTATCTGCCCCGTCGGCCAATAGTTCGTCGTTCAAATAAAGGACAAACTCATTCACATCGCGGTAGGTGGTAATTACCTCGGCTTGAGAATACAGCGTGAGTTTATCTGTATCGTAGATGATTGCCTGCTGAAGCGAATTTGAATTACCTGGATTTCCTTGTTGCGGAACAAATTCAGAAGCAGCAAAGTTCCCCTCTTGATTGGCAAATGAAATGGTGAGCAGTTGTTCCAATCCCCAAGCCGATTTCAACTCTTGAACCATAAGAATGTCGGGCTCGACGTAATCAATTAATCCCTGCAGGGTGTCGGCACGGCCGAGTAGCTCACTAGTCGGATAGTTGAGGATATTGTAGGACATCATTTTGATCTGTCCATTTGCGTGAAACGCCAATACTGCAAAGAGCAGGTAGAGGACAGATTTTTTCATGCCTAGAATAATTTTATGAACCCAAAATTGGGGAATGGATACTAAGTTTTAGCTGTTGCGGTTGATGCAATTCAGGTTTTGAAAGGCAACTTCCAATCGGTCAATGAAGGTGAGTTCACCTTCACGCATCCATACGCGCGGATCGTAGTATTTCTTATTTGGCTTGTCGTCCCCTTCAGGATTGCCAATTTGGGCTTGCAAATAATCGGCTTTGCTTGCCATATAATCTCGAACACCGCAAGAGAATGCCCATTGCATATCGGTGTCTAAGTTCATTTTAATGGCTCCGTATTCGATGGCCTCTTTGATTTGAGCAGGCTCCGATCCTGAACCTCCGTGGAAGACGAAGTTTACTGGATTATTGCCTGTATTGTATTTCTTCTGGATGAACTCCTGAGAATTTTTGAGAATGATTGGCTCGAGCGAAACGTTACCTGGCTTGTAAACGCCGTGCACATTACCAAATGCAGCAGCTACCGTGAAGCGATCAGAGATTTTGAGCAATTCTTCATAGGCATAAGCTACCTCTTCCGGTTGCGTATACAGTTTACTGCTATCTACGCCTGAATTATCGACACCGTCTTCCTCCCCCCCGGTGATTCCCAGTTCGATTTCAATGGTCATCCCAATTTTATTCATGCGCTCGAAATACTTGCTAGAGATTTCGATGTTTTCTTCGATTGGTTCTTCGGAGAGATCCAGCATGTGTGAGCTGTACAATGGCTGACCGGTAAGCGCGTGGAATTTCTCGCCCGCATCGAGCAGACCGTCGATCCAAGGGAGCAGTTTCTTGGCGCAGTGATCGGTATGAAGGATGACAGGAACGCCATAGGCTTTTGCCATTTCGTGCACGTGCAAGGCACCTGAAACAGAACCAGCAATGGCAGCAGCGTGGTTTTCATTGGACAAGCCCTTGCCTGCGTAGAAGATTCCACCACCGCTTGAAAATTGAACAATCACAGGAGAATTGACCTTTTTAGCCGTTTCAATCACCGCATTTACGGAGCTAGTACCCACCACGTTTACCGCGGGAAGTGCATAGTTGTTTTCGTTTGCGTGACGTAGTAAGTCTGTTACCTCATCTCCATGGAGAACGCCTGATCTGAATCTACTCATTGTATTGTCTTTTATTCGCTGGCAAAATTAGAATTTTGAGTCAGGCAGCACACGAATTATCCGAATTATTTCCCCCTTTTCGCCAAAAGTGTGAATTGCTTGTTCATGATGGCAAACCAAAGCGGTGGAATTAAGGAGATGACCATCATGCCAGGATAACCCAAAGGCATTTGTGGGGCCTCTTCCAGACTGTCTAACGTCTGGTATTTTTTCTGCGCATTGAAATGATGGTCCGAATGCCTCGTAAGCTCAAAGAGCATCAATCGACCCACGACATGATCGGAGTTCCAGCTATGCCATACTTGTACGTTTTCATACCGACGTTCATTCACCTTGGAACGGAGGAGTCCGTAATGTTCAATGTAATTCACCGTCTCAAGTAATAGAATTCCAATCAAAGCTGCACCTAAATAGTAAAGCACAGTGATAGGATTGAAGAATACGGCAATCGATACCAGTACGCCCAGTTGAATGATGGCATACCAGAACATTTCGTTTTGCCAACTAATCCACGTGTAGCCTCTGCGCTTTCTTTCTTGGTTCTGAATTTTCCAGGCAGATACATAGCTCCTGAATATAGAACGAACCCAGAAAGCATATACAGATTCCCCTCTTCGAGCTGTTGCCGGATCTTCACTTGTCGCTACATGTTTGTGGTGGCCTTTGTTGTGTTCGACAAAGAAATGCATATACTGCGAAGTAAGAAGGAGGAATTTAGCCATGAACTGTTCGCCCTTCTTAGGTCGATGTCCCAACTCGTGGGCAACATTGATCCCCATAACCCCGCACAACATGCCAGCTCCAGAAATTCGACCAATGAGTTCAAGGCTGCTCAATCCTTCTTCTTGAACGGAAAAGAGAAACCAGATCATAAGACCCAGTTGGATAGGAAGGACCAAGTACAGAATGAGGTCGTAGATAGGGTCTTGGGAAGCAATTTCCTTTTCGACTTCAGAGAGATTTGCCTTGTGCGTACCTATTATTACTTCCAATAAGGGGACCAAAACGAAGGCGAACACAACCGGTGAAAAAGTCCACCAACCGTGGCAGCTGAATGCGATTACGGCGGTGATAGGTAGTTCAATGACAGACAAATATTTAAACGCTCGCCAATTCATCCGTTGAAGTTACCTAAAATTTGATCATGAACTAGGTGTGTTTTTCTTGCGAAACATCTCGATCATTTCCTCGTCGGTCATGTAAAGCGTCTGAATTCTTGCTTCGGCATCACGGGCCAATGCATGTTCAGGGTACAATTCGATTACATGTTCGTAGGCTTTTTTCGCCATTTCGCGATCGTGCAAGTCGTTGTCTTGGATAAAGGCGATGAGAAACGCTGTCTCGGCTTTCTTGGTGTGCTTTGGGAATCCGTCGTGCAAGTTGGTTAGGATAGAAATTGCTTGTTTGTACCGACCCAAATTGCGGGCAACGTCTCCGGCTTTGAACAGATACACCGCGGCAATTGAGTCATCGCGATATGCGTTGGCATAATCAAGGTATGACCTCAATAGTTCGTGGCCTTTCACCTTGTCCAGCTTCAC
The DNA here is from genome assembly GCA_015665315.1 of Flavobacteriales bacterium. Lineage (GTDB taxonomy): Bacteria > Bacteroidota > Bacteroidia > Flavobacteriales_D > Sanyastnellaceae > JADFAK01. Next base: position 37,145 of record JADFAK010000059.1, on the reverse strand, counting down.
ATCGCTGCTCAGAGCATTGGCTTCGCAGGCGTGGATCCGTTCAAGGAGCAACTCTTTATCATCGGCAACGGTTACATCGGCTTGTGGGCTATTGTTGCATCCTACAAGTCCGGCGACAAGGGCAATCAGAATAAATCGTTTCATACTACCTTCTTTTTTGTTTTGGAAAACGCATGCGATAACTGACCTCGACGATGCCTTTGCTAATGTCTTTCAGCTTGCCTTTAATTAGGGTGCGTTTGAGTGGGTTGATTAGGTCTGTGAACAGTATTCCTTCGATATGATCGTACTCATGTTGAACAACTCGTGCGGCAAAACCATCAAGTTCTTCTTCATAAAGCTCCCAGTTTTCGTCGTAGTACTCAATTTTAAGGCGCGGCTTTCTTTTTACTTCTTCACGAATATTGGGAATACTTAAACAGCCCTCCTCAAAGCCCCATACTTCACCTTCTTCGTCAAAAACAATCGGGTTGATGAATACTCTTTTGAAGTCGGCACACTCAGGTGAAGGGTCTTCGCCTTCGGCAAATGGTGATGCATCTACGATAAATAAACGGATGTCCTTTCCAATTTGGGGCGCGGCCAAGCCAACACCTTTGGCGCTGTACATGGTTTCAAACATATTGGCAATGAGCTTGTCCAAATCTGGATAGTCCTCCTCAATCTCCTTGCACTTTGCACGTAGTACGGGATCGCCGTACGCAACAATAGGGTATATCATCGAAATAAATTCAGAATGCAAAAGTACGCATACAATTGGCGTTTTGAAAACAGTTTTTCACACAAAGCAAAGCCATTGATTTCATGTCTGACACTGTTCTATTCAGTACCTTTGTGCCGAATTTGATATGATGGAACAGCAACTGGATACAATTGTGGATGCTATTGAGGCAATTCGCAATGGTGAAGTGATAATTGTCGTAGACGATGAGGATCGTGAAAACGAGGGAGATTTTCTCTGTGCAGCAGAGTCGATCACTCCGGAAATAATCAATTTTATGGCGACGCACGGACGTGGGTTGATTTGTGCTCCCTTGGTGGAAGACCGGTGTGATGAACTCGGACTTGAGCTGATGGTGTCGACCAATTCGGCGAGCTACGAGACCCCTTTTACGGTTTCGGTTGACCTAAACGGACATGGCTGTACGACAGGAATTTCGGCATTGGATCGCGCCAAGACGATCAAGGCCTTGATTGATCCGAGCATTCATCCGAGTGAATTGGGTAAACCGGGGCATATTTTTCCGCTTCGAGCCAAGATGGGTGGGGTTCTACGCAGAGCAGGTCATACGGAGGCTGCTATCGATTTCGCTCGATTGGCGGGTAAGGAACCGGCTGGGGTGATAGTCGAAATAATGAATGAAGATGGCACGATGGCCAGACTCCCGCAATTGATGGAGATTGCCAAGAAGTTTGACATGAAGCTTGTTTCAATTCAGGATTTGATTGCTTACCGATTGGAAAACGAGACCTTGATAGAGCATGAGATGGTCGTCGATATGCCTACGAAGTATGGCGATTTTAAATTGCACGCCTATCGGCAAACGACCAACCAGATAGAACATCTTGCACTCGTCAAAGGAACTTGGGAGGAAAATGAAGAAGTTTTGGTCCGGGTGCATTCATCGAGCATGGTGGGTGATATCTTTGGTTCAGAGCAATTCGGACGGGGCGAGCAGCTTCACCGTGCTATGGAAATTATCGAAGAGCGCGGAAAAGGTGTGATAGTCTACATCAACAAGCTGCGCGAAGGCCACGGCATAGTGGATGAGTTGCGCGCTTATGAGCAATTGAACAAGACGAGTGAGGATGAAGGCGGACTTTCAGCTCCGGCGAAAATGGACTCGAAAGATTTTGGAATTGGGGCACAAATATTGAGACATTTGGGCGTGAGGAAAATCAATTTGCTGACGAACAACCCGAGAAGAATGAAGGGAATCGTTGGTTATGGATTGGAGATCGTTGAGAGCGAATCAATCGAGATTACCCAGAAGGTATAATCCCTTTTTACGGTAGCATGACGCTATCGAAAAACCTACAAAAAGCAAAGGCCGACAATAAGTCGGCCTTTAATATTTAGAGTAAGAGAAGAATTATTTCTTCTTCCACTTATCGTACTTCGTCTTAAACTTGTCAATACGACCTGCCGTATCAACAAACTGCATTTTTCCAGTGAAGAACGGATGAGACATTGAAGAGATCTCCAACTTAATCATAGGATACTCGTTTCCATCTTCCCAAGTAACTGTCTCACTTGTTTCAGCAGTAGATTTACCCAAAAACTGGTAATCAGCTGAAATATCCTTAAATACTACCATTCTGTAGCTTTCTGGATGAATGTCTTTTTTCATAATACTTCTTTTTGCGAAATGGAGCGCAAAGATAATGAAACTTTCTTAATTTGAACAAGACCTACAAGAGGAAAATTGCATTGAATGACTTTGTAGGAATATTCCTACGTATTCTATGATCTTGTGTCCTACGAATTACGCCCAACCGATCTTCTACTTTTGAGGCATACTTTAAGAAAGGTTAAATATAGTAGTTAAGTATTTTAAGTGATAATTTGGTTAAGACAATCCGCCCCAAAGGGGGCGGATTTCTTATTTTACACAATTCCTTTCCGAACTTCTTGGCATTCGCATGTGATTCGGTTACTTTGTGCGTTCATCAGCCTTCGATTCCTACTATATGCCACGCATTCTTCGAATTCTAAATCGCTTTAATCTTGGCGGACCAACCTACAACGCGAGTTACTTGGCCAAGTACATGGGCGATGATTACGAGACTATGTTGGTAGGAGGGATGCACGACCCACACGAAAAATCATCGGCTTATTTACTGGAAGATTTAAAGCAACCCTTTGAATATGTGCCCCATATGCATCGATCGGTCGACTTTTTTAAGGACCGACAAGCCTATAAATGGTTATGTAAGCGGATAGCTGACTTTAAACCAGACATCGTACATACGCATGCAGCGAAGGCAGGTGCAATTGGTCGCTTGGCTGCTTCGAGGATGAAAGTGCCTGCGGTCGTTCATACTTTTCACGGACATGTGTTTGATGGTTATTTTTCACCAGCTAAGACCAAGGTTTTCATGCAAGCCGAGAGGTATTTGGCTAAAAAATCGAATGTCATCGTCGCCATCTCCCCTGAGCAGCACTATGATCTGACTGAGAAGTATAGGATTTGCTCGCCTGAGCAGACGCATATTATACGACTTGGTTTTGATTTGAGCAGGTTTTCAGAATCGATGGATGCAAAGCGAGAAGCATTTAGGACCAAGTGGGCTTTGGCGAATGATAAGGTGGTGGTTTCTATTGTAGGCAGACTCACAGGTATTAAAAACCATAAGCTCTTTTTGGAAGCGATGCAAAAAGTCATGGTCACTAGTTCTAAACCTATTATAGGTCTGGTCGTCGGCGGAGGAGAATTGGAAGATGAATTGAAATCTTGGTGTGCCGAGAGAGACATGATGTATTCGACGGACAAAGATTCTGGGATCATATTTACTGGTTGGGAAAAGGATGTTGACAGTGTGATGGCAGGATCTGATATCGTGGCTATGACCTCGTACAATGAAGGTACTCCTGTAAGTCTGATTGAAGCCCAATCGGCCGGAGTGCCTGTTATTTCTACCAATGTGGGTGGCGTGAACGACATTGTGGAGCATGGTGTTTCGGGCTTACTAGTTCCGAGCGACGATCTAGATGCATTTGCCGAAGGCTTGAGCCAAATGATAGAATCCCAGGAAATGAGAGATCGATTTGGTCACGCAGGAAAGCATGTGGCTCCGAAATATTCTCATCAACGCTTAGTGGCTGATATGCGCCAGCTGTACGAGAATTTGCTTTGATTTTTCTCGCTCATTTTTCATCATTCCCAGCGCAAGTTTTCTGTTGGTGATAGCGGAATGGTATTCGACCCTTATCCACAAATTTCTGTTTGAAACTACAAGGGACCCCTTCGAAAATAGGGGTAAATGCCGATAGATTTGTTTGCAGAGTTGATTCAGCCCCCAATTTTGGGATACAAAGCAGCCAAAAATGATCAAGTACCCTTTACTTATACTCAACTTCTTAGGAGTTTTCGTTTTTCAACTGTTCTTCGATGACGGAGTAATTATTGAAGACAATACACCAACGACGCTTCAGGTAGGCGAAACTAAATTGGTGGAGATAAGCATCAATAAGGGAGATATAGCTGGATTTGCGAAGTTGGAATTGATCTTGCCTGGCGGATTGAGCGCAGCACCCGTGGCTACTGAGGGGGCTTCATTTACTTTTTCTGGTCAGAAGGCGAAGTATATATGGATGACTTTGCCGGATAAACAAGAGTTTACTGTTAGCTACAACATTACTGCTGAGCCTTCGGCAAATGGCAATCTAGTCGTCAAAGGTGCATTCTCATATATCAAGGAGAATCAGCGAGTTGATTACGACCTTCAAAGCAAGTTGATCGCTATTGGAGTTGCTGGAGATGAGGATCCAGAAGAAAACGGTGATGTTGCAAGCGATAATCCACCGGGGTCAAACCAAGGAACGACAGAAGATGGATCGATGCAGTGCAAGCGCTATGTGACTGAAATTTCGTCGACTGAATATCTCGTGAAATTGGAAGTGACGAATGCCGACTTAGAAGGGTTTGCCAAGATAATGGAAAAGGTTCCTCCTGGTTTTGCAGTTGAAGAAGACGATTCGGATGGTGCCATTGCCACGATTGAAAGTGCTGGGATTAAGTATGTGTGGTTTGATGCCCCTTCGACCAGTTCCTTCACTGTAAGTTATCGTTTGCAAGCCATGTCTTCTATGTCAAGTCCGGAAATAGACGGAACATTCTCGTTCGTTGCGAATAATTCGCCAATGGAAATCCCCGTAATTGATGGTGATTCAAGTGCTGATAACAGCGATATTGCTGAGGTTGTAGAAGAGACGATTGACACAACCGAAGATCTTGTAGCTGAAACGATTGAAGAAACCGAAGAGCTTGTTGAGGAGACCATCGAGGATGTTGCCGAAGAAGTAGCACCTAAAGTGACTCCCAAAGAATCGACAAAGGAGCCTGTGAAGGAGGTGGTGAAGCAGGTTGACGAAGAGCCGGTTGATAACAGCGTGGCGGATAACTCAACGAAAATAAAGGATACACCGAAAGCGACAACAGTGCCAGACCCTGAAACGGGAATCTCTTACAAGGTGCAGATCGTAGCGGGGCACAACACCGTGGGAAAATCGTATTTCCAGAAACGTCACAATTTCACAGAGAAGTTCAATATCGAACATCACGAGGGATGGGTAAAGTACACGACTGGTTCACATGCAGAATATAAAGGAGCTAGAGATAGTCGTGAAAGAATCAACGGAACGTACAATTTTAACGGACCGTTTGTAAGCGCCTACAACAACGGCGAACGTATCACAGTGCAAGAGGCTTTGATGATTTCGAAGCAGCAGTGGTACCAATAAATATGGATGCAGTACTCTAATTCTTCGGAATTCTGAGCACATATACAAATAGTAATTTTGGTTAATTAATAATAGAATTTGTTTAGGTAATTTTAGAATCAGACCCCTAGGAAACGTCCTTAGGGGTTTGTCTTTTTAGATGAATTGGAAAATAGCCATAAAGAGTTACAAGTCGTATTTACAGCTCGAGAAATCTCTTGCTGCGAACAGCATTGAGGCCTATCTCAACGATCTATCAAAGCTTCAGGTGTTCATGGAGGACAACCGTCCGGATGTCTCATACCTGAAAATTACAATCCAAGATTTTGAACAATTTTTGACATGGATCAACGAACTCGGTTTGTCGGCCCGAACACAAGGCCGCATAATCAGTGGAATCAAAGGTTTTTACAAGTATCTGGTGCTTGAAGGCCTTCTTGCCGACAATCCAATAGAGCTGATCGAAGGTCCGCGCTTGGGAAGAAAGTTACCCGACACGCTTGCCTATTCGGAAATAGAAGAGCTAATCAAGGCGATCGATCTAAGTAAGCCGGAAGGTCCGCGAAATAGAGCGATGTTGGAGACCTTGTATTCATGCGGACTCAGGGTGAGTGAGTTGGTTTCATTGAAGCAGTCGGGTCTATTCTTCGACGAGGGATTTGTGCGCGTGATTGGAAAGGGAGACAAGGAGAGGCTTGTGCCTATTGGTTCGACGGCCATCAAGTACATCAATATTTACATGAATGAAGTGCGCGTGCACGTGGATATTCAGGATGGACATGAGAACTGCGTTTTCCTCAATCGTCGGGGTGCTCAGTTGACAAGGGTCATGGTGTTTACGATTATTAAGCAGCTCTGCGAGCAAATAGGGTTGAAGAAGCGTGTATCACCTCACACGTTCAGACATTCATTTGCGACCCATTTAGTGGAGGGTGGGGCTGACTTGCGTGCTGTGCAGGAAATGCTTGGGCATGAATCGATCACCACGACTGAGATCTACACCCATTTGGATAGAGAGTATCTAAAGCAAGAAGTCTTAGACTACCATCCGCGATACGCTAAGGAGAGATCTTCTCGAAAGAAGAAATAACATTTGCTTTATGCATGAAAAAAGGCGCAAAACGAAGGAAACCGTCTTGCGCCTTTTAAAGCTTTCATGTTCTTATACTACTTCGAAATTACGAAGTGCTCAGATGTAAAGTTGTCGGCACCGCTGATTGAAAGCGTGTAGAGTCCGTTGGCCAAATCTGCGACATCTATGTTGATCGTCTGCACTGAGCCATTCACCTCTTGTGAACGTACAACCTTACCGGTAACATCAACAATCTGGATGACTGTTTTTCCAGAAATCTGGTTGTTGAATTGAACGGTGAGTTGGTTCCCAACAGGGTTTGGATATAGTTGAATCGCCAGTTGATCAGCTTCTTCCTCGACTGAGACAGCGCATGGAGGAACTTGATCGCTCACTTCAATTTCGATTGTTTCGGTATTCCATCCCCATTTGAACTTAAGGACGTGTGTACCTACTCCGGCTATTGCTGGGTCGAACATGCCATTGGCAACACCATCACCACTCCAGTATCCGCCAGCTGGCTCGGCATTCAAGGCGAATGCAGCTTCAGTCTCACACAATAAAGTAGGATTGTCTCCCATGGTAATGTCTTCGATTTCGGCAGGGGCAGGGAATGGAGCTTCTAGGAAAAAGCAGCGGTACATCCAGGCCGATTGGCGAAGTCTCCACACAGGCTCTGCGGCCGAGTTTACTTCGACAATAGTTCCTTTATTTCCTGAGCATCCGAATCGATTTCCGTTTGGCAACCTTTCGGCAGAGCCAAGGATATTGGAGAATAGATCGGCTGGAAGAACATACTCCCATTCGTTGATTGCCACCGGATCATCATAGAAGTCCAATGAGAATTCCATCAATCGGCTCAAGGTATCTAGGCCGGTGTTGTCGTAAATCATGTAAGTTCCAACAGCAGTTCGGTTAATTGCATGCTGATCGCCAAAGTAGTCGAAAGGAAGGAATTCGATGTCTGGATCTTCACCCCCTAGTTTCCACATGACATCACCCGATGAGCTATTGATTTTAACAATCTGATCGAGTTCTTTGAACGAAACGAGGTAGTGTCCGTCGTTGTCTTGGAAAACGGCATTGGCATGTAGCCAATTGATACTTTCGGCTCCAAAAGTTGACAAGTAGAATCCATTTTGATTAGTCGCACCAGTTGGATCGAAGTGATCATACGAAGTCCATTCCCAAACTACCTCGCCTAACGGAGTAATTTCGAGGAGATTTTCTTCCATTACCAACAAAGTCGAGTCTCCCGAAGGAATTTCTCTTCCGGCACCAGCAATAACAACAAAGTTACCTGCTTCGTTGACAATCGCGTCGTGGTGGAAATATAAGGTATCGTATTCCGTACCATTCATATCAACGTATTCAAGGATATTGCTGTCGTAATCACGTAAGGTGATTTCATGGCATTCTAGGAGGATCATATTGTCATCTTCCGTCACATTGAAAGCTTGGCAGGTCTGCGAATTTCCGACATTGGGTTCACCACTGTGGTAGTCATACCATACAACTTCACCTTTACGGTTGAAAATCTGAACTGTCTTGTCCGGAACGAGAACTGTGTTGGTGAGGTAGTAACCAGTAAGCTCAGCTTCCGCATCAAAGAATAAAGTAGTATCCAAGACAGGGACTACATCAGGAAGCGGAGCCGTTTGAAATGTCTCGTAATCCGTTTGCACACAAGAACCTTCGTTGAAGGCGTTAATTTGAAACCCGTAGGTTTGCTCGGCCACCATTTCCACAATGTGAAATGAGTGCGAAGAGGTAGGTCCGATCATTTCAGAATTTACCCACACCGTGTCCAGCGGGTTGCCCAATGAATCGGTCACTGATCTGTAGTACTTTAGATACGAGTAACAATCTTCGTTGGTGTCGAAGCTTACGTCATAGCGAAGGACATTGTTAACTTCGCTTTCTGCCGTGATGTTGGATACAGTTATTTGTCCGATACACAGTGCAGACAACATGATAGGGACAATAGAAAGTATAAGTTTTTTCATATTTGTGATTTTGGTCAATAGGCTACAAAGATAGTAATGTATCTTGGTAGACAGACATTTTGAAGGAATCAAACAATGCTTGTAGGATTGAAAGAGATGCTTAAAAAGGAGAATTTGAACACGTGGGACGGTCTGCAAGATTTAATCGACCTAGCCACAAAAGAGCGGGAAACGACGCTGAAAGAATTGTTCCATGATGCGAATCGCCATGTGGATTTTTCAATCGAGACGGAAGAGCTGCTTTTTGATTACTCGAAAAATCGCCTATCGGTTCAGGCAAAGAGCCGATTATTGAAAATGGCCAACGATTGTGGCTTGTCGGAGGCAATAGAACTTTTGTTCAACGGCGCTCCAATCAATGAAACTGAAGGTCGGGCGGTTAGGCACACAGTTTTGCGTGCTTCGGCGTCAAATGATCCCAAGGATGCGATTGTTCATGGCGAGGTAGACCTGCAATTGCAGGCTATGAAGCTCTATGTGGATGGCGTGTTGGGCGGATCAATTCGCGGATTTACAGGAAAAAAGATTGACCATGTCATAAACATTGGCATTGGCGGATCAGATTTGGGTCCGCACATGGTGACCAAAGCCTTGGCGCATTACAGGACACGTCTCAAAGTTGATTATGTGTCGAACGTGGATGGAAATGCCATGCATTTTGCCTTGGCAGAACTAGATCCAGAAACAACACTTTTTGTAGTCGTGTCTAAGACGTTTACGACACAAGAAACGATGGCCAATGCCAAGCTAGCGAAGGAATGGATTGTTGCTTCCTTAGGTCATGACGCTGTGCAGCATCACTTTGTCGGTGTGAGCAGCGACCAATCGGCAGTTGAGTCCTTTGGTATCCAGTCTGATCGCGTATTTCAAGTTTGGAATTGGGTAGGGGGAAGATTTTCATTGTGGTCGGCCGTGGGGCTGAGCGTATGTCTGGCCGTGGGCTTCGACAATTTCAAATCTTTATTGCGAGGTGGGGAGAAGATGGATGAACATTTTCGGAATGAAGCGTTTGAGCACAACGTCCCTGTGATGATGGCTTTATTGGGTATTTGGAACCGGAATTTTTTGAACTACGAAACGCACGCGATCATTCCTTATACCGACTTACTTCAATATTTTCCGGCTTACCTCCAACAGGCTGAAATGGAGAGCAATGGTAAAAGTGTTGATCGACAAGGGAGAAAGGTGAATTTACACACGAGTCCGATCGTTTGGGGATCTTCGGGAACGGATGCGCAGCACGCATATTTCCAATTATTGCATCAAGGAAGCACAATTGTACCCTGTGACTTCATTTGCGCTTGTCGCTTGGGAAATGCAAACAGATCGAACCATGAAATGTTATTGGCCAATTTCTTGGCACAGCCCGAAGCCTTGATGACTGGGAAAACTGAAAAGGCTGCGTACGAAGAGCTTTTGGCCAAGGGTATGGATGAGGAATCGGCGTTGAAGTTGGCCCCCTATCGCACATTTGAAGGAGACCGGCCCAGCACGTCGATCTTATTCAAGGAGCTTGATCCTGAGTCGCTTGGACAATTAATCGCCATGTACGAGCACAAAATATTCGTACAGGGTTATTTGTGGGGAATATTCAGTTTTGATCAATGGGGAGTTGAATTGGGCAAGCAATTGGCCGCCCCTATTTACGACGAGATTTGTCGTAAAACGGTCTCGAATATGCACGATCGATCTACAGAACAATTGCTTCAATATTTTCTTGACAAAGGCTAGGATTCTCTACGAATAAAAGCCATTTATCGACAGAACCATAAATTTCATCGCCCAGTAAATATGATTTGTAGCAACTATTTCCTATTTTTGTGAACCTTAGTGCAAATACCTTAGTGTTTCACCTTAACCAAAATTCACGTTTATGAGTATTCGAAATCTATTCGTCTCTCTCTGTTTATTTCTTATACCTTCATTGGGCTTTGCCGCTTTTACTGGTATCGTTGCAGAAGTTTATGCATCGAACGCCATACCCGGTCAAACAACATGGAGAGTATATGCAGAGTTTGACAACCCTACGGACCAGTTGATCGCCATGTATGGCTTTGATACGCAACCGATGTCTGTATCAACAACAACTTCTTTTTATCAAAATGCCTTTGGTGGTCCGACATCGTTGGATATCAACCCTGGATTTTTTGGTTTAGTTCCAGAAATGGAGTGGGATTCGTTCTTTACGTTGGCCTTTGCTGATAACGTAGGAAGTACCTTGAACACTATTGGTCTGGACACGTATTTCACGCTTTTTGAAGCTGGCGGTGGATTCACAGTCAACGATCTCGTTGGTGGATCCCTATTTTTATTGCCAGGTGATCCAGCGACTTTTCCAGATGTAAACGGGCAAGTTCTTCTTGGTCAGTTTACAACAGATGGACTCATTGACATGACATTGAATATTCAATGGAGAGATCAGGCGGGAACATCGTTTCAAGAAGTTGGCGTAGTCCTCAACATTTCTGGTGTTCCAGGATGTACTGATCCTTCAGCCACGAACTACGATTCGCTTGCAACTGAAGACGATGGGTCATGTATTTACCCTGCACCTTCTTACACATTCCTTTCATGGGAAGAAGTTGCTTCGAACACAGTAGGAGGAATGAACACATACCGTGTTTATGCCAACTTCACAAACCCACTCGATCAAATGGTCGTTGTTTACGGTCAAGATGTGTCGCCATTGTCTATCAACACGACGACTTCATTTTACCAAGACGCCAACGGTGGATTCACTTCGAATTCGATTGATCCAGCTATGTTCCCATTTGTTCCACCATTGGAATATGATTCTTGGGTAACAATAGGTGCTGAGTCAGGACCCAACGGTGTTTCTTTTGTAAACGCCAACGAAGGTCCGTTTGAAGCTGGCGGTTCATTAGATATAAGCAGTGCTAGTGGTGGTGCATGGTATGTATTCCCTGACACTGAGCCAGCTGCCTTTCCTGACGGATCAGGGCGTGTTTTATTGGCACAGCTTACAACAGATGGTATCGTTGATTTGACCTTCAACCTACAATATAGAGCGCAGGATGGAACAAACCCACAAGTCGTTGGTGAGTTCTTGACTTTCCCTCCAGTTGTAAACGGTTGTACTGATTCTGCAGCATGTAACTTTGATTCACTTGCAAATGTGGACGATGGTTCATGTACTTTCCCAGGATGTATCGATACAACAGCTTGTAACTACGATTCAACAGCAGGATGTGACGACGGATCATGTACCTTCCCAGGATGTACAAATTCAACTGCTTGCAACTACGATTCAACAGCAGGATGTGACGACGGATCATGTACTTTCCCAGGATGTACAGTTTCAACAGCTTGTAACTACGATTCAACAGCAGGATGTGACGACGGATCATGTACCTTCCCAGGATGTACAGTTTCAACAGCTTGTAACTACGATTCAACAGCAGGATGTGACGACGGATCATGTACTTTCCCAGGATGTACGAATTCAACAGCTTGTAACTACGATTCGCTTGCAGGATGTGACGACGGATCATGCACCTTCCCAGGATGTACTTCTTCAACAGCTTGTAACTACGATTCAACAGCAGGATGTGACGACGGATCATGCACTTTCCCAGGATGTACGGTTTCAACAGCTTGTAACTATGATTCAACAGCCGGATGCGACGACGGATCATGTACTTTCCCAGGATGTACAAACCCACTTGCAATTAACTACAACTCGACTGCAGGATGCGATGATGGATCATGTATCCTTACAAATCCTGGTTGTACCTACCCAAGTGCGTCAAACTATGACAGCACAGCTACTGAGGACGATGGGTCTTGTATCTTCGTTTGCCTAGGATGTACTGATTCAACAGCATTGAACTACAACTCATCTGCCAACACGGATGATGGTAGCTGTATCGCTGTTGCCATGGGATGTACCGATTGTTCGGCTATCAACTACGATTCTCTTGCCAACACCGACGATGGTTCATGTATAGCTGCAGTTGCAGGATGTACGGATCCTTTGGCGTTCAACTACGATTCATCGGCCAATGTAGACAATGGTGGATGTATTGCTGTTGCTTTGGGATGTACGGATCCAAGCTTTGACAACTACAATCCATATGCGAATACAGATGATGGAACTTGTGTAAATACTTGTTTGGGTGATTACACTGATGATGGGCAGATTAATACTTCTGACCTCCTAATTTTCCTTGGATTATTTGGAACATCTTGTCCATAATTGGATTCGATACTATGTGAATTGAGAGGCTGCTTCCATTCGGAGGCAGCCTCTTTTTTTTTTCGCCAACAATAGTTCCGTCTGTCATCGTGCTTCACGTGGGAGTCAAACAACTACATCAATTTCGCATTTTGCGTACTCAAAGCTTTCAAGACCTATTGTACCTTTGGCGTATTAACCACATAAATACTTAAAATGAAGACTCTTACTTTTCTAGGCGCCCTTTTCGCCGCCCTATACTGTTCTGCCCAAGCCGATGTACGAATCACGATGATTGATCCCGCCACGGGTGATGTAGAGCTCACTAACTTGGGAGATGCCGATCTCGACGTTGGTCCATATTCAATGTGCAATTTCCCAGATTACGACCCCATTTCTTCGCTAACGGGCCTAGCTACTAATATGGTACCAGGGGCAACACTCACATTCACTTGGCCAGCATTGTCTGGAAGCGATGGCGAGTGCGGATTGTATTCTTCAACGAGCTTTGGAAGCTCTGCCGCTATCGTGGATTATGTCGAATGGGGAAGCGCAGGTCATTTTCGTGAAGGTGTTGCGGTAGGGGCAGGAGTTTGGTTTGCCGGACAATTCGTTCCGGGGACGGGGCCATTTGCCTTTGTGGGCGGACAAGGAGATTATGGTAGTGCTTTTTGGGTGCTTGCCATCAGCAATGTACGTATCACAAACGTCGATCTAAATCAAAATACTGCTCAACTCACAAATATGGGAACAGTTGAAGAAGACATCTCGGAATGGTACCTATGCAATTTTCCGAGCTACCTCGAAGTACAATTGGTGCCTAGCCAAATTGGCGATTTCGTTTTATCGCCCGGCGAGACGGTTCTGCTTGAATGGAGTTCTTTGAGCGGTGGCGATGGTGAATTTGGTTTGTACAACACAAATGCCTTCACGAGTACCGCTGCCATGGAAGACTACGTTCAGTGGGGTGCTAGCGGACACCAGCGAGAAGTCGTGGCTGTGGCTGCTGGAGTTTGGAATGCAGGCGAGTTTATCTTTGGAGGATCTCCCTTCATTTTTAACGGAACAGGCTCAGATGTAGGAGTTGCTTTTTGGAGCTTTAATGTGCTGGGATGTACTTATTCGACGGCCTCCAATTACAATGCCTTGGCAACGGAAGACGATGGTTCGTGCATGTTTCCCGATCCCAATGATTGCCTTGGAGACTTGAATTCAGACATGGTAGTCAACACGACCGACCTCCTAATTTTCTTGGGCGCCTTCGGAACTATCTGCAACTAGATGGTTGGACACTGAATTGTATATCTTTGCAGAAGGATGATTCAGAAGTTAGCAGATGCAAAGTTACCCACCGTTCATGGAACGTTTGACATGGTGGCTTACGATAGTGGTGTAGAGGGATATCCTCATTTGGCTCTTGTCCATGGTGACCTGCCTAGTGAAGAGATTATCGACGTGCGCATTCATTCCGAGTGCATGACAGGCGATGTGTTTGGCTCTGTTCGTTGCGATTGCGGAGAACAATTGGATGCGTCTCTTTCACATTTTGGCGTCAAAGGTGGCGTATTGATCTACTTGAGACAGGAGGGAAGAGGCATAGGCTTGGTCAATAAAATGCGAGCTTATAACCTACAAGATGAAGGCCTCGATACGGTGAAAGCCAACCAAGCCTTGGGTTTTCATAGCGATTCACGTGACTATTCAGTGGCCATTGAGATCTTGGCCGATCTCGGGATTTCTCGCATCAATCTACTCACCAACAATCCTGAAAAAATTGAAGCATTTGCCGAAGGCTCCATAGAAGTAGTTAAAAGACTACCCATAGAAATCCAAGCACGCGCCGAAAATGAAGGATACTTGCGCACAAAAGTGACGAGCATGGGACATTTGATCAAAGGACTTAATCTCTGACCCTTGGTTGACCTGAAGCTTGTACCGACCGAGTCTGTTTTGTTTCAGTGTGTTGCAGGAAGTCATGCCTATGGATTGGCTTCGGAAGATTCTGATATCGACCATCGTGGGGTTTTTATTGCCGATCAAGACAGTTTTCTGCGAGGAAATTACGCCGAAGATGTGTCGAATGAAAGCAATGACAACGTCTTGTACGAGCTGGGAAAATTCATTCGATTGCTAGCCAAAAGCAATCCTACAGTGATCGAGTTGATTGCCATGCCGGCCGATTGCATCCAAAAAGGAAATGATTGGATGTCGAGCCTGGATCATTCAAAAGTGCTGTCTAAACAGTGCAAAGATACCTTCGCTGGTTATGCGCTTTCGCAAATAAGGAAAGCCCGAAAAGTAAAGGGTTTGATCAATTTCCCTAAGGAAGATACCCCCCAAACAGCCTTGGATTTTCTAGACATTCTTGGAAGAGTCGAGATAGAGACATTTGCCGAATGGCGCACCATGCACGATGAAAAGCAGCTGAGCCTTGTCAAAGAGGGAAACTTCATCCAGATCGTGGAATCAAGCACGGCCAATAGTCTTACCGATGAGGACGGCGAACTGATTTTCCAAGAAAGGAAAGGGCAGCAAATCCTGGCCTGGGCTAGTCTGCGTGAAACCGAATGGAAGGCCTACCTAAAGTCCTTTCGCGCCTATTGGAAGTGGCAACATTTGGCGAAAGAGGGGAGTCCAGTTCCTGCCGATTACAACACGAAGAATATGATGCATGCTTTTCGATTGGCGTACATGGGCATCGAGTTGGCCCGCACCGGTCAGTTAATAGTTCGGAGGACAAGTGACCGTGATTTTTTAATGCGTGTGCGACAGTGTCAATTCACCTACGAGGAACTGGTAATCAAGCTCGAAAAGACCTTGTTGGAAATGAATCAGGCATTCGCCAAATCTAGTTTGCGAGAAACTCCGGACGAGGAATATTTAAGTGATTTTCTACGCGACAAGCGCAAATGGGCTTATTCATTCGAATGATCGACCGTAAAGTGGTCATGTTCGAGGACAGTGCCAGCAGCATCTTGAATCGCAAATATATATGACCCATTACTTAATTCTTCAGTCGACACGACATAGGCAGTTGAACCAGTCACCGTACTGAGAACCCCTGAGTCGACCTCGCGGCCAGCATTGTCGTAGATCGCATAGTCCAAGCCAATGTGTCCCAATGACGAACTCACATTCACTCGGAAGGAATCATTGCTTGGATTTGGATATATCTTTCCAATTGTCAAATGGATTTCTGGGTCGATGGCGATTGTCTCGGAATAGAAATAGTGCCCATCGGTGTCAAACTGCTTGAGTCGGTAATATTGAATTTGGTTCGTACGATCTTGGTCTTTGAATGAATAACTTTGTTCGCTCTGAGAAAACCCTGAGGCGAGTTCATACCCTACAGACGACCAATTGAGCAGGTCGCTAGATCGTTCAATTTCAAAGTACGAGGCGTTAACTTCTGAAGCGGTAGTCCATTCGAGCAAGTTGTGATCGGCCATGGGAGTTCCCTCAAAACTGAGGTATTCAACGGCGAGCATGATTTGACAGTTGAGAACTACACCCGTTAAATCCCAGTCCATAGTAAAGGATGTATTATCGGCTGTCCAGTTGTCCACCAACATGATATAGAACATATCGATCTCAGCGGCGGTTACCGTGATGGCCTCTACCCACGCATCTCCACCAGCGCCTTCGCTCACATCTCCTTCAGTAGTATTTAATTCCAAGCCTGTAGGTTCGTACAATGCCGACCATGAGCAACGAAGTGGTGCCTGTTGGGGCGGACAAGAGACTTCGGCATAGGGACCCCAAATCGCGAAGTCATAGTCAATGCCGTTGGATGGGGTCAAGCTAAATTCAATGGTTCCAGTTGTGGTAGGAGAGAATACAAACCATGAAGTTTGATTTTCATAGGCCAGGCATCCTGCATTTGTGGCGTTTAACTCATCCACCATTCCTGATCCATCACTGTTTCCGTCAAAAGTTTGGTCGTCGCAAATGGTAACCGCTCCCAGACAATCCTGGGAAGGGTAAGAAACATCGCAAAATCCTGTTCCCACTTCGATATAGGCCAAAGAGGAAGCTCCTGAATTCATGGAGCCACTGCCCACTACCGCACCTCCAGTAGTTGTTAGAGTCCAAGTTGCGCCGTTCCAGCCGTCTCCATAAGAGTCAAGCATGAGCATGTTGTAGCAACCGTCGGTCAGACAAAGAACCACGGATGCAGGTGCACCGCCGTTGGCTATTTGTGTGCCTGCGTCGTATGAAAAGGCCCAAGAAATTTCGCTGTCGAAAGTTCCCCCACCCACAGTAAGGACATATTGTGTATCGTTGCAGGGAACAGGTGCGCTGAAGCACTCTACAGTTGTTCCCCAAGAAGAACCGTCACCGCTATCTGCTGTGTCTAGCGAGCCAAAGGCGACGGGAACACCGTTTGAATCAGTAACCGAGTACGTGCCACCATTCCAGCCATCGCCAAACGCATCGAACATGTTGATCGTATAGCAGCCGTAATCCAAACATAAAGTTACCGATGAAGGCGCCCCGCCCGATGAAAGGACCGTTCCTCCTGCATTGGTGATGTTCCAAGTGATTTCAGAATCCCACGTACCTCCGCCAAATGCAAATGTGTAATTATTGCATTGTCCGTTGGAAGCAACAACCGCCATCAAGAAAAGAGCTATGGCCAGGAAGGACTTCATTCAGCGTCGATTTCGTTTGGTTGTTGTTCGAGCAGGAGTTCTGCTTTTCGAGTGTCGTAGCTGACTGCTTTGAACCGTTCTTGGAGATCGGGGTATTTGGTCAGACTAAAAAACGCTTTGAGTAGTCCGATGCCCTTTTCATGTTCTAAAAAAGCAAGGAGTTCTTCCGGACTTGAGGCTTCGATCTTTACTGAACCATTTGCCTTTAGGCTCTCATTTTTAAAAAGAATTGAACTGGAAGATGCTGCGCTTTCGATCTCGCTAACTGCCGTCTCTGGCAAAAGCATAACCTCCGCATTAAATTGCGCATTTGTTAGGCACGCATAGCATGTCAAAAAGGCAATAAAAAAAAGCTTAGCTGTGTAGGAAAGCATAAAATAGCACGTTGTTTTCTCAAAGGTGCTACCAATTTAGTTAAACTAGATGGGAAATGAAACTATAAAAGCTTGAAGCAAGGCGTTTTGTCCCAGAATGGGGCTATTTCTTGAACATTTTCTCCGTTACCAGTGAATTTTGTTCATCATCCGATATTTGGATGGTATACAATCCAGGCATGAGCGAAGAGATGTCGAAGGTGAAAAGGTTCACACCTGCTTCAAGTGGAAGCAAGAAGTCCATAACTTTTCGTCCGGTGAGTTCAAAAATGCCAAATGTCGCGCCAATAGACTCCTGAGATTGTACTGAAACATTGATGTTGGTACGCGTTGGATTTGGGTACAATGAAAGCAATTCAACAGATTCTCGGTATTCTAAGGATACGATATCGGAATAACTAAATTCTCCATTGTTGTCGACTTGTTTCAAGCGATAATAGGCTACTCCAAAAGGTCGATTTGGATCGTTGACGAGGTATTCAGTTTCACCGTAAACAGTGCCCATACCCGGAATAATGGTGATCACTTCCCACGTGTCTAAATCTCTGGAACGTTCGACTTCGAAATGTGAGTTGTTCACTTCCGAAGCTGTCGCCCAGCGCAGTTCGTTTCTCGATGTGCGTACCTCTCCTGAGAAGTACAAAAATTCTACTGGTAGTTGGATGGAGCAGTTCAATATAACCCCGGTCAAATTCCAAGTAAAGCTGTAAGCAGTATTGTCGGCTGTCCAGTTGTCAATAAGCATGACATACATCTTGTCGACGTCATCGTTGCTCACGGTAATGGCTTCAACCCAAGCATCTCCTGAGGGTGGTTCAGATGAATCACCTGCGCCAATCACCAAACCTGTGGGCTCGTAGAGCGCTGAGTAGGTGCAACGTAGAGGATCTTCTGTGGGCGGACAAGTGAGATAGTCGTATGGTCCCCAAATGGCGAAATCGTAATCAATTCCGTTGGACGGGTCGATCGTAAATTCGATAGTTCCGGGTGTAGTGGGACTAAAAAAGAACCATTGCGATTGATGTTCAACACTTAAACAGTCGTTGTTTTGGTAGGTAAGCTCTTGAACGTCTCCAGCATCGTTGGCGTTGCCACCAAAAGTGCTGTCGTCACATATAGTAATACCACCGCTGCAATCCTGTGGCTGGTTCGTTGAATCTTCGCAGTCACATGAAAGAGTAAAGTTTCCAGTCTCGTCATCGTAGCCTTGGACGAGGATGTAGTATGTCGTGCCAGACAAGCAATACACCACGAGGTCTGAACTGCTTCCGCAACCCCATTTATCGTCGCTTCCACCGCGACAAATAAGATTGCCACAAGTTCCTGAATACACGTTGATTTGGCTGTCGTAGTTGGTTGTGCCACAAAGGCTAAAAGTTATGTATTGATCGGTTCCTTCGAAGGAGTACCAAACGCCTGGGGCGTCAAGGGGCACACCGCAATCTGAAACTTCACTATCATCGTAGTCGGCATAACTAGTATAGCCAGCAATGGCTTCACCACAACTGATTTCAATTGCGTCGGCACAAGTCTCATTCACTGGAGGTGTGGTATTTCCGCTATCTGTGCTGGAAGAATCCCAAGTGACGGCTACCGTACCGCAATCGTTGTTGTCGCTGCAATAATATTCATCGATCAAGACCCAAACAACGCCATCAAAGTCGGAAGTCCAAGTAATTTGGGACTGCCAACCGCAGCTGTCATCATTGTGATCGAGTAGCGTATCGTCTGGTTTGTAAAGCGCGAGCATGGTATCCCAACTCGTTCCACAGGTTGAAAAGGTGTAGGTCGAACCGTCTTCAACGGTAACCGTGAAGTAATCTCCTCCCCAGGCACATGATTCAGTCTGCGTTTCGCTGACTGCCGAAGGCGATAAATCGGCATAAAACGAGTTGTCATTCGGACATTGTCCCAGGCCAATCATGCTCACCAAGAGCAGACCAATGGTGATATGTGGTCTAACTAGGTTCACTTAATCTTTGTGTTGTCACTAAGTACAATTCTGGCCTGTTTTTGCGGACTAAATTCATTGAATTCAGCTTGTGTAAATACGAGCGAATCCACTGCTGTGGCGGCATTGTATTCAGCTGATTTCTCAGAGATGTAAATTTCTTTTTGGATTTGAGCCTTGTAATAGTCATCACAAGGGCCGGTCTTCACAACATAGGTGTGGCCGTTGACTTTCAGTTCGTCGATAAGAACAGGAATATTCAAATTCTTGCCAATGATGGTGATGTTTTGCTTGACTGGATTGATCGTTAGCGTTGCACCCTCAGGTAAATTGGCCCGCAAGTAATCTATAGCAGGCTTGGCATCCGCAGTGGAAACTGAAACGAGGGACTTTAGAACATAAGTCTCGCTAATTGCCTCTTGAGATTTCATTGCCCAAGAAGACAATAGTATAAGTAGAATAGTAATAGTTCGCATGTGTGTCATTTACGCGCTTATGGTACGCAAGCTGACACAAAATTGTTTCGGATAGACAAAATAAATCCGATTCAGATAATTCTGAGGGGTTAATTATCAAGGGATTACAGACTGAGGTTAAGTATGTCCTACATCGAAATCGCATGCATAAGCTCCATGCATACAATAGCGCCAATAGTTCCGATGGCGTAACCAAGAACGGCCAATAAAACACCTACCGGTGCAAGGGCTGGACTAAAGGCTGAAGCCACAATTGGTGCTGAGGCCGCTCCACCGACATTGGCTTGGCTACCAACGGCTACGAAGAAGAAGGGGGCTTTTACAATCTTGGCAACCGCCAATAGAATGACGATGTGCACCAACATCCAGATTAAACCGATGTAGATCACCCATTGTATGTCCTTCCAGTTGTCAATGACTTCGTTAAAGTCAATGTGAAGCCCTATAGATGCTACGAGTATATACAAGAAAACACTTCCCATTTTTGATGCTCCGGCTCCCTCGTATTTGCGTAAGCGCGTAAAAGAAAATCCAACACCGAGAATTGTTGCGAGTAGAATTAACCAGAAAAACTGCTTGCCCAATGAACTGAGATATATAATCGCCGAATCAGGATTGGCAAGTCGAACCCCATCAATATAGTCTTCAAAAAACGGAGCCAAGGCATCGGCCGCAAAATGAGCAACAGCCACGCATCCAAACGCGATAGTAAGCATGACAATTAAATCATTGAATGTCGGAACACGTGCAATGCTAGCTTGGTAGTTTTCTACTTTCGAAGTCAGATCATCAATAGCTGTCGAGTCGGCCTTCAACACTTTGTCAAGCTTCTTACTCATACCGGCACCAATCAATAGAAAGGCCATCCAAATATTGGCAACAAATACGTCAACCAAGAGCATGATTGAAAACTGAGATTCGGTTGTCTCTGAAATTTCTTTAAGCGCTGTTTGATTCGCTCCACCGCCAATCCAACTTCCCGAAATAGTTGACAGTCCGCGCCAAAAAGCATCTACAGCATCACCACCAAGCACATCTGGATTTATCATACTCACGAGCCACAAGGCCATGGGACCTCCTAATACAATTCCCAGGGTAGCGGTGAAGAACATGATCAGTGCTTTGGGACCTAGGTTTAGGATGGCCTTCATGTCTACACTCAAACAAAGTAGCACTAAACTGGCGGGTAAGAGGTAGCGTGAAGACACAAAGTAGAGTTTGCTTTCATGTCCATCAACAATCCCAAACGTATTTAGGAGTGCTGGTAAAAAATAGCAAAGTAGGAGTGCTGGTACGAATTTATAGAACTTCTGGAGTCCCGGATTCTTGCTCGAAGAAGTAACGAATACCAGAGCGAGAATGCCCAGCAACATTCCTAAAACTACTGCGTCATTGGTAATCAATGCTGTGTTTTCCATGGTTTCGTGATCTTGGCTTTTTTGAACGAACTGCTAAACAAGTAAAATTTATTTACATTTGAGTTCAACCTAGCACCAAAAACATTCAATAACCAAACCACCTATTTATGAAATTTCTGAAGGTTTTACTGGCAATAGTTGCCATTCTTGTTGCGGTCTTGCTGATAGCGGGACTTATTACTGATGGATCCTATGAGGTTGAAAGATCAGTTGTTATTGACGGCTGTTATGGCGATGTATACGAACAAAGCACCAATTGGGAGAAATGGAATGTATGGAGTCCTTGGAACGAGAAAGCCGACGACATTGTGTACACTTACAATGGGGAGATGGGAACAGTTGGGAGCAGCTACACATGGGAAAGCGCAAGCGACCAAGTTGGAGCTGGTATGATGACATGTACTGGTCTATCGGAGAATAAAATGGAATACCATCTCAACTTCACTAGACCGTTTGAGTCAGAGTCGGATGGTTACATGACCATGGAGAAAGTCGACGGCGGAGTGAAAGTAGCTTGGGGCTTCTTCGGAGAGTTTAAGTTCCCCATGACGATCATGTCACTCTTTATGGACATGGACGAAGCTGTTGGTCCCGATTTCGAAAAGGGACTTAATAATCTAAAGGAGCTGGTCGAAGCCTTGCCAAAGTCAGATTTTACTCCCACGATTGAAAAACGTGGAGATCTTCACTACTTGGGCAAAGCTGCTCATTTGAAAGTTGATGCGATTTCGGCGGAAACCTATGGTGCGAATTATGGTGCCATTATGCAGTATATGTTAACCAATGGAATAGCCATGGACACAACGGTCATGCCATTTGCAGTTTACCATACATTTGATGAAGCTACCTATGAAGCCGATATGGAGTTTGCAATTCCGGTAATTGGCGAGCAGAAGGCACCTGAGGGTTTCACTTCAGGAACTTTTGCAGCAGGTGATTACCTTGTAGGTGTGCACCTTGGTCCATACGAGTCTTCGGGAGAAACGTGGCAAGCGATGGACGCCCATATTGCTTGTGAACAAATACAAGTCACTGGTGCTCCATACGAGATGTATATCACGGATCCTTCTACAGAACCCGATCCAGCTAAATGGGTAACTCACATCGTGTATCCGATAGCAAGCGCTGGAGGAGAATAAACGTAGGAATTAGAAAAGTTTATAAAAGCGAAAGCCCTGCTCTCCGTGAGGATTGCAGGGCTCTCTG
Organism: Flavobacteriales bacterium; assembly: GCA_015665315.1. Lineage (GTDB taxonomy): Bacteria > Bacteroidota > Bacteroidia > Flavobacteriales_D > Sanyastnellaceae > JADFAK01. The sequence continues at coordinate 14,352 of JADFAK010000059.1, read as the reverse complement.
TTGACCAAATAAATTTGGTCTCCACCCTATATCATCTAACTATCATCTTCTGCTCGAGGGCACTGTCATTCATCCAGTACTTGATAAAGTACATTCCGGCCGACAGTTTGTTTTCAAATGTGTAAGTTGTTTTCAAGTAGCCGCCAGAGTCGGTTGGTATCTCAATTGTATCAACCAATTGACCCGAGGCACTAAATAGTTCAAGCATTATTACGTCAGCTCCTTGTAAAGGGTTACGTATTTCGATAGATATTTTTTCTCCATTGTTCGGATTCGGGAATATTTGTAGCGATGGGTCGTCATTGCTTCCTTCTTCAACAAATGTTCCAAAGTCGGTGGTCACTGAACAAGTTGCCCCCCAGTCGCTCCAATCGTTGCCTACTTGAGTGCGGACTGCCACATGGTATTCGGTAAGATCCTCTAAAGACATGCTCTCTTCTATCGAAATAGAATTCATGTAGGTGACGAAGGTATTCTCGTAGTCGGTCCCAGTAATTTGCCATTCATAAGCGTAGGCCCCTGCAACGGGCTCGCAGTTAATCGAAGCGCCCACTGAAAGGCTGGTCATTCCACAATCGGCTGCAATGAGTTGCGTGATTGGGATTGTAGTGGCCATGGTTATTTGACATACTTCGCCGTAGGCCGACCACATACTATTGACTAAGGTCTTGATAGAGACATTCACGGTAACTCCGTACCCAAGTGATTGTACTTCAGCTAGAAGGAAGCTGGTGTTATTTCCCAATGTCATTTCTTCTTCCCACAATCCAATGGCAGCATTTTCGAATTTCCATTGGTACATTTCGGCGTCTTCAATAGCGTTACACGTAATGTAATCGTCCAATGTTAACCCCACACTGCCACAATCATCAGCCGTCAACTTGGTAGTAGGAACGGCCGTCTCGCAGTCGTGAATGATATTCAATGTTTCTGTAGCCTGGCAGCCATTTCCATCGGTAATTGTAACGGAATAGCTTCCTGCGGAAAGATTGTTGTTTTGCTGACTGGTAGATCCATTGGTCCAGAATAGTTGGTAGTCTGGTGTTCCGCCCATAATATTTACAAGGGCCGATCCATCATTTCCTTCACATGACTCGTTGGCAAGCAGATCAAGGCTGATAACCAATTCTGAAGGCTCAACAACGCTAATCGTCGCGCTCTTTTCGCATCCATGATCGTCGGTCACCGCTAGAGAATAAGTTCCTTGACTCAAATTGGCCAAGTTGGGTGCAAGTGAATTGGTATTCCAGTGGTATTCGTATGGAGTTGTTCCACCATTGATGGTCGATGTAATAGATCCATCGTTTTCATCGTAGCAGGAAATATCGCTTTTGAATAGCACAACCGAGAGGTTTGCTGGCTCATCAATGGTAATTGAAGCTTCTCCAGGACAACCCTCGGAATCAACTACTTCAACTGAATAGGTACCCGGACCGAGATTGGTAATTTCATCTTGTGTTGATCCTTGGCTCCAGCTGTATGTGTACGAACCAGAACCCCCATTTGCGCTAGCTAAAATTGAGCCATTTGAAGATCCATGACAAGTAATCTCTTCGAACGATAATTGCACACTAAGCGCATCGCTCGATGTAATTTCAAATTGCTCCGAAACAGTACAATTATTGGCATCGGTAATCGTGACAGAATATTCTCCCACTTCCAATTCATCAATGGCCATTCCAGAATCTCCAGAACTCCACGATATGGTCAAAGCGCCTGTGCCTCCTATCGGGTCGATGTTGGCCGAGCCTAAGCTTCCACCACATGCGATGTCAAAGTCAAACAACTGAGCTTCAATCGGATCGGGTGATTGGATAGTCACTGCGTTGTTGGCAGTACATCCGTTCGCATCGGTTACCACTACGCTGTAATTTGCCGCTGGTAAACCGTTGATTTCGTTGATTGTCAATCCATTGCTCCAAGCGTACGAAAAGCCTCCCGCTCCTCCTGTTGCATTGGCTAGTACACTTCCGTCGCCAGTTCCAGGACAAGAGGTCGGTTCGCTAGAAACTGAAAGCTGAATGGCTGGTGGATTGTCGATTGTGGCCGAAGCAGTTTTTGTACAACCGTTGCTATCGGTCACGACTACAGAATAGTCTCCTGCAGCTAGGCCGTTGGCATTTGAGTCGGTGTCGCCATTGCTCCAAACATAAGAGTACCCCCCATTTCCGAGCGATGCATTGGCTTGGATGTTTCCGTCGGCACCACCATTACATAGTGGATCGTCGACGATTAGGGATAAGTTCATATCGGCTGGATTGGCCAAAAACAGACTGGCCTGATTGGTGCATCCGTTGTCGTCCGTGACCATGACTGAATAATTGCCTGTGGTCAAACCGGTAGCCGATGACGAAGTACTTCCACTGCTCCAGTTGTAATCGTAAGGTCCATTACCCGTGACATTGGCAGTGATTGATCCGTCGTTTCCATTGTGGCAAGATATGTCGCTTGGTGACAAAGAAACTGTTGGCCCAGCAGCCACCGTAATAGTTGAAACATAGGTGTCTGACCCGCCATCATTGTTCACTGTAAGTGTGACGTCATAGGTGCCGGGATTGTTGTAGGTAATATTTTGGGGAGACGCATTGCTCGAAGTAGCTGGTACTCCACCTTCAAAAGTCCATGCCCACGAGGTAGGACCATTTGCGCTAGCGTCATAAAAATCCAATTGACCTCCTGAGCATGCCGTATTGGACGACGTATTGAAATTTGCCGTAGGCGGATCATTTGAAATAACCTCATCGACACAAAAGTCATGGCTTACTTCGGGACCAAAGTTTCCTCCTCCTTCGGCGACCAATTCTCCTGCGCCATCTAGCAAGGTATATGAACCAGACAAAAAGCTCATTCCGTCACCATAGCTATCATACATGGTCAGAGAATAGCAACCACCGCTTACGCAGATTGACTCGTTGTAGATGGTTCCTTGCGCATTGTTCACATAGGGGCCTCCGCTGGCAACAACAGCACCTCCATCATCGTGAACCATCCATGAGGTTTCCGTTCCGAAGTAATCGATGTTTATTTCCAATTGCATAGCCTCGCCGCTGGATATTTCGAATGTCTTGTCGATTGAGTTGTTGCCTGTGTTTTCGTCGCTCACCCCGTTGGGATTCGAGCAAGTCACACTTATGTTTCGTACGCCAGTCGATGCTGAGATAATGGGTAAATTCACGTTTTCAGACAAACCTTGAGCTAGACTGCCAGTCCACGTGTAGTTTTGGGCCGGCCCATTGTCGATTTGGTAGGAGAATGTTACCGAGGTCAAGGTGATACTTCCATAATTTGTCAGGATAATTTCTGGCTCGAATGAAGAACTACATATTGAAAATCCTGGAAATTCGATTGATGCTATTCCCGCGTCGTAATCGGTTACTGGGACACAACCAAATGAATCAAGAAGTGTCTCGCGGTCGGTCAATAGGGTAGCTCGCATGCGGACTTTTTGGCCTTCTGTAAACATGTTTCGACATGTCTCAGAGGTGTAATCCAAATAATTCTCTACTTGTTGAGTTCCACAAGCGGGAGAAGAGCATAGAGTTGCTAAAGGGGTTGCAGGAGTGTCACATACACGGTCTCCCTGTGTGCCGCAGTTGCTTTCGCCGTCGCAGTCTTGGGTGTCATGGAAGGTGTGATAAAGTCCTAAAAAGTGTCCGACCTCATGGGTGAATGTTCTTCCCATATCGGTGTTCGATTTGAGGTTTCCAACGGTTCCAAACGCGTTGTACAACAGACAAATCCCGTCCAATGGATTATTGAAAGGGAAGTAGGCAAAACCTTGAATACCGCCACCAGCATCGTTGTCTTCTATTTCATTGACGATCCATACGTTCATGTAATCTTCTCGAGGCCAAGTTGACAGCGCTTTCACGGTCGCCTCGTCGGCCCCAATTCCACCTGAGGCTTCGATCCCCATATCCGCATAGTTGGGCACGCTAGAACCATTGACTCGCACGATTCCAGTAGAAGGATTTCCGTCGGGGTCACGCGAGGCAAGACAAAATTCAAGTCCTACATCGACGCCATCTCCATCACCATTGGTGCCTGCAATCTTTCTGAAGTCCTCGTTGAGCGCGGTAATCGCACTAAAGATTTGTTCGTCTGTGATATTACTCGATTGTCCGATACCTTCACCTTCGTGGATAATATGGACGACCACCGGGATCGTATAAATCTCTTCGCTCGCCCGAAATTCGTCATCATGGGCCATCTCCGAAAGTCGTTGATTCAAGTAGAACATACTTCGAGAAAAGACTTGATCATTCTGAATCATATCTTGGTAGATATCTCCAGAAGCACATGGGTTTTCGTCTTGAGACACACCGTTAATGCTGAATAATCCAAGGAGAACTGCGAAAAATGAAATGGTTTTTAAATTCATGGTAGTGGCAGCAGATAAAAGCCTGCTTGACACGTGCTTACATGATTTTAAGGGCAATGGTTACAATTGAGGGAAGAAATTTGAGGTCGGTCTATTCTGACAAGTTCTCCTATAACTTTACTTTCCGCAGCATTTTTCACATTTTAATTCTGAGCCACAAGGGCAAATGTCATTGCGCCCTGGCTACGCTTGAGATGTGGATTTCTCCGAAGGGTAGTGCTTGAACATGTTGGACATAGCTTGGTGAAGCTCCGGATGTTTTTTTGCCATGCGTGGGGCATCTTCGAAAAAGTATTCAGAGGCGACGGCAAGAAATTCTTCGGGTCCGGTGAGAGCGTATGGATTGATATCTGAGTTGTCTTCTTGAATTTCGATCATCTTCTTGCGAATCAATTCTATCCATTGAATAGAATAAGGGTGTTCTAAAAGATGTTCAGGAATTCCATCCACGGCACCGTCAAATTTGTCTACCAAGTGGGTAAATTCATGGATGCCCACATTTCGAGCGTCCTTTTTTCCGAGGAAGCCTGATTTTAAGTCGGGCTTGGAGAGGATCATGGTGCCATTCATATACCCCGTGCCCACCATGCCAAGTGTGTTGTGGTTCGAGCCTATATCGTGATCGGAAGAGAATCTATTGCCGTAAAGGAGGACTTCGTCCAAGTTGGGGTATCCCCAGTTATCGAAGCCAAAGAGGGGGATGACGGCACTTGCGCCAACGAGTACTTTGTCGACATCGTCAACTTTGCATTTCACGCCAGTAATCGTTGTTTCATTCAGAAACCTGAGAAGATCCGATTCGAATCGCGCGCGTTGAGCTGTATCTAGTTTGTTGTAAAACTGAACTCGTTCAACGAGAATATCCCTCCAGATAGGAAGGAATGTTAAGCCTTTCTTCAATCGAGACTTCTTGCGGTAATAGTACAATTGATACAGCACAAAGCCGATCACTATTACCGCAAGTAAAGCCCCAATCATGATGTCTTAGTCAACAGTTTCGAAAGAGATCAACTCTACATCGAAAACGAGAACTGCGTGAGGAGGGATCACGGCCCCAGGAGGACGCTCACCATATCCCAATTCACTTGGAATAAAGAATTTGAATTTGCTTCCCGGTTTCATCAACTGCAAGCCTTCGGTCCATCCAGCGATCAATTGATTGGCCGGACGGGTCATTGGAACACCTTTTTCTACAGAGCTGTCGAATGGTGTTCCATCGGTCAACGTACCAGAATAATGAACAGTAACGATATCGTTGAAGTCTGGACTTGCGCCTTCTCCTTCTTGAACTACTTGATATTGCAATCCGCTAGCAGTTGTGATGACTCCGTCTTTCTTGCCATTTTCTTCGAGGAATTTCTCACCATCGGCCTTTGCTTTTAGTTGCTCAGCTTGGGCCATTTCTGTCATCGTCTTTCTCAAGAATGCGTCCACATCAGCCAATTCCCATTCGTTGCCTCCTGCGATTTGCTTCTCAAGTCCGCTCTTTACAGCTTCCACATTCACCTCAATAAGAGGTTGCTGATTGATACTCTCTCCCATGCTCACACCGATGGCGTAGCTCAAAGAGTCCATTTGATTTTCAAGGACTGTTTCACTGCTTTTTTGAGCGGTAGAACATGAAACAGTAAATACGGCTATTGCTAGCCAACCGGTGTACTTTAATTTGTTTGTCATAATTCGATTTCATCTCGGGTAAACACCCATTCATTAGTTTCTGATAATCTATCGTTGAATGTATATTTCTTCAAATTGAAGTTTTTCAAGTCTTCTGGATTCGTGATGCGGTTTTCGATCATGTAGCGCGTCATGTAGCCCCGACCTAATTTGGCATAGGTCATCAAAGGCTTGTATTCACCATTTTTTAGGTCGCGAAAATGGAAGTTAATGATCCTTCCTTCAAAGTCCTTTTTATTTATGGCCGCAAAGTACTCATTCGAAGCTAAGTTGAGAATCATTCCACCAGCAAGGTCTGCTTTGAGCAGGTCTGAAATTTGTGATCCCCAGAATTTATACAAGTTTGTTTTCGACTCGGTCACTTTAAATCGCAAGCCCATTTCAAGTCGGTAGGGTTGAATTAGGTCCAATGGTCTGAGCAATCCATACAAGCCAGAAAGTACCCTCACCTTATTCTGAGCAAACGCTAAATCGGCCTCGTTGAAATTTTCGGCCGACAAGCCACGATATACATCACCTCGAAAGGCGAGGATCGCTTGTTTGGCATTTTGTGGGGTGAAGGGGGTGTGCCATGACTCAAAGCGCAATCGGTTAAGCTCTGCGAGATCTGGATTGATCTTCATGAGTTTTTCGATTTGCCTTGTGCTAAGCTTCCTTAATTTTGGAATCAAGTATTCAGATTCTTTCAAAAAGCGAGGCTCGGTAAATTCTACGGTTTGATTCTGTGGCTCAAAATCCATCGTCTTGGCCGGGGATAATAGCGCAATCATCTTTTGGTAATTCTGTCTTTTAGCGATTTGAAGCCAGATGAATCACCTGATCTATTGTTGTCTGATCGGTCGTTATCCGATCTTCTTGTTCTCGGCGCGTCAGTTTTCTTAGGAGGAAGCTTAGGCGCTCTTGGTCGACTGCCTGGTCTTGGATTCGGTCGGTAAATGGATCGATCGTCTTCTGGTTCTGGATCGGCAGCGTAGCGATCGGCATCCTCAGGGATCTCGCCCGTCTTATTCAATTTAATCCCTCGTTTGGTGATGAGCACATCCCCCGTCTTGTACAGCATGCCTACAGCTTTTTTGTAGGTTTTCTTGCTCATTTTCAATCGAAGCTTGATTTCTTCGGGATCTGAATCGTCAGTGAGCCTCACATAACCACCATTGGCGTTGAGGTAATCCATGATTAAAACCTTGGCGTCTTCTAGTCCGGCTTTTCCTTCTCTCTGAGGAGAAATGAACAAGGTGTCGCCTTCAATCTTTTTGACGAATGCCCTCAAGGTGTTTCCTACACGGATTGTTTGAATGATGTCGTTCCACATGATCACGCCGTAGTACTTCTTGTTGACTAGAGCACGTCGGCCATCTTGAAAACGGTCATAGATCATGGCCTGAACTTCGTCGCCGCGCTCCAATTCAATGTTGGAATTGTCACAGTAGTCCCGGATTTTAGTCGAACCGTAAAGTCGCTTGCGGATGGGGTCGTTCTTCAAGGTAATAACGCAGTGCGAACCTCTTTTTAATTCACTCACTTGTTCGCGAGTGGGAATCATCAAATCCCGTCGCGTGCCAATATCGGCGTAGGCGCCAGCAGTTCCCGTTGATTCAATAACGACACTTGCAAAACCATCGAGCGAAAGCACAGGGAGCTTAGTCGTTGCAATCACATCTCCTTCCTCATCGTAATACAGAAAAACTTCGATTTCTGAATCTAGATCTGTCCCCAAAGGAGCATCGATAGCCGGTAAAGGAATTATTCCGCCATTAAAATCGAGCAAAGGAATGCGGCCGTTCATCACGGCGACCTTCAACTTGCAAATAGAACCTACTTCAACATTATCCATCGCTGCAAAGATATCAAATGTCATGATGTTTCAGACTTGTAGGAGAATCTGTAACTTTGACGGACAAACCTTCAAGTAATCATCATGAACTTTTACCATAAATTTTTACTTCTGTGCGCAGTCTTCTGCTTTTCAGCTAGCCATTCATTCGGACAATGTGATGTCGACCAAACTGAGATTCAATTCGTCATGTATACCGACGATTGGGGCTATGAAAATTACTGGGAAGTCGTTTACAATGGAGATTCCTGCGGCGATGGCACTATTGCTTGGGGAGGTAACGACCTGGATGTAGGTTGCGATGGAAATGGTAACGATGGAGCAACTGGAGAAGATATTTATCCTAGTCTGTCTACAATAACAACCGACGCCTTTTGTGTCACCACTGGCCAGGTAATCGATCTCATATTCGTAGATAGTTATGGCGATGGAGGCTTGGTCATTGAGTTGCTTCAGGATGGCATTTTGACAAATGTCTATTACGGAAGTGGATTTGGCAATGTATGGACGATCGAAGTCGGAAATGTCGACGTGGTTGACTACAACCAACCTTGCCAAGCATTACCGGTGGAGATAGACAATGGAACCTATGCACTGAATAGTATAGGAGCTTTTGCCGGGGTGAATGAAGTAAGCCCTGGTGGTGGCAACTGCGCGGTGTTTGGCGTGTGGTGTGAAGGAGCAGTAACCAATTCGGTTTGGGCTTCATTCATTGCGCCCGAAGAAGGGGCCTTACTTATTTCTACGTGCAATGAAGGAACGGTTCCCGATACCCAGCTTGCCCTATATGCTGGTGAGGATTGTGCCGATATGTCGGGATTCACCTTGGTGACGGCCAACGATGATGCCAATGGAGGATGTGGCGGAGCTAATTTCTTTGCCTCTCAAATGTACGCCTCGTGTTTGGAACCAGGCGCCCAGTACTTCATCCAAATCGATGGTTGGAACGGTGATGCGGGCGAAATAATGCTTTCGGTTTCCACGTACGAAGAAGAGGCTTCTGTTTCCGCCAGTGTCGGCAATGTGAATTGTCCGGTTAACAAGGGCGAGCAAGGAACAGGAAATATCCTGCCCTATGTAACGGGTTGGGGAAGTGACTTCACAACTACGTGGACCGGTCCGAATTCCTTTGAGTCGACAGATAATTTTATCTACGACCTGAATGGAGGTGAGTATACGGCGGTATTTACAAATGCTTGTGGGACTGAAACACTCACCGAAACGTTCACGATCACAGAGCCTGAATACTTCTATGGTAGCTATGATGTTACAACTGTCGAATGTCCGCTTTCTGGGGATGGATCGGTGATCGTCAACTTGACTGGGGGAACAGCTCCCTATGAATTCTCATGGACAGGTCCCGAAGACTTTCAAATGGATACGCAGAACATCGAGAACCTAAACGCAGGAGTTTACACATTGTATGTAGAAGACGATAACGGATGTGAATACACCCACAATGTAAATGTGCAATTGAGCGAGGAGTTTACTTTTGATCTTGGGGCCGACCAAACAATTTGCGATGATGAAGATATTCTTATTTATGGCCCAGCTGGCTACTTGTACACTTGGCAAGATGGAAGTGAAAACCAATTTATGGTGGTAGACGGAGCTGAGTTGGGAGCAGGAACTTATTCCTTCATTCTCACCGCTTACAACGATGAAGGCTGTTCGCATACAGATGCCACTATCATCACTGTTGCCAACTGCACTGCTGTTGATGAATTAAAGGCCGATGCACCAACCCTTTTTCCGAACCCTTCCAACGGGAGATTTTTTATTGGCGGACTGGCTCCTTTTGAGTCGGGTATGATTGACGTAACTGATCTTACAGGAAAATCAGTCTACTCATCGATCTTGCCCAATGTGCAATCAGAACAAATTGAACTTCAACTGCATGCCGAAACAGGTGTCTATTTGGTGCGAATTCAGCTCGACGGCCAATTCTTTACATATCCCTTAGTGATTCAATAAATCTAGCAATTTGTCAGACTGCTCTGTCAGTCATTATTGAAGGTTACTCTCCCAATGCATGCTAGGGCATTCATTGGAATTGTAACCTTCTTTTTTTCATAGCGTAAGATGTGGCGCAACCTATTACTAATTGGGGATTCTCCAACAATGGAGATGAACAACGATTATGATACGCACCACGAAAACAATATTACTATTCGCACTTTGCATGGCGTGCCTGCCCGTATTGGCTCAGGACACCAACTTCGAGTTGGTCTCTGTCAATTCGAACTTTGAGGCAGCCAATGCGGTTGCTATGGATTATGAGACCTCGGCGATCTATGTTGGAGGGATGATCAAAGATGGTACTGTTGCGGAAGATTTCTTTGGAAATGAGAGCGCCGGCACTGGAATTGGAGAAATAAACCTCCAAGGACAAGGATCTGATGATTGCTACCTGGCAAAGTTGTCCTACTCAGGTGAGATTCTTTGGCTCATGACTTTTGGCTCGGATAAAAAGGATGAGCTATTTGATATTGAAGTTGGCCCCGACGCCAACATTTACATCACCGGAACCTTTCAAAAAAGTTTTACTCTTCCTAGTGCTGATGGTTCTATCTCACAAGATGTGTCACATATCAATTCTGCCAATGATTACGATATTTTTACAGCTTCTTTCACTTCAGACGGAGTTATACGTTGGATTGAGGTTGATGGAGGAGACGGACATGATCTAGGTCTATCGCTGGATGTAGGGGATGATGGCCTCGCCATACTTGGTGGTTTTGACACAGATACGAGTTTTCTCACTTTTGGTGGTGAAGTAAATGGCTATTCGAACAGCTCGACCGGCTACGTCACTATAAAAAGAGATTTTGATGGGGTTCAACTTTGGTCTGCCACTGTAGGATCGACAGATGATGATTTTGTCCATAACGAAACGTTTAAGCAATCAAGAGTTGGAATTTCATGTGACGGAGAGGACGTTTATATAGTCGGTCGATGGAAAGGACCAGAGTGTTTCTTCTACGATGGAGCAGGTGATGCCCAACTTAGCTACAGTTTGCCCTCAAGTGATAGTGAATTTGATTTCTTCGTCACAAAAATAGACGCTTCAGGCGCGTTCGATTGGTCGCAGCCTATCTATTGCGATTACGCTGGAAAGTCCAGTTCATGTTCAATTGATGTCGACTGCAATGCCGTGTATGTGGCAGGAATTATGGAGTCCGATTTTTCCCACTGGATATGGTTCCCTTCCGGAAACATCGCAAATTCAGGAGACTCGAAAGAGCTTTTCCTCACTTCTTTAAATAAGTCTACCGGAATTGATAATTGGTACGAGGTATGCTATGACGTGGGCGATGCTACTGAGCTAACTAGTGTACAAACCAACAGACAGGGAAACATTTCGATCGTCGGCTCACTCCAAGGGGAATTATTCCTTCCCGACGGTGTGTCTGTCAGCTCGCCAAGCGTTGAAAGCGGACTCGTAGCTGAATTTAATACGAACGGTCAATGCCTCAATGCCTTTTTACTTGGTTCGGGTGAAACGACAATCGTTCACAATGTTGCGATGGATGCCGAAGGAAACAGCTGTGTAGTTGGAATATCAGACTACAATCCCAACGCGATTAACTCTGGAAACGACAACTCATTCATCTATACGTATCAGTTGGCTAGTTCTGGCGTGACGTCGTGTTGCGCAGCGCCGCCAAGTTCCGGAATTGCAACCATCACAACATCCAGTCCTTGTGCCGGCGAAAACGTAAGCATTGAATTAAATGGCTACTCTGGTAACATTCAGTGGATCAACAGCACAGATGGTGGATTGTCTTGGTCTCCAAGAGCTGGATTTACGAATGACGCCTATACGTTTGCACTTTGGGATGATATTCTAATCAGAGCTATTGTTTCAACTCCTGGCTGTTCTTCAGCTGGGTCCAATATTCTTAATATTAGCGTACAACAACCAGTTGTGGAATGTCCTACAGAACTCACTGTTGGCGCGACCAATTCATGTACCTATATAGTTGAAGACCTAATTTCACCATACACAGTCTCCACGTGCGAAGCCATCGGATATACCCAAGATCCAGCCGAAGGAACGGCCCTTGCTTTAGGTGTCACCACCGCGTCGATCTACCAGCCCGATGGAACTCTTTATTGCACATTTCCTATTCATGTAGTGGACCAACAATCACCCAATGTTGTGTGCCCTGCAACGCAATCGATGATGCCAAACGCATCGTGCCAATACGTCATCGGAGATTTTACGAATTCCGTTTTGGCAACCGATAATTGTTCGGCCGACTTAACTATGAGCCAAGACCCAGCGGTCGGAACGGTAGTTAATTCAACGACCACCATCACTGTTTATGCCGAAGATGAGGCGAACAATATCGGGTCGTGTTCATTCACCTTGTTACTAATTCAACCGGTTGGAACGCTGCAAGTAAATTGCCCTTCCGACCAAGTACTGAACGCCAATGACGCTTGCGAGGCAGTCTTGCCAGACTATACAGCAACTTTCGTCCTCACCGCATGTGGATCGGCCAACATAACTCAAAGTCCGCCCGCAGGAACGATTATCAATTCAGATCAAACAGTCACTCTTTCAGCGACCGATGGACTTGGAGCAAACGAAACATGCAGTTTTAATGTAGAACTACAAGATAATACTGCACCAAGCATCTCCTGCCCAGGGAACTCCGCATTGGCACCAAATTCCGATTGTGATTATGTGCTACCAGATTATACAGGAGGTGTGACCGTAAGCGATAACTGTGATTCCAACGTGGACTTGGTTCAAACTCCAGCTCCAGGAACCATTATAGCAAGTGCTACGCTTGTCACTATAACCGCAACCGATGATGCTGGCAATTCAAGCGATTGCTCGTTTACTGTAGCCGTCGCTTTGGTCGTTGATCTGGGTGCGCCAACTTGCCCCGGAGATCAAAATGTTACCTTGTCTGCCAATTGCGAATATGTCTTACCCGATTATACTGGTGCTGTTGTAGCCGATGCCGGTTGCGGGCCCGTTGCCGCTATCTACCAATCGCCAGCTGCGGGAACGGTAATCAACAGTGATACACAAGTATTCCTTTCGACCGGACTTTCATTCTTGCCACTTACGACCTGTTCGTTTTGGGTGCTGACTGCCGATCAAACTGATCCCATTATCGACAACTGTCCAGGAGATATAAGTATTGACCTTGAAGATGATTGCACCTTCATAGTGGCGGATTATATTCCCTTGGTCGCGGCAACCGACAATTGCGACGCTTCGTTGACCTACACGCAAACTCCGCTTCCCGGGACTATTGCGTCGACGATTACATTGGTGACAATAACCGTAACCGACGACGCTGGAAATTCCAGCGACTGCGAGTTCAAGCTACTTCCTGAAGATAACACTCCGCCAGTCGTCGATTGTCTGGCCGATCAAACAAGATCTGTAGACAATACTTGCCAATACGAAATTGAAGATTTCAGCCCTTTGATCAATGCGAGCGACAACTGCAGCGCGACTACGATTAGCCAATCACCAGTCCCAGGATCGATCATTTTTATCAGTCAAAATATATCTATATCTGTTCAAGATGATAGCGGAAATGCGACTTTCTGCGAGTTCTTCCTGACCCTAGAGGACGATACACCTCCGAATATTAGCTGTCCTAGCGAAATCACCCTTCAGGCCGACCAGAATTGTGAGATGACCATCCCCGATTTTGAGGAACTCGTTACCATGAATGATAATTGTGCGGTAAATGATTTCTCCCAAGAGATTGCCGCAGGAACCGTACTCAATGCAGGGCCCCTGACAATTGGTGTAAAAGCTGAAGATCTCGCTGGCTTAGTGTCATCATGTGAGATCTCCATAGTTGTTGAGGATGTCTTACCACCCACGGTAAACTGCCCAGGAAATCAGGTTGTAGCAGCCGATGGTGATTGTCAACACGTCCTCGCCGATTATAGCACGACTGTGCTGGCCTATGATAATTGCTCAGGTATATCTTGGAACCAATCTCCGGCACCGTCTACAGTATTGACAACCGGTGTGCACACAATAAATTTGGAGGTTAGTGATGACAATGGCTTGTCAACGTCGTGCAGTTTTACCGTTTCAGTGCAAGATATAAGCGCACCTCAAATTACATGTGTCGGAGATCAAACACTTAATCTAAACGCATCGTGTGAGGCTATCTTGCCTGATTATACGACCTCTTTAGTGATTAGTGATAATTGTGGTATTTTGTCTGTTACACAATCTCCAGCTCCAGGTACCCTGATCAACGCCAACACCATTATTGAGGTGGAAGTTGTCGATCTAGCTGGGCTCACAACCAACTGTTCTTTTACTGCAATTCTTCAAGACAATGTGCCTCCAACATTCGATTGCCCAGGCGATCAAGTAGTGAATACAACTGCATCCTGTTCGGCCATAGTACAAGATTATTTAGCTAGCGCAAATGTTTCAGACAACTGCGGAATAGCTTCTTTCGTGCAG
>JADFAK010000154.1 GCA_015665315.1 Flavobacteriales bacterium | reverse complement strand
TCATCAAGAAACAGCATGGTTCTTTAAGAAGAAGGTAATGACCGCAATGTCAGCGCAGAAAAGAAAGCTTCTGACAGGATGTGTAGAAGTGGATGAAACCTTGATTGGTGGTTTCGAAGCTGGAAAGCCTGGTCGAAGCCAAGGGAAAAAGAAGAAGGTTCAAGTTGCAGTGGAGATAGACTACGATGAAGAGAAATCAGAACCAATAATTCGTGGTGCTGATGCACGGGTAATCAGTGGATATTCCTCCGAAGATCTCGGGCAGGCTCTAGAACAAATGGTTGACCCTGAAGCTATGGTCGTTACCGATGGACTTCCTGCTTATTCAAAGGCTACAGGAGACCGAATACACGATTGGTGGCCGTCAGATAATGGTGAAAATTTCGATAAGCTTCATTGGCATATTTTCAATTTGAAGAACTGGATTAGGGGCATTCATCATCATGTCTCGGCTGAACACATCCAATTCTATCTCACTGAATTTCATTTCCGTTTTAGAAATCGTAACTGGATCAGAGAATGTCCGAAAAAAGTGCTCAAATTAATGATCAGTCTGCCCTGGATCCCCTATGAACAGCTATGTGCAGTGTAACCCGTTAATCCACAAATCATAATACCAAAGGTAATTTGAGACGCATTCGCGCAAATGAAATCATACTAGACGCGTTGCAAAACCGAATTCCCATGCACGACTCTTTGAACCTTTACTATGGCGGAATTTGGGGTAGCTTTCAAACGGGCGAGAACACCGCTGCTTGGGCCACTTTGCAATCGGTGGGATTGGACCTGATCTCCAACGATTCGCTTCGCAGTGCCATTTCATTCCTCTATACAGTAAAGTATCAGTACTTGGAAAACCTGGAGGAGCGACTGGATGAGCGATACCAGATGGAGAACTTGTATCCTCAGGTCCTTGAATTAATCAATATGGAACAAGTGTGGGTATCAGCCGAGCCCGTGGATCATGATGCCCTCATGGACAATCGAAAATTCCATGAGGTCCTCAAGATGAACCTCTTTATTCGCCATTACATGCAGAGCCAATACACCAGTATTTACAACAAAGTGAATGTGCTTCGGGAAAATATTATAAAACATATTCAAACGTTGAAAGAGCAATAGCAAGTGGGAGTTATGTGAAGCCACTGCCGTCAAATTGGCTATATTTAGGTCTCAATCATGGCTATGAAATTCTACCTTTTCCTCCTATCGATAATCCTCACAAGCCTCTCATGGGCCCAACAAGAAATTTCCCTAGTGGGCTTGCCTAGCTCTTCGGCTCCCTATTTTAGATATGTCGAGACCTTCAACCACGACGACGATGTGTACGTGGGCATTGATCCTGCGCTTACGCCTATAGTGGGCATGATGGTAGATGTATATATTGTCGCCGATCAATCGGCTCTTGAATGGCAGTCGAACGGTGAATTGTTAGATGTGAGACCGGGCGGCGCACAGCAAATAACGTTTACCGGCACAAGCATAGCCGAGACCAATGCTACTTTGGAAGAAAGCAGTTCCTTGGATAATTATTCTGGGGCACGTCCGGGAAGAGGCTATGATCTAGTGATCGACGTCAATCAAAATGGTGAGCTGGACGCGGCAGACTATATCGACGGACTCGACAACAGCGGCTTTTTCATGGTGGGAAATATGTTCGAACCCGGTCCCTACGCCGTTGACACCACCCATCATTCATCTTCTTTCTGGAACACTTTTGACGTGTTTTACCCAGCCAATATCCAGGAGCTTGACGAGCAACCTCTTGTTGTTATTTCACACGGTTGGACCCATGAATACACTTTCTACAACTACCTCGGTTACCACCTCGCCTCCTACGGTTATGTGGTCATTTCACATCGCAACGAAGTGGGCAATGGTGGTGCCGCAGCGACCGAAACAGCTAGCCAAACCGCGCTACAAAACATAGATGAATTTTTCACTGTCCAGAATGATTTGGCCGGAGGCTTGCTCACCGGAAAAGTCAATAAAAACCTCATTATTCACACCGGACATAGCACTGGCGGCGAATGCGTAGTTCGCGCCTACAAGCGACTTTTCGATGGCGATTATGTGAGTCCGTTTATAACCCACGAGAACATTGTATGCGTCGCGAGCATGGCGCCAGTTGCCTTTCTTTCGGGCGATGAAACCAATCCTTTGGGTGCCAACTACCACCAATTTCTCTGCGGTGCCGATACCGATGTTTCGGGATGGCCGGTCGATGGATATACCCAACCTTTTTCGATTTACGAGCGTGGATATGGCAACAAACAAGTTACTTATATCCATGGGGCCGGACATAGCGACTTGCATGGTGCCGACAACTTTCCTTGGGCCGAGGGACCCGATTTGATAGGCAAAGAAGCGACCCATACGATTGTAAAACCGTATTTCTTGGCGCTGTGTGAATTGTACTCACACAACAACCTGGCGGTCAAAGAATACTTCACACGCACCCGACATTCTTTCCGTCCGTCGAATATCTCTTCCGAACTTACCATTAGCGGCGAATACCGCGATGCCGAAGGGCTCAACTACGTGATTGACGATTTTCAGACTTTCCCCGACGAGCATTTGAGTAGCTCGGGAGCGGCAGTGACTTGGGATATGGAAGCCTATCAAGAGGTATTGATGCAGGACATTGATGGCTCATTGGCGTGGACCGGCGACCAATGGAGCAACGGCATGACCCGAGCGCGCTACGACGATGATCCAAAATGTGTGACCTTCGAGTGGAGCGACAACGTCTACGTCGAATTCACCATAGGACCCGAAATCATGGATTGGTCCGACCGAGATTATCTGAGTTTCCGCGCCTGTCAGCTCACCCGCCATCCCTTCAACGGCGATCTCGACGGACTCACTTTCGACGTTCGAGTAGAAGACGTGGAAGGAAATACCTCAACCGTAAATATTGGGACCTACGGCGCGGTAATGCCCACGTATCCAAAGGGCACAGGCGGGAACTTAGAGCTTTGTCTGCCCGAAGGAAGCTACACCATATCAGTAGGCGGCTCGAATTGGGAAGAAGAAATGGGCTTTTCCATAGAAGGCTATATCGACAACGGTCTGGCCGGCGATACTCCCTTGGAAATAGGACCTGGCAATCCTTGTACAGACATCGTTATTATCATGACCGACACCTGGGGCGATGGTTGGGACAGTGGTTTGCTGCAGGTCATCGATGCCGATGGGAATATCGTGGGCGAAGGGGCGCTTGCCTCGGGATTTGGGCCTGATCCTGGTTTTGGCTGGCAAAATGAATTTCACACCTACCGCATAGATCTCGACGAATTTCTCTTGGGCGGTTCCAACGTCGATTTGAACAATATGAGTCGGATTTATTTCGAATTTGGAGAGGCACATGGATCGCCGCAAGGGGCTATTGGCATGGATGATATTGAATTGGTCAACGGCGGATTGAGCTTCATTGCTAGTCTTGACGAACACCCGACTGAGAAAGAAGAGCTCCTGATTTATCCGAATCCCGCAACAAATTATTTTACGATTAAACCCGGACCGACGACTAAAAACTGGGCATTCGACGTGGTGAATATTAAAGGGGAAAAAGTCCTGTCTAAAACCAATATCCAAAAATCAAGCTATCAAGTCCCCACTACTCAATTAGAGAGCGGCATTTACGTAGTGCTTGTATTTGATGGGCTAGCGACAAGCGCAAATAGGGTTATTGTAGCAAAATAGACACTAGAGTCCAAATTTTCACGTTGTGCCCACGATGCCCCGACCTACAATAAAGACCGTTTCCCGAAGCTCGACACATAGCATAAGCAAGACAGTTGTTCCGAGCATTACTCTCCTCACCGGACTGGGAGTTGAGAACGACGCCCATCAAGGTAAGTTGGTCCAACATCGTTCGCGCGTACGAGCAAATCCCAATCAACCAAATCTCAGGCAAGTTCACCTCATTCATAGCGAACTACTCGATGAATTATTTGCCGAAGGCTACAGGATCAAACCGGGCGACATGGGAGAAAATATATGCACACGGGGAATAGATTTATTAGGGCTTCCGCTTGGTGCAATTCTGCAAATGGGTAAAAATGCACGCATTGAAATTACAGGACTGCGAAACCCCTGCAATCAGCTCAATGGCCTGTCGGAAGGCCTCATGGATGCTGTTCTCGACAGAGACGAGCGAGGGAATTTAGTGCGGAAATCGGGGATCATGGCCATCGTACTAGCGGGTGGCGAGGTTAAACCCGGGGACCCCATTGAAGTCACGCTCCCACCTGAACCCTACACGGCACTCGACCGCGTATAAAAGTTCATTATTGTCTTTCTTTGCGGTCGTATGGAAAATAAGATGCGCATTGGTATTTTGGGCTGCGGCTGGTTGGGAAAGGAATTGGCTGCGGGATTGGTCAAAGACGGTTTTCTTGTGAAAGGGTCGACAACACGTGAAGAGAAACTCGCTGAATTGAGGGACTTGGGCATTGAGTCATTTGCCTTTAGGCTCAATCAACTTACCAAAGATGCGATCGATTTCTTCAAGGTCGACACCCTTGTTATCGCTATTACGTCGAAGGATATTCATGGGTACATGCATCTCGCAAAGATCATCAAGGCCTCCCCTATTTCACGTGTGCTTTTCGTGAGCTCGACCTCAGTTTATGGGAAAGTTGCAGGGCAGCACACCGAAGAATCGCCTGTTATCAAATCGCCGCTCAGTGAAATCGAAAAAGTTTTCATGGCCTCTACTGTTCCTACGACCATTGTTCGATTTGGCGGCCTCATTGGCTACGATCGTCAGCCCGGGAAATTCTTTTCAGGTCGCACAATTCCCAATCCTGGCGGCGTCGTGAACCTCATTCACCGCGATGATTGTCTGCTTGCCATACGTACTCTTCTCAGCCAAGGCCTTACCGACGACCTATTCAACGTATGCGCGAGTGAGCATCCCCAACGAGGGGCGTTTTACCAGCGAGCAACCGCCGACTTAGGACTGGAACCGGCGAAAATTGAGTCTGCACCCGAAGTCGTATCATCCATGGTCCTTAGCGACAAATTGGAAGCTCGTACGGGATTGCGTTTTGACTTGCGCATAGATTGATTGTAGTCTGTCAGGTCATTTGGCCGTGGCCTAAAGAAAAAAATAGTACCCTATCTTGCCCTCAAATTAAGTTCATGGATTTAAGTTATGCATTAGAAGCAGAGGATTTTTTGGAATACCAGATGTTCCAATCTGCCACCTCGGCCCACTTGAAAAAGCGAAGAATGATGTCCAAGGTTTTCCTGTCCTTGTTGTACATCGCGATAGGTGCCTATTTCAAATTCGCCAAAGATCAAACCAGCACGGCCGTTATATTCTTGGGTGCAGGTGTAATGTGGTATTTCTTATATCCGGCATACGCCAAATGGAGATACAAGAACCATTTCAAACGGTATATCAAGGCAAATTACCACGAGCGCTTTGGCAAGACATCCACCTTGTCCATTCAAAGTGATGGCATTGATTTTAACGATAGTACGGGAAACGGACATATCAAATCTGAGGCACTGGCGCATCTCTTCGAATTGAAAGCGTACTACTTGGTCACCATAGAAACAGGTCAGTCCTTGATCGTACCTAAGTCGGCGGTTTCAGACATCCCAGCATTCAAAAAAGCATTTCTCGATTTTGGCGTTCGGTATCATGACGAACAGGCTTGGGCTTGGAGCTAATTAGTCAAAAAGAGTATATTTTGGGGCAAAATGGACATCATTATCATTGAAATCAATGATTGATTCGAAGGACATACTTCTCTAGATTTGACGTATGAAAATTATCAAAGTAGCGGTATTCGATGACAATGCAGCGCGACGAGGCGGATTGCAGATGTTACTAGATGCGATGGAAGACATGACGTGCGTAGGAGCTTACGACGACTGTCGGGAGGTGGTAGATCGCGTGAGGTCAATGCAACCCGATGTTATCCTCATGGATATTGACATGCCCTACGTTGATGGCATTGAGGGGGTCACCTTGGTCAAAAAAGCATTCCCGGAGATCAAGGTGATTATGCAGACCATCTTTGAAGACGAGAACAAGATTGTCGAGGCCATTTGTGCGGGTGCCGACGGATATATCCTCAAGCAAAAGTCACCGCTCGACCTTGTAGAAGGTATCTCTGAGGTTATGAAGGGTGGCGCTCCTATGACACCTCAAGTCGCCAGAAAGGTCCTCAAAGTGTTTAGTTCGGCCAAGGTTCTACCGTCGTCACAAGATTTTAAAATCACCAAGCGCGAAAAGGAAATTCTAGGATTACTCGTCGAAGGATTCAGCTACAAAATGATTGCCGAAAAGTGCTTTATCACCTACGCCACCGTGAACACGCACATAGGCCATATTTATGAAAAACTTCAGGTAAACTCTGTCGCAGGAGCGGTTTCGAAAGCGATAAAAGAGGATTTAGTTTAAGGTCGCACGGAGAGTTTCGAATTCTTCATAGGGAATTGGAGTTCAATGCTCGTCCCTTGATTAAACTCAGACTTAATATTGAGCGACGCGCCCAACTCATTGGCTCTAAATTTCACTCCTTTGAGACCATTGCCGCCAAGCGTTGTTCTATTGGACAGTTCTTTTTCCGTGTCAAATCCCTTCCCATTGTCGGTCACGGAGATGTATAAGGTCTCTGCTTGCAGACTAATATTAACAGACAGTTCGGTGCATTCCGAGTATTTCACCGCGTTGTTCAGACTTTCCTTAAAAATCAAGTAAATATTTCTTCGGATTTCCATCCCAAGCTCAAGTTTCTCGGCTGAATTGCGCACTTCGAACAAGAGACGAATTCCTTTGGTCTCGGCGCAGTTTGAGGCGAAGGATCTCATTCGATTTAGCACGTGCTCAAAGCTGTCGTTCTCGGCTTTGATCGTCCACACGATATCGTTCATGCTTTCCATCATCTCGCTGGTGCTGTTGTTGATTTTGTCGAGCAGGGAGATGGACTGTGGACTGAGTTCTTTGGCCGATTTTTGAAGTACAGTGCTAAAAAGGGAAATACTACTCAAGGTGGACCCTATTTCGTCGTGCAAATCTTGGGCGATACGATTACGCATTCGCTCAAATCGCAACATTTGATTCAGTCTGTACTGATATGCGCAATACAACAAACCCAACACAGTAAGACTCATTAAAATTCTAAACCACCACGTACCATACCAAGGTGAGAGCACCCGAAAATTCAGGATAGTGGGCTCTTCGTTCCATACATTGGAACTACCTGCGCCCAACACTTTGAGGCAATAATTTCCTGGTGACAAGTCGGTAAATGTCGCCTCGTTTCTCGAACCTGTCTCGATCCATTCTTCGTTAAGTCCTTCCAGCATGAACTTGTAGCGGTTGTTTTCAGGGGCCGTGAGATCGAGGTTGGCAAATCCAAACGTGATCATATCGTGGTTCGGTTCGAAGATCAAATCTTGGCAGTATTCGATGGGTCCAGGTAAAGTAATATCGAATTTCTCCCTCGATGTCGAATCATTGAATTCTATGGGTTCGTTGAAAAGCAGCAGTTCATTTATAACTGTTTTACTCGCCGCACCTTCAATGTAAAAATCATTTGGATCAAAGGTGATCACCCCACCCATTCCACCAAAACATAATTCGTCTCCAGGGCCCAAGCTATATTCATATCTATTGAATTCATTGCTGGGCAATCCATCTTCCATGCGAAAGGTGGTGCTCGTGAAATTCTGACTGTCGAAAAAACACAAGCCGTCGTTGGTGCTCATCCATAGGTTTCCGCGATTGTCAACTTGCACTCCGTAAATCACATTGTTCGGTAAGCCGCTGGCGGTATTGAATCGCATGCACTTGCCGCTTTGTTTATCGAGTCTATTGAGTCCTCCACCTTCTGTTCCTACCCATAGATATTTTTCGGGTTGATGGGCATCAGTGCATATAGTGAGTACCTGATCATTGGACAGGGAATTTGGATCATTCTGATCAAAGGAAAAGTGTTGCCATTGTCTTGTCGCAGGGACAAAGGAGAATACCCCATCCATAGTTCCAAACCACATCATTCCTGAATCTTCAATGATCCAATCTGAGATAAACCTATACTGGTATTTTCCCACCGACGTCGGAAAGACAAACTTGCTAAGCTTCGATATAGCCCGTTCATACCGATACAATCCTACTTCACCGTCGGCGTATTTTTCACCAAACCACACATCTTCATTGGCATCCAGAAAAATAGGATGTCCAAACATAGAAGAAGTACTTGCCGCAGTCTCGGCGATGATTTGGATAGCCCCCGAACGAGAATCGTGACTAAATACTTTGACGAATTTATTGTCTTTGTCAAATCCAGTCCCCCAAAGCACCCCTTTCGAATCGATGGTCAAGTGGGCATTCTCTCGTGACCAAACCAATCCGTTTTGTCCCTCCAAATTGGCCTCAATCAAGGTCCTACCTATCTCCATCAGGTCCCTATCCAGGTATCCGATTCCTCCTCTTTTTTCTGCCCTGAAGAGGCGCACACTGGCCACAGATGCCCCCTTTTCAAATTGTAGCCTTTTGATCCGCTCCGATTTTCCATTGATTCGGAGCAAACCATTGCCGCCCGTTCCCAGCCAAAAATTCCCATTTGCATCCTCAACGCTAATGCAGGTGTGTAAACTGACATTGTCATCCATCAATTGGCCCCAGTTGGGCTTGAAAAGTTGGATTTCTTTCTTGTCAATATCTATCCGAAATGCCGGCCCTTCTTCAGTCCAGGACCACAGTCTATGCTTCGAATCGACAAATTGTTTGTACCAAAATTTCAATCCGACTGGCAAGGTGTAAATCTTGACGAATTCTTTCGCCTCAAAGTCAAATTCATAGAGTGATCGATCTCTATCTGTTTGAAACAAGCGCTTTTTGTTCGCGTCAAAAGCAATCTCGGCATGATCAGCATCGTCGCGACTGGTGATTATTTCCTGCGGGAAAATGAAGAGTTTTCCATTCGATCCCAAATTATCGGCATCGGCGTAGAATATCGTGTCGTTGTTTAA
Source organism: Flavobacteriales bacterium (assembly GCA_015665315.1). Lineage (GTDB taxonomy): Bacteria > Bacteroidota > Bacteroidia > Flavobacteriales_D > Sanyastnellaceae > JADFAK01. The sequence goes on along the minus strand of JADFAK010000154.1, from coordinate 37,499 downwards.
GTACCACAGTCCGCCATACCCATCAAAATGCATGTGCTTGGAATAATCAATCCCAAAATGCATGTCCTGAATAATGGGGTACATGTCTCGCATGGGGACAATTCTTATTTGGTCTCGCGGCGGAAATAATTCGGCATGCTCGCTCATCATCACCACGGCATATCCCTTCGAATCCAGGGTTTGGATTAATATATTGCCGCTTGCATCTTCGTATACCTCCCCAACGAAATCGGAGGAGATCGAATTCTCATTGTCGATATCGTGGCGAAAATGAATAAAAGTCTCGGTGCTAGGATCGAACAAATCAACGCCTGCCGTCTGCGTACCCACCCATATCCTGCCTCTAGAATCAACTAAGAGTCCGTAAATAAAGTTGTCGGCAATCGAATTGGGATTTTTCGGATCGTGTCGATAGGTCTTGAAAGAAACCCCGTCATATCTATTCAAACCGTCCTTGGTGGCCACCCATAAATACCCGTTGTGATCTTTCTTCACATTGTTCACCATTCCTTGAGAAAGACCCTCGTGCACTTCGCTTAGCACGAGCGGAATAGATGGAGGAAGCGAGGCCTCCTGAGCTCTACCAACAAAGGGAATCCCCAGAACAGAGCAGATTGCAAGAATCCGTAAAGAAGCTTCGAGATATTTTAACATGAAGAGGGCTAAGGTCTAATCTGCCCGTAAAATACAAAAACTAGGTTCACTCCTTTTTTCATCTTGTCCACAGTTTCAAATAGGGGTGTAAATAAAGGCGATCGACTTGGCAATTTTTCATTTCTTCCCCATATCCCGTAATTGCCGAACTCCCTCGTATACCACCACCGAAACGGCATTGGCCAAGTTCAAACTTCGAATATGATCGCTGTGAATGGGAATGCTGTACTGCCGATGAGGGTTGTTTTCGAGCAAGGATTTCGGTAGTCCGACCGATTCTTGGCCGAATACGAGAAACATGTCTTCTTCAAACGGAATGTCGGTGTAATTCTTGGTTCCGTGGCTGGAAAGGAAGGCCATAGGCTTATCGCCGTGCTGTTCAAAAAACTCGTCTACATGCTCATAAATCGAAATCGGAACATGCTTCCAATAGTCCAAACCTGCTCTTTTCACACGCTTGTCGTCCAACTCGAATCCAAACGGTTTGATCAGGTGTAAATTGGCTCCAGAGGCCAGACTCAAGCGCCCAATATTGCCAGTATTATTGGGGATTTCAGGTTGAACGAGGACGATATTTAAGGGCATGGTTGCATTCAAATGTGAGCGCGCAAGTTATTAAACCAAGGCGAACTATTGAAGGATCACTACTTTCGTGGATATGAGCGCACCATCCCATCAATTCGACCGCACAGGTATCATTTTGTACGTCATCAAATACGACGAATGCATCACTTTCTATCGAGACATTCTTCATTTGGACATCCATTTCAAAACCGATATGCTCACTTGCTTTCAATTTGGTAGTAGCTATTTGATGGTAGAAGTCGACGATGAATTTTCTGGCTCAGCCACAAGGGCAAATGATCGAGATCGCACGTGTTTGAGAATGAACGTCGATAACGTCAAAGCCTCTGCTTACCAGCTGCAACAGCACGGCATAGCAGTAGATTACCAAGAACAATCATGGGGAACAGTAGCCAAGTTCCGAGACCCTGATGGCAACTTGATCGCCTTCAAGGACTCCGAGAAATTCGAACAGCAAATTCAGGGCAACTAGACTTTATCTCTAGTACTTCACAGTCACAACGCCAGTGATAGGCTCTGTATCAGGCGAATACGAAATGATATAGTAGTAATCAGCCACACTCACTGGCTTGCCTTCGTAGGTTCCATCCCATGGGGTTCCATAGCCTTTGGAATCAAAGATGATTTGTCCCCAAAGATTGAACACTTGGACTTGAGAATCCGGAAATTCACTCAATCCGCCGATAAGCCATTCATCGTTGGCGCCGTCACCATTTGGAGTGATCGCATTGGAGATAAATAGGCAGTCCTCGTTGGGTTCTATTTCGCTACTGGCCCACTGGACACAGCCTGAAGCATCTTCTATCATGACTGTATACACTTCGTAGGAGCCCAGTCCTATTGCGAGTTGCGTCATTTGCGCAAGTGCGTCATCCCATTGAAATTCAAAGGGAGCTTCCCCTCCAAATGTCTGCGCCAGAATAGTCCCGTCATTCGTTTGCCAACACGTTTCTGGTGTCGTCACCAAGTTGATGGTAAACGGATTGTTGTTTTCGGCCTGAATGCTAAATAATTCACTCGTCATGCACCCTACTGTATCGGTCACGGTGATGGTATATTCTCCTTCCGACATGGTCGTAGGATCAACATCTTCAGGATCAAACGAATACGTCAAGGGGCCAGAACCACCAAAAGCAGCAAAAACGACCGAGCCGTTATCCATACCTGTACAGGTCACATTTTCAGTTTCCAAATCCAAGAGAATGGGAGTCGTTATGTCGATGGTGATCAATTCGCACGTCATACAAGCATTTGCGTCAATCGCGCAAAACTCGTACTCGCCTGGACATAGGTTCTCCGTTTCAGGAATAACTACGCCAGGCATTATATAACCGTATGGAAATGTACCGCCCGACGCCTCGTAATCGAAGGATCCTAAACATACTTCCTCGCAGGGCGTGTCCATAATATTCGAAATTGTAAATACCAGTGGCTCCGGTTCTTCGATGAGCACTGAGTCCGTTTGCTGACACCCATTTTCGTCTTGGATAGTAATGAAATAAAGTCCTGTCGACAAGTCAGAAAGTAAAGCCGGGCAAGGAAGCTCCTGATCGACCAGCATGATTTCACCTTCTCCTCCAATGCATTCAACGCTTATCCAGCCTGAGCTTTCGCCGTTGCACACGACGTCTTGGGATTCAAGGATCAATTCAAAAGGCTCAGGATTGCTTAATGTTTGGGTAACGAAGGTCTGCGAACAGCCCGAAAGATTGTCGGTAATAACCAAATCATAATCGCCGGCACACAATTCCCAGAAACCAAAACCGGCACCCGTATTGTCTTCGATCGATACGTCGTTTAGGAAAATCTCGAAGTCGGCCGAAACGCCGCTCAAACTATCGAGTTGAATATAGCCTGAACAGTCTTCAAAGCAGAATGGATCCACAGGAGTGATCACCACGGTAATTCCTTCGGGAGCCTCGATCGTCACGTTCTCCATTTGGGCGCAGCCTGCATCACTTTCAACCGTACATACATAATCTCCAGCGCAAAGTGCTAGCATGTCCACGGGAAATCCGTCTTCATCCACGCACGAAATGTCAAAATCGCCATCTCCAATCACCTCAACATCAATGGTTCCCGTGCAGGAATCAAAGCAAGTCGAATTCGTCGAAGTGACAATCATCTCGAAGGTTTCGCTTTCGTCGATAGTGAACGAATCACTTGTAAAGCACCCTATTAAATCGGTAACAAAAACGTCATAATCACCTGCACATAGGTCGTTGATTATTATGGTATTGTCGCCATCTCCCACAAGCACCCAGTTGTCGAAAAATGCTCCATCTTTTAGCACTTCTACTGAATAACCAGGTGTCCCGCCATCGATTAAAATTTCGGCTTGCACTTGACAAGAGGCCGAGCAAGCATCAAAGTCATTGTCCACAACCAGTACGAGTGGCAGCGGTTCAACAATGGTAAATTCTATGACCTCCTCGCAACCATTATCATCCGATATAGTGAGAAAATAAGTACCTGCGCACAAGGCGTATTGGTCGACTACATTGTTGTTCGAATCGGTGTAGACCACGTTCAGATTAGATCCGCCTGTAATTTCTTCCTGTGCCGTGCCATCGCAAGCAGCAAAACAAGTCACATCCGTCGTATTTAAAACAGTCTCCCACGTTTCAGGCTCTTCAATTTCGAAGTATTCCAATACTTGACAACCCTCCTGAGTATAACCCACAACATCATAGCCGCCGGGGCAAAGTCCGTCCAACACCACAGTATCAAAGAGATCATCGATGTAAACATATCCAACCTCATTGCCTTCAAAATAGATTATGGCATCAAGTGGAATTTGTTCACCATTTAGTGCAAATTCAACTGCTCCTGAACATGGTTCACACGAACCGGGTAAAGGATTGGCATAGATTCCTGGAATAGGAAAACAAGGTATTTCGGCCGATACGCTGGCCGTACAATCGTTTTCGTCGGTGACTATCAAGGTGTAAAAGCCGCAATCTAATCCATCCACACAACCTGAAGAACTTGACCCATAACCAGGGATTTCGTACGTCAAGGCTCCCGTTCCACCTGAAGCATTTGCGCACATATGTGCGCTGCCCCACTGGTCACAATCAAGCCACCACACATCACCAAGTTCGGCAACAAGTGGTGGGGGTTCGAACAGACAAGCCGCTCCATAGCCTTCGCAACCATTCTCATCGGTAAAAACCGCCGAATAACACCCTACTCCGAGTCCGCCAGCAACTGTCGCTGAACTAGCGCTCAAAATAACTTCATTGGTAAACGAGTTGATCAAGTCAACGGTCGCACCATTGCCACTGTTATCGCCCAGTTCGATTGATCCCGTTTCGCCGAAGCAAGGAATCGGGTCTAAAACGGAGACTGAATTGTCGATTGAATTCGGGTTACCAAAGCAGCTAAATCCGCAATTGAACTCCATGCCAAGACACATGATAATCGTCGTATCCATTCCGTTCACGATGGTATCTTGGCAAAAGACGTCAACCATATTCGTATCCAGGGGTGAAACTTCGCTATCGCAGCATATTTGCGCCTTGAAATAGCCAGAAAAATCGTTGTTGGTAGTTATTCGAGCAACTCTGTACTTGAGATCGGCACCAAACACCGGTACTTGATCATCACAAGGACGAAAAAATGCCCCGTCATCAAGCCACAGGTCGCCACCATCAAAGTAGTCCCCATTCAAAGGTCCTTCAAATGAGTCAATCACTGTAGCCTCGTCGGGAATAACATACAGTCCGAAAAAAGGATTGTCAAGAGAGCACGACGTTGTATCATCAAAGGTGAAATAGGTATCGTATTGCATGGTAGGATTTCCACCCCAGAAAGCACAATTATTGTCGGCACCAAAAGGTCCTGCCAGCTCATGTTGGAAGACCGAACCGGTAAATTCAATTTTGGTATCGGTAGCATCCGGAGCGCCAGGAGTTCCATCATCGACTGAATAGACGGTCACAAGTTGATCGGTAGAATCGTTGCCGTAAATGAACATATCAAAGGTCATATATCCATCCAAATTCACTCCATCGGAATAGGTACCACTGTGAATTTCAACGAGTTCGAATCCCACATTTTGGAATTGAGCATAGCTTGTGGCGACGGCGCAAAGGCCCATCAATAGACTGGTTATTCTGTAGAGCATAGGGTTGCGAGTTAAGGTAAGGATGCTTAAATCGTATAGTCAGTACATATAAGTCGCACAAAAATCACATACAGTTGCATGCGTTTTTTGGACAACACTCTAGCACAAGGCAAATGCTTATTCGCCCTAACCAAAAAAGCGAGCGTGAAAGATCAAATCATTTCGCGCTCGCTTTTTCAAACTCGTTTATGTCGTGAATCCAATTTATTCCAAATCGGAGTTTTCTGCATTGGCTCCAAACCGCAGACTGGACCGTCTTGGCTCGCTAATTATCAGTCGGAGTATGAATCATCCATCGCCAAGATGGGCAGCTTGGCATTGAGGATCAAGTCCTGCGAGACACTGCTGTGCAGCAGGCGGTCCAACATCCTATTATTTCTAGCAATGACCGCAAGCAAGTTCACTTTGTTCTTTTCACAGAAGGCCTCCACAGTGTCGGCCACATCGTCTGATTCCAAAAATTCCCACGAACTATTTGCATTGCCTAGATAGTTAGAGGATTTCAGTTCTTCGATTTGAGCGCGCGTTTTTTCTTTGGCCAGCTCCCCTTGCTTTAAAATGTTCAAGAGGTAGACCTTCGACTTAAATTTTTCGGCCAAAGTCACCAGTGGCTGGACAATGTTTGGATCATCATTGTTAAGCAGGTCGGCAGCAAATGCTATCGTTTCGAGCGACGTGAAGGTCGAATGCTCGGGTATGGCAAGAACAGGCAATTTGGTATTGCGAATAACCCCTGCTGTAACACTTCCAAAGAATATTTTAGTCAACCCTGTCGCACCCTTTGTGCCCATTACTACGAGATCAATAATGTTTTGATTCTGTATCGTCAGCAGAACATCGGCAGGATCTCCGTACTCGGAAAGGGTCGTTACTTTTAAGTTTGACAATTGGGGATATGTATCGCGGACAAACTTCAATTCACGGCGCAAGTCCCCTTCGGAAATCTCCCGTAATTCATCGGCTATATTGACGAGCGAACTAGCTGTCTTGCGAATGATGTAGGAATTTAGAATGATATACTCGGCACTTTCTCCAAACGCATCAATGGCATATTTGATGGCATTTCTAGCGTTGTCAGAAAAGTCGGTCATTAACAGAATTGTTCTCATGTCGTCAAATAATTAGGTGCGAATTTCTTTGAATTAGTCCGTCATAGAGGTTGAATAAACGGTTTCCCTCTCGTCCATCGGAACAGGCGCGAAGTTACTTCCTAAACGCTCAGCTCAATAATTTAAGTAACTTTTTAGAGTGTTTTTCATCCATGGCCACAATGGGCATACTAAAGATCGCTGGCACGTTTTTACCGTATTTAGTATCCAAAATCTTCTCGATACTCCCAAAAAGTGAGGCCTTCGTTCTACCAAAAATCATTTTGGATGGTACTGTCGACACTTCACCTTTTCCCGATAAATAACTGCTACTCGTATCGACTACCGTAGCTCCCACAATTAAGTTCTCGGTAATCAGCATTTTTAGGATTTCATCTACCTGTTCAATCCTCTTTGTAATAATGTGGATTTCTATCATTGCTAGCTATTTTCGAATTATACGTTTATTCCTTCTAAAAGCGCCCTTGAACTCCTTCTTGATCGGTTTCTCGACTTTCCATTTATTTCGTTTCAAGCACACTATTTCCACAAGTACCATTACCGTTGTCGTGGTCTAGATCACACTTCAAATATAAGCGATTTCACTGCAGACAAGGTCCAAAAACGAGACCAAATCTTCATATAAATCGGCTTCAAAAATTTCCCAAATTATTGAAAGGAGGTTCGCCCGTAAGAGGATTTTGAAGAGATTGGTATTTGGAACCTAAACTCCTTGAATTAGTAGTAAATAATTCATGCACAAGGCAAATGGTTCAAGGCACACGACAAGATTACTTCACTCGACTCCATTGAAATGTAGGGCTCCGACTTTTATTGATCTTTTATCGGTTCTCGAATCGGAGATCACTTGGCTTGTTCACCTAAAACTGGTCGACTAAGTTGCCTGGAACAAATTCGGTAAGAAAAGTTGTAAATCGTAAACATTTACAACGCCATCTCCGTTCAGGTCGGACGGTAAACAATCGCCTGTACAACCAAATAAAGACAAAAACATCAACAAATCAGTACCGTTGATTATACCGTCGCTGTTGAAGTCGAATTCACTAAGATCGCCGTATTGTGGGATTTCGAAGGTGTACACAAATGCACCACACGTGCCTCCCCCCGTATGCACCATCGTATACGGCCCTGCGTCGAGTCCGCCAATTTCTCCAGTTTCTCCCGGTCCCACATAGTAACTCCCGACAAGGTTATCATCGAAGATATATAAGGTAAAGTCAAAATCTCCCTCGGGACTAAAATCCAGACTGATCGAGGCATTTTCGTTGTTTTCGTTTACGTTGGCCGTTATTGTGAATTCAATCTCAACTGGCGGACCGAGAGGAATATTCATTTCGGTGATTTGACTGCAGCCTCCAGCCACAATTTCGAGGCAATAATCGCCACCGCTGACATTGTATAGTTTTTCTTCTTCAATTGAAACATCGGGTACAAAACCGGGCGTGTCGGCACAAAAGGTAAGGCTCTGGAGCGGATCAAATTCTTCGGCAATCTGTAATTGCACATCGGTAGTTGCTTGCGGGCCGTCGCATATCAAGGGTTCAAATTCAAGGGACTCGAGGATGGCCAATTCTGGGCCATTGGCAAGAGATAGTTCTATAACTTCAAAGCACCCCCCTGCGTGAATTTCAAGACAATGGTCTCCGGCGGGTAACGGGATATCGGCTGATCCTCCAGAAATGGCAGAACTCACACCCAAGTCACAATATTCCCAGGATGTAAGCGGGTAATGGTCCATGTGAACAACCAAAGAAAGTAATCCTTCAGCATCTAGACAATAAGGCTCATTCCAAAAGATATTGGCCAAAATAGAATCCCCACCGTTGTCGGACCCGTTGATCGAAAATTCCCAGTCTGACTGACATTCGGTATCAGGAGTGGCCAAATCGTAAATGGACAAATAATAAGCTCCTTCATAAGCGGGGAGCTGGTAACTCCAGGAAGATTCGATGTAAATCTGAACGTCGGCCAAAATGCTTTCCTCGCCAACCAATTGGACAAAATAATCACCGGGCGTAGTTGTAAAAACCTGCACTTCGCCGAGTGAATTGGCACCCGGACAAGCGGCCAGAGGTTGTACTACATTTATGGTAAAATCGCATGCTTGGCCAAAAAGGAAGCTAGGCAAAAAAGCGAATAATAAAGTCAATAACTTCATAGAGAGGGTTTTGGTTGCCAATAAGTTAAGCATTTTGTGTCAAAGGAGGTTAAAATCATTCTCTACTTGCCATGTCGAGGGCATGGTTTTACTGAACTTCGGCGAACGGATATTGGTCAAAATAGACTACTTGATACATTTGCGTTTATCGCTGAGAATTACCCCAGCTACGCCACTTCCTAAAAATAATTTAGGCAATTCAATCGCACCCTTTGTGCCCATAGCTACGAGAGCTACAATGTTTTGACTTTGTATCATTAGCAATTTCACGCCCGATAAGTAATCGGTGTACAGTGCTGTTCAATCCTAAATAGCTAGAAAACATATATGCACAAGGCAAATGTTTCAACATTCCAGTACGGATCAAATCCCTCCTATCCTTCGAAACAACGCACCATAATCCTTAACCGGCCCCTTTTCAGTTCGGGCATAGTCAATCACTATAGCTTCTTCTTCCAAGTCTTGTCGGCTAAAAGTAAGCGGGTAGACAAACTCAGCTTTTCCCTCGTAGTTTATTGGACCGAACTTTATAGCGTAGATCTTAATATTTCCAACTGAATCTTCTTCGATGAGGGGAAAGTCATCGGTATACTGCAAGTAGTACTTGACCAACTTGTTTTTACTGATTTCATCGATCAGATAGTTGTCGCTGGGTTTGAACTCAAATGTAATCTGGTCACGGGTGTCGAACAGACTGTAGGTCGCCAAGTAATAGCCATCGGCGGTTTTGGCAATCCCGTGCCAGAGAATGGAATTCAAAGGTGTGGGTGAAACGAGCAATTTTTCAAATTGAATTTCTTGTCGGTTCAACTCTTTTACAAACTGGTTATTGGCTATGCCTTTGGAGACAAAAGTCCACGCTAGGTACAAGGTAGAAAGCAACAGGGTGAGTTGAGCCATTCTCCGTTGTCTTTCCGCATTCACCGAACGAAAAACGAGCATACCAACTCCAATCAAAAGGATCAGGGTATAAATCGGTTCAAAGACATGAATGTTGTTGGTCGAAAAAAGGTGGGCGTTAAAAGGACTAAGTAATTTAGTGCCATAGGTTGTGCACCAGTCTAACATGGAATGGGTCCCGATAGCTAGGAAAAACGCTGAAATCCACTTGACTTGGGATTGCTTCTTTTTGTAAATCCGATGGAAGATCATGCCCAAAATGACACTAAAAACAACCGCTAGAAGCACAGAATGCGAAACACTTCGGTGGACTGTCAAGAAGGCGACATCATTGAACAAGGGTGCTAAGAAAACATCCAAATCGGGAAGGGTTCCGGCAATAGCACCGATGAGCAAAGACTTCTTTCCAATCTCTCGATCTTTGATCAAAGAGAATGTCGTTGCACCTAATAAAGCCTGTGTAATTGAATCCATGGATTGATTGCTGACAATAAATAGAATCGGAGTGCATCAAATGTCGTCCAGCACCCTATTCTACTACGAAGAATCTTATAGTGTACATGCGCAATTCACATGCAATGGACACCTAATCAAACGCACATTTGCAACGTGCAATTTACCACTATCATGTCAGAATTTAGGGAAAACTTTCAAGCATTTAGCCGAACTGGTAATCCCTTGAACTCTTAGTTTTATTGAACCGATCAGTCGACCAAAACTCGATTCATGTACATCAGGTCTCCGCTCTGAAATTTCACCATGTTTAATCCGCGGACAAGTCCAGAAATCGTCACAATACCTCCTCGATTATTCATGGTGAATCCCACCTCTTGCCCAAGGGCATTGTACACTTCAATGCTGTCTATTTGCTCACTATTTTGAAAATGGAAAGTCCCCTGGTTTGGATTCGGGTAGATCACGGGATTGTCAAAGGCTCGCAGGCTTTCATCGATGGAGGTCTCATTCGACACAACAAACTGCCCCATCATCCCGCCATCTTCGTGCACAAGCATATGGCAGTGATACATGTACGGAACTTCATCATTGGAGAAGTCCTCAAACTTTGCAATAAAGCGAACAGTTTCTTGAGGTTTTACCAATACTACATCTTTTAAGCCCTGTTCGTTTTCGGCTGGGGAAACACCATTTCTCGAAAGAATATAAAATTGAACGTCGTGTATGTGAAACGGATGCGCAATGCCCGAGTTATTGGTCAATTGCCAAATTTCGGTATTATTTAATGGAATGGAGTAGTTGACCACTTCCATATCGAAACTTGCATTATTAATTTGAAACATGCCGTTCAGCTGATTCGGACCCATCACCTCTGGCGCAAATGAGAGAGTCCTGGTTATGTCTGCATCTGATTCTAATAAAGGCGATAGGTTGGCCAACGCCGTGGGTACAGAAGTAACGGGATCACTTGTAGGCTCCATGATATTGAAATCTAGGATCACGAAATCATTCCCGTTCAACTCATTGGGATTGTATCCATCAAGTGTAAGCATGGCCATCATCCCGGGATTGGTAGCACCATAGATGCCATCAGGAATTTCCGAGGCAAAGCTCAGTAATTGAGGTGACTGACCCTCCATGTCCGTGAAATCCACAAGAAGCTCAGCACGCTCACCTGGAGCGACTAATAAACGCGTTGTTTCGAAAGGGGCAGATAACAATCCGCCGTCCGAAGCAATCTGATAGAAAGGCTGATCATCGGTCATGCCCAAGTTAAAAGTACGTTGCGAGGACCCGTTAAGAATTCTCAATCGGACAAACTGTGCAGGAGCTTCCAAATAGGGATCAATAGTCGCATTTACCATGACGACATCATCATTATTAGATTGCACTACTATCTGATTACCTTCGTCAAAATCTTTCGTTTGAATCACGAGAGGAAAGTCATCGACTCCATAGTCTCTGGGTAAATCCAATGCTGCCTCTTCACTATCCTTTACGATAATCATCCCTGCAATACCCAACGACACATGTTTGTTGGTCATATGGTGTAAATGGGGATGATACCAATAAGTGGCGGCCTTGTCCAAAATTGTAAAACTAGGTGACCACGTCGAATTTTGAGCAATGACCGTATGTGGTCCGCCATCATTTTCTGGCGCAACATGGAGGCCGTGCCAATGCATCGTCGTTGAATCCTCTAATAAATTCTGCACTGAAAAGCTGACTAAGTCGCCTTGATTCAGGATCAATGTGGGTCCTAAAATATCGCCATTGGCTCCCAAGGTGTTGGTCATTTGCCCGTCGAAGAACTCGTGCATCCCTGTTTGTAGAGTCAATTCGATATTTGCCCCAGTCAAAACACTTGGAATGAGTAATGGATTCTGAGCAAATACTAAGAATGACAAAAATAATAATGTACCGAGGAGAGATATTCTTTTCATGTGGGCCAGTTGATGATTCAATTGGCATATTTAGACTAAATACACGAATTAGTAGGTGACCAATATCACTTGGAAGCGGAAAATCACATAAAAAGATCGAAATTAAAATTGCAAGAACAAATGCAGGTCAAACAATGGCCATTTCATCTCTATTCAAACCCGAAGGAGCACAATTTCCATTGAAACGATAACCGAATTAAAAAAGGGCCGCAAGCCTTTTCCGATAATAATATTAGTCCATCCTAATCATAGTAGCTTAATTCACAAAAAAGGGTACAATGCACTCGTACACAAAGACGTTGCACCCCTCTCTACTTTACCGCTGTCTTGGGTCAAATACGAATATTTGGTAGAAGCGTGAATTTGAAGCTAGCCAGTTGATGCATTTGCGTTTATCGCTGAGAAAATTTTAAAAACGAGGCTTATCCTATGCGCGCACCTTGGACCAAAAACACTTCTCGTACTGATTCTTCCTTCAGGGGAACTAAATCGACCCGTCGCTTGTCTTTCATAAAAAGCTCGAGATCCTGTTTGCTATTGAATTGGATAAAATGAATTTCATAGGGGACCTCTCCGGTATGGTCAACAAATTGCTCAGGATCGGGTCGAATGCGATACAAGATTTTACCCTTGTACTCTTCCATCATCGGAATGGCGACAGACTCGAATTCAAGAAACTGTTTTTCCTTTCCTGGGTGGATGAAGATAAATTGGGTTATGTAGATCATGGGCGTTAAAATGGAGTGACTCAGTAGAAATTGAGCTGCCAAGATGGCGTCTCTGGGAGCAAATTGCAAAAAAATGAAGTTATTAATTCTCAAGACTATCGATTCAACACGGATCACACGCCAATCTAAAACCATCGCCCAAGGAACTGCTAACCAACGACTTAGCGGCATTTTCAACCCTTCAATTTGCATTCAGCACGACAACAAAAATAGCTAAACTATCATAAAAAGAGCTTTTTACTTGCATTATCAATAGTAATACTATTACTTTTGTGCTCTGAATCAAGACTTCGTTCGACTATATGTACGGCAGATTAAACTACAAAGCATGAATTCAACCATCGACATTCTCACACCGGCAAAGCGTTTTTGGCGACTCCTAAAACCCGATCAAAAGGAAATTCAGAACGTTTATGTCTACTCCCTTTTCTACGGCTTGGTCAACCTCTCACTTCCATTGGGTATTCAGGCAATAGTCAACTTGATCCAGGGCGGACAAATGAGTACTTCTTGGGTAGTGTTGGTGGCTATTGTCGTCGCCGGTGTGGCTGTTTCGGGGATTTTCCAAGTGATTCAGCTTCGAATTACGGAGAACCTGCAACAGAAAATCTTCGCCCGTGCGGCCTTTGAATTTGCCTATCGTATTCCACGCGTTCGAATGGAAGCATTGTACCGACAATATGCGCCAGAGTTAATGAACCGATTCTTTGATGTCATGACTATTCAAAAAGGTCTGTCCAAAATCATCATTGACTTTTCGGCCGCTACGCTTCAAATTGTATTTGGTCTAATTCTGCTTTCTTTCTATCACCCCTTCTTCATTATTTTTAGTCTGCTCCTCATCCTAGCCGTCTATATCATCTTACGAATCTCCATTCCTCGAGGGCTCAAGACGAGTTTGGACGAATCCAAGCACAAGTATGAAGTCGCCTATTGGCTTGAAGAAGTGGCCCGCACAGCAACTTCGTTTAAGCTTTCGGGTACGGGCACCTTGCCAATGACGCGGACAGACAAGCATGTGGGCGACTATATCGAGGCGAGGGATTCTCACTTTTCGGTTCTTATTCGCCACTACTCTTTGATGGTGATTTTCAAGGTCTTGGTAGCATCTGGATTGCTCGCAATAGGAGGAATACTGGTTATGGAACAGCACATGAACATTGGTCAGTTCGTCGCAGCGGAGATCATTATTCTTCTAGTAATGGCCTCGGTTGAAAAGCTGATACTCAGCACGGAGACCATCTACGATGTGCTTACTTCCCTGGAGAAGATTGGTCAAGTGGCCGACTTAGAAATGGATCATTACGAAGGCATTCGACTGAGTGAAGATTCAAATTCAAAGGGGCTTGAAGTAGAAGTTTCGGGCATGTCATTCAGCTACCCAGGACAAAGCAATGAAACGCTCAAAAACATCAACCTACATGTCAAAGAGGGAGAACGGATAGTTATAACTGGGCCATCGGGTTCGGGTAAAAGTACTTTACTTCAAGTTATAGCCGCCTTGTTTGAGCCCAGTGAAGGAACGCTTGCCTACCAAGGATTTAGCCGAGGGAGTCTCGACATAAACGACTTGCAATCCACTATAGGTGCTTGCTTGAGTCAAGAACAGCTATTCAATGGTACCTTGTTGGAGAACATCAGTATGGGCCGTCCGGAAGTAAGCATGAAAAACGTTCAGTGGGCCATTGAAAATCTGGGACTGCTTCCTTTTGTTAAGAGTCTGCCCAAAGGATACGACTCCATCATCGATCCACAAGGCCGAAAGCTTCCACGTAGTATTATCCAGAAATTGATCATAGCTCGAAGCATAGTAGACAAGCCTAGATTATTGTTGCTTGAGACTGTGCTAGAAAAACTTGATCCAACAGAATTTAATTCGCTTATCGACTTCCTCTTTGATCCTGCTCATGGATGGAGCATTGTGGCTGTATCTTCCAATGAATATATGGCTGCTAGTGCCGACAGGCAGGTCATTGTCGAAAATGGTACAATAAAATAGGATTATAGATTGATAAAAATTAGAAGCAACTGCCATGTTGAATATTTCAAATAATAGCATTGACCAACGTGTAGATCGAACAAAATTCAAATCCTTGTCTTTCGTTGAGTCAAAACTTTCAGGAAATGTGATTCGCCGATTGTTGGTGTCTACGATAGTGGTGGGAATTGTCGTCCTTCTACTCCCTTGGACTCAAAATATCCGTGCTAGCGGTGAAGTAACCGCGCTGAGCCCAGAGCAGCGTCCTCAAACGATACATTCGGTCATTGGCGGACGGATAGAAAAATGGTTTGTCAACGAAGGGGATTTTGTGGAAAAGGGAGACACCATCATTTTTCTTTCTGAGGTGAAGGACGAATATTTTGATCCACAACTGCTAGATCGAACCCAACAGCAACTTCGTAGCAAAGAAATGGCAGTGGGTTCGTACATGGAAAAAATCAAGTCTCTCGACACGCAAATTGATGCACTTGCCGAGACAAGTGTCCTCAAACTCAAGCAAACCAGGAACAAACTGCTCCAAGCTCAATTAAAAGTTGTTAGCGACAGCATCGAATTTCAGGCTGCTAAAATCAATTTTAGGATAGCTGAAGAGCAGTATGTCCGCATGCAAGAATTGTATGCAAAAGGACTAAAATCTCTTACCGACCTGGAAAGTCGTGAGTCGAGTGTTCAAAAAGCACAAGCCGATATGATCGCAAAGGAAAGCAAGCTATTGAGCACAAAAAACGAGTTGATCAATGCGCGCATAGAATTGACCAGCATTCAGTCGCAGTACCGGGACGACATAGCCAAGGCAGAATCGAACAAGTATGCTGCATTATCTGACATGTACGATGCTGAGGCGGTCGTAACCAAGCTTCAAAATCAATACATGAATTACTCGGTTCGAACAGGGATGTATTATGTCCTCGCTCCGCAGGATGGATATATTACACAGGCCATTCAATCAGGAATCGGAGAAACTGTCAAGGAAGGTGCGTCGATCGTAAGCATTATGCCGTCAAAAGTTGATTTGGCTGTAGCCATGTATGTGCGCCCTATTGACCTCCCTCTTCTGAAAAAAGGAAACAAAGTTCGCCTTCAATTCGACGGATGGCCCGCCATTGTGTTCTCTGGATGGCCGAACACAAGTTATGGGACCTACGGAGGAAAAGTATATGCCATCGATAATTTCATCTCGCCTAACGGCAAATACAGAGTATTGGTAGAACAAGATGAGGAGGATCATCCCTGGCCAGATGTCTTACGTGTGGGCGCCGGGGCCATGAGTATGACCTTGCTAAATGATGTACCAGTTGGCTATGAGATGTGGCGTCAGATCAACGGTTTTCCGCCTGACTATTACGTGCAGGAAACGAGCCAGAAAGCGCAAACGACAAAAAAGAAATGATGAAATTTTACAGCAGAAAATTAATCAAACCAGAAGACCTCAACGCAAGAAACACTCTTTTTGGAGGTGCCTTACTACGTTGGATTGACGAGGAGGCCGGGATTTATGCGATCACCAAGTTAGATTCGAAAAATGTCGTAACGAAGTTTATCTCAGAAATTAACTTCATCAGTTCGGCTGCTCAAGGTGACGTGATTGAGATCGGTCTGCAATTCAAGGGAGTTGGTACGACGTCCATTAGCTTTTCATGCGAAGTGCGCAACCTGTTGTCCAAGCAAGCGATCATTGAAATCGAGACGATTGTTTTTGTGAACGTAGATGATGACGGGCACCCGACTCCACACAATAAGACACTTGACAATATTGATATTCAACGATCATGAGACCTTCAAGTTTATACAAAACCATTTTTTTTCTATTGCTTTCGGTGATCGGGTTTACACCGGCTATAGGTCAGAATGACGACGCAATATTGACCCACGCAGATTTCTTACGCAACATTATTTTGTATCATCCATTGGCAAAAAAGGCCAATCTACAAACGGAGCTAGGGGAAGCGCAATGGCTCGCAGCCAAAGGATACATCGACCCATCCTTGTCGTCTACATGGAATGAAAAGGACTTTGATGACAAGCTGTATTACCGCTATTATGGGGGTGAACTTCGTGTTCCCACTCCGCTGGGAATTGACTTTGTTGGAGGATATGAAAATACGGAGGGTGCTTTCTTGAATGAGGAAAGTAGGACCGACCGTTTTGGTTTGTGGCACCTGGGCGTCGAACTCAACTTACTTCAGGGCTTGTACATCAACGAGCGACGCACAGCCCTGCAGCAGGCTGAAGTTTTTCAAGAACTATCGGAGAATCAGCGGCAAATAATGTTGAACGACCTGCTTTACCAGGCGTCAACGGCCTATTTAACATGGCAGATGTACCATTATTTCGATGAAGTATTGAAGGAGAACATTGAACTGGCTTCGGCCTACTTGGAAAACACAAAAACTGGATTTGAATTGGGGGATAAGACAGCCATGGACACCTTGGAAGCTTCTATTATGCGAAGAGATGCAGTCAATTTGCTGCGAAAGAACGAAGTAGACCTCATCAAAGCCAAGCAAAACACGGAGAACTTCATGTGGTCGGAAGATGCTCCCCTGAATTTGCGGGCATCTACCCAGCCAGAGGCCTATGATAGCGACCTATTTCAGATAAACATTGAAGTAGATCAAGATAGGCTTGTAGACAGCCATCCGCTGATTCTATCCTATGAGAACAAACAAGCCAATCTACAAATCGAGCAACGCCTCAAACGCGAAAAACTCAAACCCAAGTTAAAGGCCAAGTACAATCCGTTGTTATCAACTCCGAACAACGATTTAACTCCCTATTATTCGGCCAACAATTACAAGTTGGGCTTAGACTTTAGTATGCCTATTTTATTCAGACAAGAAAGGGCAAATATTCAGCGTGGAAATATTAAACTACAGGAGGTAGCTTTTGATATTCAACATAAGAGAAATGAGCTGAACAACAAACTAGAAGGAAGCATCCTTCAGCAAGCGGTTATCAACGAGCAAATCGGACTGAGCACTCAGAATGTTGCGGGTTACTTGCAATTAATGGAAGGTGAAAGCGAGAAATTCAATTTTGGTGAGAGCTCCGTATTTCTGCT
The DNA here is from genome assembly GCA_015665315.1 of Flavobacteriales bacterium. Classification (GTDB taxonomy): domain Bacteria; phylum Bacteroidota; class Bacteroidia; order Flavobacteriales_D; family Sanyastnellaceae; genus JADFAK01. The sequence continues at coordinate 19,774 of JADFAK010000154.1, read as the reverse complement.
CAACAAGCGACAGGAGAAATATATTAGTGGACGACTTAAACTCATTGAACTGCATATCAAACTACAGATCGAGCGGTTGAACTACGCCTACTTGGCAAATGATTTGGGGGAATAGTCAATCTGCAATCACATCTCCTAAAACCATTGATTCTACCTATTTCTTTCTGCCTTTGTACCGGCTATATTTGTGACTATGAAAACAAGAGTTGTAATATTTGACGACAACGCGAAAAGAAGAGACGGCATGAAAGTGCTTCTCAACGCCATGGAGGATATGGAATGCGTAGGGATGTTTAACGACTGCCGAGACGTTCTCCAAAAAGTCGACGACACAAAGCCTGATGTGGTTCTGATGGATATTGACATGCCACACGTTAATGGTATTGAGGGAGTGGGGATTATTCGAAGCAAATATCCGGAACTCAAGATTTTAATGCAGACCGTATTCGAAGACGACGACAAGGTCTTCGCCGCAATATGTGCAGGAGCTGATGGCTATCTTCTGAAACAGACGAATCCTTTGGAACTCATGGATGCGATCAGCACGGTGCAAGAGGGTGGTGCTCCTATGACACCCTTGATAGCTCGAAAAGTACTGCAGCTATGCAGCAAACAGAATAAACCAGCTACGCAAAAAGATTTCGACTTAACAAAGCGCGAGCAGGAAATTCTAAAATTTATGGCGAAAGGTTATAGTTACAAAATGATAGCCGACGAATGCTGTATTTCATACTCTACAGTCAATTCACACATCACCAACATTTATTCAAAGTTGCAAGTACAATCTGTATCTGGGGCTGTTTCATTGGCGCTTCGGGAAGGATTGGTTGAGTAAATCTTCAACTTTCTTGAAAATCGCCCTGTGCAGTCAGCTCGACTTTCAACACCCTGGTTGATTCATGCGAGACACCATTCCTTTATTCCTTCCAACATGCCAAGAGATATTTCAACGACTAGCTAATTCCAATGATTCTTGTCTTGGTCACTTTGTGGGTCAAGTTACATAGCCTACGAAGCATTACATTTATAGCGTGCGATCAAGAACTCCATATCGACTTTATTTCTTCCTGAGTGCAACGATTTTCTGCTTGCTAACAACAGCAAGCCGTGGACAGCAGGATCTTGTTCTTTCTTCCGATGTTCTGGAATACCGCATCGAGGAAATAGGTGTAAACGAAGGTTTGTCTCAAAGCATGGTGCGGGACATGGTTTTTGACACGTTGGGCTATCTCTGGCTATGCACAAAAGACGGATTGAACAGATATGATGGCATTGGTTTTAAGGTATTTAGACACGACGACTTCAATCCGCATTCTATATCCAACAGCGCAGCAGCGCGCATTCTATTAGACCGACAAGGAATTCTATGGCTCAATACGGAAACCCACGGTATCGACATATACCATCCAAGGACTGAGACATTTGAGCATATCCGAGTAAAGGATGGTTTGGCGAGCGATAACATAAGCCGATTGGCTCAAGGTCCGGGAGACCATTTGTTTGTGTTTTACCGGGACACAACTCGCATAGATGTTTTGACTAGAAATCCTGAAACTGGAGAGGTCAATATAAGCGGAATCAGTGCCGCATTCCCGAGCTTATCACCAGCGCATGATTGGAACAAGCTGCAACCAGGTTTTGAGGGGCAATTGTCAAAAGGGCCTTTGTTTTCGAAAGACGGAAGTCTGTGGAATCAAAACATATCTGATAGTATCATACTGCTCAAAGCTTCATCATTTACAGATGGCGGTCCTCCACTTGTTTTCCCCAAAGGCAAAAACGGTGGGACAACAATAAACAATTCGCTTCTGATGAGTCAGGACAGAGCAGATGTGTATAGATATGACTCAACCACAGAACTATCGAAATTCAATTGGAGTGAGGAACGATTTGAGCCTTGGGTGAAACTTCCTCACGGACTCACGTTTGGCGACTTTATTTTTGTTGATGACCTAGGTAGAATATGGCTAAGAACTGGGGCATCGGAACTGCATAGAATTGATGTTCATTCCAATTCCATCACCAAAATCGTGACAGACATACCCATGGATTTCACTTCCATAGTCAGTTGTGATAGAAACGGAAACATTTGGCTCACCAAACCAGGTGCCAGTCTCGGAAAATTGAGCGTTAGAAACGACCTTTTTCGGCGCTACTCTTTCGACCAAGTTAATCATTCCAGGGTATTTCTTCCACGTGTAGAAAGGCCCGGTAAAAAAGCTGATTACGACAAAGTCACCATAAAGAATTGGGTAACCACACAAAATGAATCCTTTCAAAAAACTTGCAAGAAAAGAACAGAAAATTATTCTAGAAATGTCACGATTGACGACAGGGGGTGGTTTATTCTAGAATCGAAATATATAGAACCTGGCGAAGATGTCAATCTATATGCATTTGATCCTCAGACCGATGCATATGACAAGATTTTCGAACAAGCCAGCCATCGCGAATCGCCAGGTTCTACAAGAATATATGGGGCCATGTTCTTTGGGCTCAATGATGATTTATTCTATTTCCGAATTCAAGCCGACTTGAAGACGATTTTGGTTAAAACGAATGTAAAGAATGGTCAGGTGGAAGAATACCCTTTGCCCATTATTCTCAACCAATGGATCAATCGATTCTTGGGCGATTGGGAAGTTGATTCCGACGGAACTTTGTGGATGGCCACCACGTCTGGACTTTTTTCTTTTGATACCCATACCGCAGTTTGGAAGCACTTCTTGCCAAATCCGAATTACGATGACAAGCCTCCATCAAACCACATGCTTTCCATGTGCCACAATCCTGGGGATTGTCAAGACAACATCTTTTGGATCGGAACTCGTGGGGGGCTTCTAAGATTTGACAAGGGCAGCGAGGAATTCAAATTATTCACCACTCAAAATGGTCTCCCGAATGACGTGGTGTATGGGGTGCAATCGGATGCGACAGAACATATTTGGTTGAGTACCAATTTTGGACTTTGTCAGTTCAATGTCAACACAGAAGAAAAGTGGCATTTCATTTCATCCGATGGTATAAACGGAAACGAGTTCAACAGCTATCAGTATAGCAAAGCAAATGATGGGACGATGTGCTTTGGCGGCATTGACGGGGCCACGGTTTTCCATCCAGACGATTTTAAAGGTGGTAAAGCTTCCGCCATCAGCATCAATGAATTAAGGATTAACAACAAACCTATCATTTACGGCGAACCTGAAGGTGAAAACCCTGCTGGCTTCACTCTATCCGAGCCCATCGAATTTTGTTCCGAATTGACCTTCGACCATGATGTTGGCATGATTAGTCTGCACTTCGCCACCCTCGACCTCACTGTTCCCCAACGCAATCGATACAGGTATAAATTGGAAGGAATGCAGACCGAATGGGTTGAAGCTGGCTACAAATCGGAGGCTATTTTTTCAGGGTTAAGACCAGGGAAATACACCTTCGCCGTCATCGGATGCAATAGCAGAAATAGTTGGAGTGCGCCGACTACCATTGACATAACAATTCTTCCTCCTTGGTATGCGACTTGGTGGTTCAGGTCAATTATTGCCTTGATTCTTGGTGCGATGCTCTATGGATTCTACCGCTATCGAGTTGCTGAATTGCTGCGGGTGGAAAAAATGAGAAATCGGATAGCGCAAGACCTGCACGACGAGGTTGGATCAACCTTGAGCAGCATTTCACTGTATGGAGCTGCCATGCTTAGATCTTCGCATGTTCTGCCTACCAACATGAAAGATATTCTGGATAAAATCGTCGAAAGCACTTCCGAAATGATAGAGGGCATGAATGATTTGGTGTGGACGATCAAGGCCGACAACGATAGCTTTGAAAAAGTCGTTTCCCGAATGCGTGCTTTCGCTGTCAAGATGACTGAAGCGAGGGGGATTACCTTGCAATTTAGGGCCGATCCGAAAGCTGAAGCCTTGGATCTCAATATGGAAAAGAGAAAGAACATCTACCTCATTTTCAAGGAAGCGGTGAACAATGCGGCGAAATACTCGAATACGGAGATACTGACTGTTCAAGTGCGCTTTGAGAATGGCACACTAATTATCCATGTCAAGGATGAAGGAGATGGATTTAACCCGCTTGATTCAAAAAACCATGTCAACCCACTAGGAGGAAATGGCCTTCACGGGATGCAAGCTCGCGCCAAGGAAATCAACGCCGATTTTAATCTGAAATCAAGTCCTGGTGATGGATGCATTGTGACTTTACGCGTATAAAGACACTTGATTTCGACCTTCCAATTGCCTTTACCTTATCATCCGGTTCATTGTACCCGTGCATAGTTGCTACGAGAAGGGAGACAAGATGGCATCCTGCTCAGAATAATTGAATTTAACTAGCTCAATTTACCTTCAAACAAACAGGATCTCGACTCCAATCAAATGTCCGTCCCTATTTCTTGCTTCAAGGAAAACGGATTAGTTACTTTTGCCGAAGTTTTAAAACACAATGAATGAATCATTTTGAAATCAACTGGGAGTGGAGAAGCATCGACATGCAGATTTGTTTGCCCATTCTTTTGACCTTGGTATTCTTCGTGATGTACTGGTTTACGGCACAATCGGCGAAAATCAAGGAGAAGTTTTACGCCAAATACGATTTTGACACAGCGGCGAGAAAGCATATTTTCTTCACCAAATATTTCGGATTTATCAGCATGGGCATAATCCCTACTGCTATTTGTTTGATGTTAATTCCTGAAATTTCATTGGCAGACTTAGGCTTTACAATCATTCCTGAGACGACCTTATTCTCGACTATTTGGACAGTTGGACTTTGTGTCTTGGTGATGCCCCTAGCCTATTTCTCGGCAAAGAATCCAAAAAACCATGTCAACTATCCTCAAATCAGGGCGAAAATTTGGACGAAGAAAACGCTCATCATTAATGCTTTGGGATGGTTTCTTTACCTATTCGGATACGAGTTTTTATTTAGAGGAGTCCTGTTGATTCCGCTGGTAGAACCACTCGGAATGTGGCCGGCTATTGCGATCAATGTGGCGATGTATTCAGCTACTCATATTCCCAAAGGATTGGACGAAACCATCGGTGCCGCTCCACTCGGATTGGTGCTGTGTCTATTGACCCTAGCTTCAGGAACCATCTGGATCGCATTCTTTGTCCATGTCGCTATGGCTTGGACAAACACCTTCACTTCATTCAAGTATAACCCGGCAATGCAACTGCAAAAGTAATGTCAAAGTTAGATGGAAAAGTAGCAGTCATTACTGGCTCGAGTAGAGGAATTGGCAAGGCCATTGCACTGGATTTGGCCAGACAGGGAGTGTCGATAGTGTTGAACGGGAGAGACGCGGGGCGACTAGCCGAAACTGAATCTGAAATCAACGAAATACATGACAAGGTAGTGAGCGTTTGTTGCGATGTATCGGATGCCGCTGCTTCAAAGGACTTGATAGAAACCGCGGTCAAGCGTTTTGGCAAACTGGACATTCTGGTGAACAATGTGGGGGTATCTATGCGGGGGAATGTGGCAGATTTGAACCCTGAAGTGTACCAAACAGTCTTTGAAAGCAATGTTTTCGGAGCAATTTATCCCACTATTCCAGCGATACCTGAATTGAGAAAGACGAAGGGAAGTGTTGTTTTCATTTCGAGTTTGGCAGGTATTCGCGGACTTCCATTTCTATCGGCCTACAGTTCTTCGAAAATGGCTTTGAGGGCTATCACTGAGTCGATACGAATTGAAGAAAAACAATATGATATTCACGCTGGGCTTGTTTTTGCGGGCATTACCCAAATTGAACACAACAAGGAAACGATTTCAGCCGATGGTTCTAGAATCACCCTGCAAGATCGCACTGGAAAAAATGTGCAATCGACCGAGTATGTAGCGGCTATGGTGCGGAAGAACATTGAAAAAAGAAAGTATATCACTACGCTAACTGGCATTGGCAAACTGAACAAGTTTATGCAAGCTCGATTTCCGCTGTTGGTTGAAAGGCTGATATTGATGAACCTACACAAATTTCAAGAAAAGAGTAAGTAATGTTAATAGGTGAAGATTTTGATAAAATAGAGTTCACTTTATGGGGACTAGATTTTTTGGAGCCCAACGCCTTTATTGGGGATTTTCTAATTCTAGTGGTCGCATTGGTTTTGGCTTTGAAAACCAAGAAGTTCGATACGACCCTCCCATTTTTCAAGTATTGGACCGCGTTTTATTTGGTTTTTGGCATAGGTATGTTCTTCGGCGGTCTGGGCCATTTGATGTTTAACTATTGGGGGTTAGCAGGTAAATACCCCCCTTGGTACACGGGGATTTTCGCGGTATTCTTGCTCGAAAAGGCGATGATTTCGATTCATCCGACAGCCAAAATGAAAGACCTCTTGAACAAACTAAGCTTGGCCAAACTGCTCATTGCACTTATTGCCGCTTCTTTGGTGTTCATTTTTGCAGATTTGAATCGGGACCAGGTCATTGGATTGAGAGTTCCTGCTATCAATTCAGCGGTCGGACTTATATTCTGCTTGGGGATTTTGGGATACAAGTACACGAAGGTATACGGGCCATATTTTAAATACATGGTCTACAGCGTTTTCATCATGTTTCCGTCGGCTCTGTTTTTGGCCTTCAAAATCAACTTGTACCAATGGTTTGACAAAAACGATTTCGCCCACTTACTTTTGATAGTGGGTATAATTCTTTACTACCAGAGTATAAAGGGGTATGCCAAGAGTTTGGAAGAAAAATAGGCTTATTCGTAGTTCTTTGCTGAATTCACAGCCAACTTCATTTTGACTGAACTGGGTAAAAGTTTAGCGGCAGCCAAAGACATTCTATTTTTAAATCCGGGAATGGCCTTTGCATGGTTTCGCAAAGTTCTGTCAATGGCGTAAGCGGCTACTTCTTGAGCGCTAAGAACTGAAATTTTCGCCATGGCCCCTCCGCCCTCAATTTGGGATTTAACCACTTGATTCGTGGGTGTGGCACCTGGTTGTAATAGACAGACACATACTCCAAATTCTTTTAGCTCTTCCCTAAGGGCCAAGGTGAAGTTCTTGACATATATTTTCGTGGCCGCATACATCGATTTATAGGGCACCGGAAAATTTGCTGCCATACTTGAGGTGTTCAACAAGTACGAAGGTGCATTCTTCTTTAATTCGGGGATGAAGAAATGCGTGAGGAGTGTTGTCGCCTTTACATTCAAATCCAACATGGCATTGATGTATCCTGTATCGTGCTTTTCAAAAGCTCCGACTCCACCGAATCCGGCGTTGTTGACCAAGAAATTTACGGCAAAGCCTTTTTCTACAGTCCAATCATAAAGCTTCTGGGCCGCACCCAATTCCGTTAAATTACACTCGTAAAACTCTGCCGAAACACTGTGGGTTGCGGCCAATTCACTGGCCAACTCTCCAACTTTCTCGTTTGGCAAGGAAACCAAAATGAGGTTCATTTTTCTAGATGCACAATTGATTGCCATCTCCTTGCCGATGCCATTACTAGCTCCTGTGATAAGGGTATACTTCATGTTATTCATTTGCCGAAGTGCAAAAATGAAACTTTCTTTAGAACAAGGACAAATTTCATTGAAATATCTTCACTTCACATGGACACCAAAACTCACAAGATTCCAATCGAAATTCCGACTTCATACCAGTCCATCGGACCGACCAGATCTCAAAGAATGGTGCACAACAGCTTCATCCTAGTTCTTATCGATGTGATCCGAGGCAATCGCCGACGTCAACTTCTTCAACTGCCGATCACTCAATTCTGGATTTACCGTTTCATAATTCTCATTCATCTGAAAGCGAATGTCACTCAAAATCTTCTCGTATTTCTTCCATTCCGGATGTTCGTACAACTTCATGTAGTCAACAAGCTGTCTGAGCAGATCAAAACTCTTGTGCTTGGCACTTCCCAGGTAGTACTCAAAACTTTCCTTGCTGGTGTAATATTCATTGTCGGCAAAGGACCAACTATCCAGCTTTTTCCCCTTGTAATGGGCCCGAGCCAAATACCAATCGAAATGATCTCGACAGGTGTATTCCAAGTAATTGATCAATTCTTTTTGTTGGCCAAAACACGCCAACAATTCCACCTTGTCCTGATAATTCAAGAATCCACCGTGCACAGAATAGTAGATGACGGGATCCTGGATTTTCTTTTTGTCGAGCATGGCATCGATGGCCATCAAAGCACTTTCGCCATCACCTTTCATGATGTACAAATCGAACAGAGAATACAGTGCCCAATTGTTGTAATAGTCACCTCGATCGGAATAGCGAGAATAGGATGCCGAGTCTCTCAAATAGGTCGCATCTGCAATGGCTTTATCCAACTCATTCACACCGGCGTAGAACCACATCCTGTTCAAGTAAAAATCACCAACCTCCACAATTTCGTCTTTCCCCTCCATGATCACTTTTTCGTGAATTTTGACGAAATCGGCGTTGAATTCGTCATAAAAAGGCAGTTTTTGGCCGATTTCGGTCGAATCAAGCTTAAAATCGCACAATTCATGAGCCATCGGAAACTTGGCCATCATGTTGACTTTCATTTCAAGTCGTTCCCAGATTAGGGCATAGTTGAGGGAATCCGTTTTGAGGATTTCGTTGATGGCTTGGATACGGGCTGGATATGCTTCTTGTGGGGAGGGTTGGGCTTGGCTGAATAAAGGAGCAAGTACGGCAGTTAGGATAAGAAGATATTTCACGATAGGGCTGGATTTATTCGCTACCAAAGTATCAATCAACTATCATTCCTTTTATGGCTACATCGTAATTTCTCGTTGTCTTTTGTCTGACTATTGGTGAGATTCCATTCAGACATTGTCCATTTCGAACTTAGCAATCCAAATTATACCTTCTTCTTTATTCACCATGAAAAAGAACCGTTGTAAATTTCATCCATGCGAAAACTTGCAACACTCCTTATTCTTTGTGCAGGCAGCTTTATGCTCCTAGCACAACCCACTCTTGACATTGATAATTTTCACATGAATAATGGTGAAACATATGCCATTCACCAAGTCGAATATCAGACACCTAGTGCGAGTGGTTCTGACTTGATGTGGGATTATGGCTCATTGGCACTTACACCAGTCGATACATTTGAAGTTGTCGATCCTAGCAGCTCCATTTTTGGTGCCAATTTTCCGTCTGCAGATGTTGCCATTCGTACAACGTACGATGTTCATGTTTACTATTCGCAAGGAGACAGCGGGGTGTTTACTCAAGGGAACGCATCGACCTCGGCATGGACGGCTTTTTCCGATCCAAAAATGCACTACTTGTTACCAGCAACATTGAATTCGACAGGCAGCGATGATTATTACAAAATCACAGACAATGGAAACGGTGGGCAAACGATAAGCGAAGGAACAACCACGATTACTTCGGACGCATACGGCACCTTGTCTTTGCCTTTTGGAACATTCAATGACGTCTTGCGATTTGTTCGCACCGAGGACAATATATTGGTAACCATTGCTGATGGAGACACGACCTACTCATCCATCACGCTAATTCAACACTTCTTCCTTTGTGAGCAGTCTGGCTGGGCTTTATTGGAGCTTAACGAAACGATTGTTGATGGTGTATCTTACTATGGAGCTTTTGCAACAGAACCGTTGATTATTACAAAGGTTCACGAGCAATTCGGTCATTCAAGTCTGATGGAAGTCTTCCCAAATCCAGCAAGTCGTGTCGCCAATGTTCTTTTTGAATCGGAGCTCAAGGAGGACTGGGAGCTGAATATATATGACTTTAGAGGCAAGGAAGTTTTCGATACTATGGACATCCGCGAATATCACAGCAAAATCGATCTTTCGATGTTGGAGGCAGGTGGGTATATTCTAGAGGTAAGATCGAAGACTGGGGAGAGAATTCAGCAGGTCTTGATATTGGAATAGAGGTTACACCTGACATCCTTTAGCTGAGTTCAACCTATGTACGGAATTCATCCGTGTAAAGAGGCGTTTTGAAGGGCATTAACCCGGAATGGTCGTATGTTCGCATGGTCATCCGTTAGAAGAGACCTAGTCGATTACTTTAATGAACGATTATTAACCGATGACACACTTTAATGAACACTCCCCCTCAAGGTGTTAACTCATCAACGTCTCTCGAACTTCAGTAAAAACAAAAAGGCCTGTCATACGACAGGCCTTTCTTCAATAAAAATATGTCAATGCGTTAAACGACTTTCACGTTTACGGCATTCAATCCTTTTTTACCTTCTTTCAATTCAAACTCAACGGTATCATTTTCTCGAATTTCATCGATCAATCCTGATACGTGCACAAAGTGCTCTTCGTTTGTGTCTTCCTCAGCGATGAAACCAAAACCTTTGGTCTCGTTGAAGAATTTTACTTTTCCTTTATTCATAATAATGTATTAAAATCTTGCCGGGTACTATTGTCCGACGCCTAGGGGGATGCAATTATCAGGCCAGAAATGCTAAAGGGACGATTAAGCTCTGGAAATTGGCTTTATCGCGCCTATTAAATCTCCATTGTACACTCTACAATGGCCAAATACTCCCTGCCCCCCTAGTTAAATCTAACTAGATACTACGATGGTCTGGTCCTGAAATCATTGATAGTGACTATTGTCCCGGCTACTATCTCAAAGTAATATTGTCCGAAACATTTCCAATCCAGATGTTCACACAGATAAGCACCGAACAAACAGAATTTCGATTCAACAAACAATGCATACAAATATGGACCGAAATCAACCTATTTATTCAAAAAACTCACTCGTCAACGACTATTTCAACCTCTAAAAAACTAAAAAAATGAAAAAATTCAACTTACTTTCAAAGGCGCTATTGCCCATCATACTTTTGCAATTTGTTTGCATAGGACTAGCATTTTCACAAGCACCACAGTATGTGCGAACATCGGGGCTTAAAGCATGGTATTCTTTTACGGGCGACGCAACGGACGACCACGCTAATCTGAACCTGCAAAACCTAGGAGCCAGTCTTTCTTCGGATAGATTTAGTATTTCGAATAGCGCATACATCTTCGACGGTTCCGCTACATATATGAGAAGAGACAATTTTCCTTATCCAGAAACAAAAGACGTAGTCATCTCCCTGTGGTATAAGAGATCATCGACCGATGGCAGCGGAACAATAATGTCTTATGGAAACAATGAAATCTATGAGCCTGGAACTTGGTATCTGTTCGCATATCCCGACGGCACAGTTCAGTTGTCTACACAATTTTCGGGTTTGGCGCTTAACGCAAATGATAATAGCGATTCAAATTGGCACCATGTCGTGTTCGTTCGAAACGACAACGATCTCCTCTTGTATTTAGATGGTGAGCTTGCGTCGACCGGTTCCACTAATTCTAGTTGGGCTGCTAATAAAAATATATTTATTGGAACAACTCCTGCACTCGGATGGAATTTCAACGGAAAAGTTGACGACATCGGAATCTGGAAGGATCATGGTAATAATTTCACGCATTGTGACGTACTTAAACTGTATTACTCGCATACGTACACGAATCCTGACAATCAAAGTGTGGCTAGCGGAGGAACGGCCACATTTGAAACCGCCGCTCATGACGAATTAACCTTTCAGTGGCAAGCCGACTCTGGAACGGGATTCGTCAATCTCAGTAATGCAGGACAAAACTCTGGAGCGACAAGTAATCAGCTGACTGTCAGCAATGTGAATAGCTCGAACAACAATACACTCTATCGTTGTGTACTCAATTATGGTCCTTGCACAATTTCGACTGAAGCCGCAACATTATCAGTAGGGAGCGCAACCGCGATTGCCGAACACAACGAGCAGCCGACTCTATCTGTTTACCCCAACCCGAGCAATGGAAACTTTGTTATCGAGTCAAGCTCTAGCATCGAAGGCCCCGTTCGAGTTATTGTTACCGATTTAGCAGGAAAAGTCGTGCACGAATTCATAGATCGTTTTCCATCTGATTCACAGACCAAATCAATCCACCTTGACCTCCCGGCAGGCATGTACAACTTAACCATGCTCACAGAAAGAGGAAAGCACAGTCAAGCTATTTCGATAGTCAATTAAATCAGACCATGGAATTTCTTATGGAAACGAAGAATCCTCCCCCGCGAATGACTGGTCAATAATTGGCACATTCAGTCGCATTTTCAAACACCTGAATTGATCTCTGTGAATCGGTTCAGGTGTTTGCATTTACAACCCGCGCCAATTTAGTAGAATCAAACAGAGACATCAGCGGAAAATGAAGTTGATTATAGGCGCTCAAGGGGGCGATTGGTAGAGCGTATTTAGCCACTACTCGCATAACTTTTTGAATGAAAATAGAATATCCTCACTTGAAGTTCTTACAAAGCCAATCAATAAGGCAGATCCCCCAAATCCCAAAATTCCATCCAGTTGTCACCATTGGTCTCTAGCCAGCGTTTAAATCTCTCGGTCACAATGAACCAGCCGCTATCATTGGTGCACACTTTTTGAACGTTTCACTAATTAAGAATGTCTTTCCTACCCTCCTTCTACCATAGATTGCTACCAGTTCCAACTTTTCTGAACTGAGCAATTTTTCAAGTTGTGCAACTTGTCTACTTCGACCAATTATTATACTCATTCTAATTTCTTTATGTAGCCAAATGTACATGTTAACACCCACTTTTGGCTGAGTATAGGATTTACTCGATTCAGCAAACAATACGACTATCAAATTCCAACAAAGTAATCCCGTCAAGAATACCTTCTGATCAAATCTGATCTAATTCTTCCATTAGCGCTCGTCGCTGAGCATATTTTTTCCTTAAAAATTCAATAAGGTTCGTCGCTTGTTCGTCATCCCCATTACGTTTCATAATTGGACTAGCAAACGAGATAATTACTAGCACTTCACTCCAGGAGCCTTCTCTTCAAGTCCATACTCTCATGCAGAATTCTTTCTACTTCTATAACATTGTCCTCTATCTGTCGAAAGAAGATTATATGCTTATTGATCTTCGCCCCTTGTACATTTTCAATCACATTTGAGTAGCTCCTTTCAGCATTGGGCTTCTTCGCTAGTTTGTTGCAGTGATTCAAAACTTCGTTTTAGTACTTGTCGGCTTGCTTTTCAGACCATGAATCGAAAGTACAATTCCAAATGTCCGATAAGTCTTTTACGGCGCGATTGGTAAGAATGTATTTAGCCATTCTTTGCTCTTTCACGTTTCAGGCGCTTCAAATTTTCTTCTGGGTCAAAGTTCATTGCTTGTCCGCTGTCCATCCCTTCTTGTATGGCCGCTTTGAGTGTATAATACTTCTGCTCCTCTTCCTCTAAAAGTCGCAAGCCAGCTCGAATTACTTCGCTCACATTTTTATACCGCCCTTCGCTAATTCTCAACTTGACGAAATCCTCAAAATGCTCACCTAAGGCTACTGATGTATTTTTTCCCATGGGGTTAATTTTGATTAAAGTTACCAATTATGGGTAACTTTTACAAGATTTTTGTGAAAAACGACGGGCATGTATTCGACTATTTCCAGGATGATTTTCTGAGTGAAGGTACTGGCATGCTCACTTGAAGTTCTTACAAAACCAATCAGTATGGCAGATTCTCCAAATCCCAAAATTCCATCCAGTTGTCGCCATTGGTCTCTAACCAATGTTTAAATTTCTCGGTCACAATGATCCAACCGCTATTCTGAGTTCGCATTATGTCAACTTGTAGATCAACTGGCTCAAACGTTTGGCCGTTTGCGATCTTTCCGTTTTCCTCAACTATAACTTCCCAAACGCCTTCCATTTGGTCTGAAAGTTCTTGGGAATGCGGCAGACTCAAAATATACTCTTCGGAATCACCTTTCACCGACTTAAATCTAGGATCGGCTTCTAAGTCCCACTTTGTCCAATCGACGAAGGCAATATGCCCCTTGATGGCAGGTCTGAATTGAAAACCTAAAAGGTCAGACTTTTCAAGTAACTTCTTAAAGCCGCCAGTCACCAACAGGTCGTCCAGCCCCGATATTATGATTAGAGGTTGAAATGGCCCAGTTCTATCATATACCAACAATCCATTTTGTCGGTTACCGTAAGAGGTGCTTCCCACTAACAATATATCGCTGTAATCACTCGCGTTGATTTCTTTGTTTTTAAGTCGGTAGTACTTCATTGTGGTATGGTGAATTCAAAAATAGCAATTGCAATCAATCCTCTTGAATTCCTTCTATTAAAACAGATACCATTCGAGAGTGTACCCAAAAGTGCTCTTTCCGCTTAAAAACTGGACTAGTTATGCAGCGGATTTAAAGTTATAAAATCCATTCGGTGTTTTCATTTTCAAGGCTGAGTGAGGAGCAAAGTTATTGTACTCATCGACTCAATTCCCTTTTCACTTTTCACCCTCCCATGTCAACGCGGCTTCGCCCACATGAAAAATTCGAAATGAAAAATTAAAAATTTGAAATATTTCATTCCCTTTTTCACTCTCCCATGACAATCCCCCTCACCCATTCCCATTACTTTTGCCCCCATTGCACATTGGGCTGCGCCCAAATGGAAAATTCAAAGTGAAAAATGAAAAATGAAATCCGCTCCGACTGGAACCTCGAAGAAGCCCAGTCCATCTACAATAAACCCCTCCTAGAACTCGTCTACGAAGCGGCGACAATGCACAGAAAATACCACAATCCCTCAGAGGTACAAATCAGCAGCCTTCTCTCGGTGAAGACGGGTGGTTGTAAGGAGGACTGTTCGTACTGCCCTCAGGCTGCTCGGTATCATACTGATATCAAGGTGCACGGCATGTTGAACCCTGTTGATGTCGTCGACAAGGCCAAGCAGGCGAAGGCTGCGGGGGCCAATCGCATGTGTTTGGGTGCTGCTTGGAGAGAGGTGCGCGACAACCGTGATCTTGACAAGGTGTTGGAAATGGTGCGTGGGATTAATGAGTTGGACATGGAGGTGTGCTGTACGTTGGGAATGCTCACCGAAAGCCAGGCCCAGAAATTATCCGATGCGGGGGTGTATGCCTACAACCACAATATCGATACATCGGAGGATTTTTACGGCGATGTGATTTCGACGCGGACTTATAGCGACCGACTCAACACCTTGGACAATGTTCGCAAGGCCAAAATGACTGTCTGCTCTGGCGGCATCATAGGCATGGGTGAAAGTACCGATGACCGACTCAAAATGCTTATCACATTGGCCAATTTGGACCAACAGCCGGAATCAGTGCCCATCAATACACTTGTGCCGGTTCCTGGAACTCCTTTGGAGGAGCAAGGTCAGGTGGAGTTTGAGGATTTGTTGCGGATGATTGCTACGGCGCGCATTATGATGCCGAAAGCTGCGGTGCGTTTATCTGCTGGCCGACTCGAACGTTCGCGTCTCGAACAGGGTTTCTGCTTTATGGCGGGGGCCAATTCGATTTTTGCGGGTGACAAATTGCTCACGACGCCCAATCCCGAGTTCAATGCCGATATGGATATGTTCAAGTTTTTCGGTCTGACTGCCATGCCGTCGATCCACGAAAAGCAAAAAGCTCAGCAGACTAGCGAAGCGACTGTGTAATGAAGTTTCTCGAGACCAGACTTGATTTCATCGACGAGGCCGGACTTACCAGATCCTTGCAAAATCGAACGGAGTCTATTGACTTTTGCTCGAATGATTATTTGGGCATCGCTCGCAATCCAGAATTTCACAAGAGATTCATGGAAGGCTTGGCTGATGTGCAAAAATCTGGGGCTACTGGTTCGCGCTTGCTCAGTGGAAACAGTCCTGAAATTGATGCTTTGGAAGCGAAGATTGCAGCCTTTCATCAAGCTGAGGCGGCTTTGGTCATCCCCACGGGCTATCAGGCCAATGTCGCGCTTTTGTCCTCCATTGCTACCCGTCACGACACCATTATTCGCGACGAATTGTGCCACGCCAGCATCATCGACGGCATGCGCATGAGTCAGGCCAAGACCTTTAGTTTTCGCCACAACGACATCCAGGACTTGCGCCAGAAAATGGGCAAGCGCTTGGGGCAGACCTTTGTGGTGGTCGAATCGCTCTACTCCATGGACGGTGACTATGCCAAGCTCGAAGAAATCGCCGAGCTTTGCCGTAAGAACGACGCCCGCTTGATTGTCGACGAGGCGCACTCGGTGGGAATTCATGGAGAAAACGGAAGAGGTCTCGTGCAGGAATTGGGAATTGATGAGCTGGTATTTGCGCAGGTATTCGCTTACGGAAAAGCCTTTGGTTATCAGGGCGGCGCCATCGTTGGCTCTTCACTTTTGAAGCAGTATCTCGTAAATAAATCGCGCCCCGTTATTTACAGCACGGGCATGTCGGCGCACCAGGTTTTGGGACTGTCCATTGCCTACGACCTCGTTCAGGAAGCTCAGGATGAACGCCAAGCTTTGAAGTCCAACGTGATCTATCTAATTGAAGGACTGAAGAATATTGAAGGATTACAACTGGCCAATAACTCACGCGATCAATCACATATTCAAGGCGTAATTGTTCCGGGAAACGAGGAAGTTCTCGCCAAGGCACAAGCATTGCAGTCGGCGGATATATATGCTGTGGCTGTTCGCAAACCGACCGTCGCCGAAGGCCAGGAGAGGATCCGTATTTGCGTTCACGCGTACAATACCAAATCCGAAATCGACCTCTTATTGAAAACCTTGGACACATGAAAAAGACCTTGGTTGTCGCCGGAATAGGCACTGAAGTGGGAAAGACGGTGATCTCCGCGATTTTGGTCGAGGCACTGCATGCCGACTACTGGAAACCTGTGCAATCGGGCAGCGAGACGGATAGCGACAAGGAGACTGTACGCTCGTTAATCAGCAACAAGAAAACTCACTTTTTCGACGAAGGATACTTACTCAAAGAACCACTTTCTCCCCATGCTGCGGCGGCTATTGACGGGATTGAGGTAAAGGCATCAGCATTGAAACTTCCCGAGACCGACAACCACCTCATCGTCGAATTGGCGGGCGGGATCATGGTTCCTTTGAACGATACGGAGCTCAATTTGGACCTACTCAAGCAGTGGAATTGTCCGGTCGTGCTCGTCGCGAATTATTACCTCGGCAGCATCAACCACACCCTCCTCAGCATCGATATTCTGGAGCGCAACAACATCGAAATTCACTCCATCATCTTCAGTGGAACAACTGTAAAAACAAGCAGGGAGGCCATTGAAAAATTCAGCGACAAGCGCAAATACCTCACTGTCCCGTTTCTCGATTCACTCACACCCCTAAATGTCAAAGCCCATGCTGAGCGACTCGCAAAAGAAATTTGATCGGGAGCATATTTGGCATCCCTACACCTCGCTCACGAATCCGATGCCGGTATATGCTGTTGAATCGGCCAATGGCGTGAAGTTGAAACTAGACGACGGTCGGGAATTGATCGACGGCATGAGTTCGTGGTGGTGTGCTATTCACGGCTACAACCACCCTACTCTCAACGCGGCCCTGCAAGCGCAAATCAGTAAGATGTCGCACGTTATGTTCGGCGGAATCACGCATGAGCCTGCTATTGAATTGTGCAAGCGACTGGTTGATATGACACCTGTTGGTTTGGAGAAAGTTTTTCTGTGCGACAGCGGTTCGATTTCGGTTGAAGTGGCTTTGAAGATGACTTTTCAGTACTGGCATTCGTTGGGGAAGACTGAGAAGGGCAAATTACTCACCATCAAGAAGGGCTATCACGGCGATACCTTTGGCGCTATGTCGGTATGCGATCCGGAGGGCGGCATGCATCACCTGTTTGCCCCCATGCTACCACAGCACGTTTTCATGAAGGAGCCCACATCATCATTTGCCGAAGGCTTGAACCAAACAGAACAAGACGAGCTCGAGAATACTTTTAAGAATCACCACCACGAAATTGCCGCATTTATTCTCGAACCGATTGTCCAAGGGGCCGGTGGAATGCGCATGTACTCCCCAGAATATTTGGTAAAAGCTCGGGAATTGTGCGATCGATATGACGTGCTGTTGATCTTTGATGAAATCGCCACGGGATTCGGTCGGACAGGAGAATTATTCGCTGCCAATCACGCCGATGTATCGCCCGATATTATGTGCGTGGGAAAAGCGCTCACAGGGGGAATGTTGACCATGGCGGCCACGATTTGCACCTCAAAAGTCGCCGAAACCGTATGCGCTGGCGAGGCAGGAGTCTTTATGCACGGACCCACTTTTATGGCCAATCCGCTAGCCTGCGCGGTGTCGATTGCCAGTCTGGACATACTGGCTTCAGGGGCATGGAAAGAACAAGTGCGCAACATCGAGTCCTGGTTAGAATCGGGATTTAAAAGCCTAGCAATAAATGCAAATGTGAAAGGTGTGCGCGTACTTGGAGCGATAGGCGTAGTTGAGTGCAAGCAGGACATTGACACAGCCGAAATCCAGAAATATTTCGTTGAAAAGGGCGTTTGGATTCGTCCGTTTAGGAACCTTATTTACTTAATGCCTCCCTACATCGCGCAGGAGGAAGACATTGCCAAACTTTGCGCCGCTATTGGTGGGAGTTTGGAATATGAGCATCATTTTAAGCTCAAAACAACCGTAGAAATTGAGCAATAACCACACAGAAAACCACACATGTTACAGTCAACCATAGAACACATCGTCACGGATCCCACGCTCCACGCCAAATGGCTCAACACCCTGTCCTACATGGAAAATTGTGGCGCACGAATGATCTCGAAATGCGAACATCCGACCCGTACCAATCTGATGGTCCTCAAACATGCCGCCGAGGAGCACCGTCATGCGTACTATCTCAAGAAGATGATTGATCGGGTGCAAGAGGGAGCTTGTGAGACCTATGAAGTGGAAGAATTATTAGCGGGGCACACGAGCAGGCATTACTTGCACCGATTGGACATTTTTGCGTCGAAGTACCTGCAGGAAAAGTTGGGACTAGCTGGAGAGGAGTTGAAATATGTGGCGTATCTATATGTAACGTACGCTATTGAAGTCCGCGCAGATGATCTATATCCTGTCTACCATGAAATTTTGAAGAAGCATGACAGTCCGGTTTCAGTTTGGAATATCATCAAGGAAGAGGAGGGACATTTGGAGGAGATGATAGGGGCATTGGAGAAGTTTGATCCGCTGTGGGAAACTCATGCGAAGGTTATCCTTGCTTACGAGGAGGGAGTTTTTCAGAATTGGATGGGGGTGGTAAGTGATGAGGTCGGCATCTCGACGGCGCAGCTCAACTACAATTGAATGCTATGACGATTTTTGATGCTGCTTTGCTCGATGACCTGGTTGATAGGGGGACGGATAGTCAGTAGAGGTTGTCGAGCACAGAAACTTTGGAGTTATTTAATCTAGTTGTCTAGTAAAGTTTCGTCGCCGAGACATGCTCGATGACCTGGTTGATAGGGGTCGGGGGGCATTGTGCTGACAAGGTGGGATTTTTTTCGAATCCAAACACCATTACCAACTTCCTTATTTCAAGAAGCAGAAGGAACCTAAAGGTCAGTACGAGTGCGAGTCTTGAGAATTGCAGTCGTTCATTTGGTATTTTTTCTTGCTTAGTTGAATTCAAGAGATAAGAGGAAGTGTTTAGAGGAAGAGATAAGAGGGGATTTGTCGTTGGTGGAACTTATGGCGATTTGTTGGAACGGACGATTGTGATAGGGCTTGAAGGTCAGTGTGAGTAGGAGCGTGAGTCTTGAGAGTTGCAGTCGTCCATATGGTTTTTTTCTTGCTCAGTTGAATTCAAGAGATAAGAGGAAGTGTTTAGAGGAAGAGATAAGAGGGGATTTGTCGTTGGTGGAACTTATGGCGATTTGTTGGAACGGACGATTGT